>NZ_JBIAMS010000004.1:0-366157 GCF_042874195.1 Streptomyces sp. NPDC004134 | reverse complement strand
CGAGGAGCGTCGCTTCGCGATGGGGCTTCGCCCCACCCTTGACACCGGACTCCGGCCCGAAAGACCGGCGGCTATGGGTGGCCCGGAGGGAGCGGCGCCCCTTGAAGCGGCGTACGGATCGGTCATCCCGCGACGGGGGCCGACCCACCGGAGCCGGCCCGCCCCGGGCGCGGACGGCCCCGGCGCCGGCGGCGGATGGCACCGGGGCCCGCCCGCTTGTCGGCGCCACCGGCGGGGTGGTCCCCGTGGGGCTTCTGGTCGGGTGCGGCTTGGCGGGTGGCGATGGGGCGAAACCCGGGCTGAGTGGGGGTTTTGCCCGGGTTTCTGGCTGCCGTTGCGGCGACTTTGTAGCGGTGGCGCGCATTCCGGGTGGCCTGGGGCGGATCTGGCGGCTGCCCGGTGGGTGAGTGCGCCTGGAGGGGCGAAAGTCGGCGCTGGGGGCCTGATTCGGTGCGGATTGGGGGGTGTTACCGCGAGTTACGGCGCAATTTCTCCGTCTCCGAGCACGAAGGCCGCGTAGGGCGGCGTCAGGTATCAAGCTCGCACCACACGATCTTTCCCACGGCTTTGCGCTCCGCCACCCCCCACCGGTCCGCCATCGCCTCCACGAGCAGCAGCCCCCGCCCGCGCTCGTCCTCCACGTCGTACCGCCGCTCCCGTACCGGCACCCGTTCGCGTCGTGCGTCGGCCACCTCGATACGGAGCACGCCGTCGACGCGGAGCCGCATCGCCACGTGGAAGTCCCGCCCGGGCACCCGCCCATGCTGCACGGCGTTCGCGGACAACTCCGCGACCACCGTCTCCAGCGCCAGCGACACCTCCTCGTCGCGGGGGAAGCCCCACGTCTCCAGCCGCTGAACGGCAAGCAGACGAGCGAGGCGGGCGCCACGGCGGCTGGACGTGAACTGCATCGCGAACGTCCGGGCGAGCGCGGTTGGTTGTGCGCCTGGGGCGCGTTCCGGTTCTCGTGCAATCGTTGGGGGATTCATGGATCCCCACGGTGCCGGTGAGGCGAATACCCTGGCCAGGCGTACAGCGCCTACGGAGAGTGCTGTACCGGACACGTATCGCAAGTGGGGAGGCGATTCAGTATGGCGGAATCCAAGCGTCCGAGTCGACCGGTCGAGGGTGAGGGGGCCGCGATCCTGCGCACGTTCGGGCGGCAGCAGAAGATCCTGCGCGAACGACTTGGTATCACACAGCCGCAATTGGCCGGGCGGATCGGGTACAGCGAGTTCATGGTCGGGGCGGTCGAGCAGGGGCGGCGGATTCCGCGTTCTGAGTATGTCGATCAGGCGGATGTGGCAGTGGACGCGGGCGGGTTGCTGAAGGTGATGAAGGAGGAACTGGCGCGGGTCCGGTACCCGACGTTCTTCGAGGACTTCGCCGCTCTGGAGAAGGCGGCGGTGGAGTTGCACGCGTACGACCCGCAGGTGGTCTGGGGCTTGCTGCAAACCGAGGAATACGCCCGCGCTGTCCTACAGGCCCGTCGTCCGCCGGTGCATGAGGACATCATCCAGCAACGAGTTGCCGCTCGACTGGACCGACAGGCGATCTTCGATCGCCAGCCCGTGCCCATTCTGAGCTTCGTGCTTGAAGAGACTGTGCTGCGACGGCCGATCGGTGGAAAAGGCGTGCTGCGCGGCCAGTTGGAGCACCTCCTTCTGACCGGACAGCGGCCGAATGTCGAGATCCAGGTCATGCCCACGGACCGGGAAGACCACGCCTGCCTGGACGGGGCGCTGACCTTGCTTGAGGCCGAGGACCAGGGCAGGATTGCGTACGTGGAGGTGCAGGGCACCAGCCAACTGATCATGGAGCGGGAAAGGGTCCGCGAGATCGAGGGGCGCTATGGCATCATCCGGGCGCAGGCGCTGGCGCCTCGCGAATCACTCGACTTGATCGAGCAGGTCTTGGGAGAGCTGTGAGCACGCTGGCGTGGTTCAAGAGCAGTTACAGCGATAGCGAAGGCGGCAACTGCATCGAAATCGCCCTCGACTGGCGCAAGTCGTCCTACAGCGGTAGCGAAGGCGGCAACTGCGTCGAGGTTGCCGCCACCCCCGCCGCCGTTCACGTCCGTGACTCCAAGGACCCCGACGGCCCCACGCTCACCTTCTCCGCCGACGCCTGGCACGCGTTCACCGACTTCGCCTCCGGGCTCGGCGCAGCGCGGTAGCGGCCAAGTGCCGTGCCGAACAGGCGCTGCCGTAGGCCGTGGCGCGGGAGCGTAGGGCCAGGTCGCGGAGGGGGCCTCGGGGGTGGGGGTGCTCCCTCAGTTCCGTGAAGATCGCCTCGTGGCGGGCCGCGATCCGTGACGGGTCGAAGCGTTCGGAGGCGATGAGGGCCGCGGCTCCCATGCGGCGGCGCAGGTCGTCGTCCTGGATCAGCTCAAGTAGCGCGTCCGCCACGGCGTTCGCGTCGCCGACGGGGACCAGGCGGCCGTCCATGCCGTCCGCGATGATCTCGCTCGGCCCGTGCGGGCAGTCCGTGGCGACGACCGGCAGCGCGCAGCGCATCGCTTCCACGATCGTCATGCCGAACGACTCCTTGCTCGATGTCACCGCCGCAATGGAGCCCTTGACCCACTCCTTCTCCATGCGGTTCGCGTTGCCCATCAGGAAGACGTGCTCCGCGAGCCCGAGATCCGCGATCTGCGCCCGCAGGGCGTCGCGCTCGTTGCCCGTTCGGTCGCCGCTGCCGTAGATCCGTAACGTCCAGTCGGGGCGCGCGGCGGCGACCTTGTGGAACGCCTCGATCAGGAGGTCGTAGCGCTTGACCTTGGTCAGCCGGCCGGCGGCGACGACGACTTTCGCGGTGCCGGTGGCGGGGGCGGCCGCCGGTGTCGGCCCGCTGTTGGGGATCGCCTCGATGCGGACGCCGGGGAGGTGCAGGCGGGTGCGATACGCGTGGGCGTCGGCTTCGGTGACGGTGGTGACCGCGTCGAGGAGGCCGTAGCGGATGCCGAGTTCGCGGCGCAGGCGCCCGCCGTGGCCGTCGAGCGTGAGGTGTTCCTGGGCGACGCGGACGGGGCCGCGGCGGGTCTGGCGGGCGATGTGGACGTTGAGTCCGGGGCGGGTGCCGATGACGACGTCGGCGTCCACGGTGCGCAGATAGGCGCCTATGCGGTCGTCGGTGAGCTTGCTGTACTGCTTGTGCCGGCCGTCGCCGCGCGGGAAGACGCGGGCGGGTTTTCGGTGGTCCGGCAGGTCGCCCGCGTAGTGCGGGCTCGTTCGGCGCAGGTCGACGAGCGTACGGATGGGGATGCCGCGCGGGGCTTCCATCATGGGCTCGTCGCGGTGCCGGAAGACGGAGACCAGCTCGACGTCGTGGCGCTCCGCGAGCGCCTGGGCGAGGTTGAAGGTCGTACGGATGGTGCCCCCGATTCCGTACGTATTGTGCAGCAGGAAGGAAATGCGCATGCGTGGTCCGTGCCCCCCAGAAGTAGTCGAATCCGACTCTAGTTGTTCGCCGCAGGTGCGCCTTTTGTTCTTCCGGTGGCGGGAGAGGCACGTGGGACGTAGCGTCGGATGGGGGACTACGGCATCGGAGGAGTACGAAGATGCTGGAGAACACCGCGCACAACAAGCGCTGGATCGCCGGATCCGTCCTCGTCCTCGCCGGTGTGGTGGGCGTGGTCTGGAGTGTCTGGCGGCCCTGGTACAACGGCCGGGACGGTCGCTTCTACGGGCTTGGCAGCGTCTTCGACGGGATCTCCGGGACCCGGGCGCAGCTCTTCGGCTCGATCTTCCTGCCCTTCGCGGTCGCCGCGCTGGTGGCCATCTACGGGACGTTGACGCGCTCGCGCCGCCTGGTCATCCTCGCCGCGCTGCTGGTGCTCTTCATCACCGCGCTGTGGATGCTCCGGCAGAGCCAGGCGGTCGGCGGGCTGAAGGTCAGCACCGACGGCACCGGGCTGGACGTCGGGACGGCGAACGCCGTGATCGGCGCCGCGCTGATGCTGGTCGGCGTGGGCGTCTGGGGCAAGCAGGAGCGCCGCCCCCTCACGCCGCCCGCGGAAGAACCCGCGCCGGAACCCCGCCTCCGCTCCGTCTCCACCACCGGTAAGCCGGGTGAGCCCGGTCGTTCCGGGCGGCCCGCGCGGCCCGGTGAGGCGGAAGCCCCCGACGAGCGCCCCGAGGAGCCGCCGCGCGCCGCCTAGCCCGGCTTCACCCCGGCCCCGTTGCTTCAGGTGACGCCGTGGTTCGATGAGTCCGGCATGGCTGAACATGCCCCGGTCGACGGGTGTGAGGTGTGGGACAGTGACCTGGCCGAGCCGGTGGCGATGATGCCCGCACTCCAGCAGCAGGTCCAAGGCGTCCTCGACGAACTCGTCGCTGCCGGCGCGGAAACCGGCTTGCAGGTCGCCGTTCACCATCGGGGCGCCCTCGTCGTCGACGCCGTCGCCGGTGTCGCCGACGGCCGGACCGGGCGCAGGGTGACCCCGGAGACTCCGTTCTTCAGCTTCTCCGCCGGCAAGGCCATGACGTCGCTGATCGCCCACCTGCTCGTCAGGACCGGTGCCGTCGGGTACGACACACCGGTGGCCGACGTGTGGCCGGAGTTCGGTGCCCGCGGGAAGGCGGCCGCGACTCTTCGGCACGTGCTGACACACTCGGCCGGCGTGCCGGCGATGCCCCGGGGCATCGGCCCCGCCGGCCTGGCCGACTGGTCGCGGGTCTGCACCGCGATCGCCGGCGCCGAGCCGCGGTGGCCGCCCGGGACCGAGACGGGGTACCACTCCTTCACCTACGGCTTCCTCGTCGGCGAGGTCGCACGCCGGGCCACGGGCAAACCCATGGGACAGCTCCTGCACGAGTGGGTCGCCGCGCCCCTGGGCATCGACGGTGACCTGTACTTCGGCGTGCCCCGAGCCGACCTGTCCCGGCTGGCACGACTCGAAGACGCCGCACCGCCCCCGGCCGCCCCGCCCGACGACGGTGGCGACGGCGGTGGCGATGGCGACGACGCCGTTCTTGCGCCGTGGGAACTGCGGCCGACCGCGGCCATGGGCAACAGCCACGAGATCCTGCAAGCGGACATCCCCTCGGTCGGTACCTTCACCGCGCGGGGAATCGCCGCCATGAACGCCGCGGTCCTCGACGGCCGGCTCGTCGGCGCAGACCAGCTCGCGGAGTTGACGGCGCCGGCCTTCGAGGGCACCGACCGGGTCTTCGGCAACCACGCGCGGCTGGCCCTGGGCTATCCGCTCGGCCGCATCGGCACCCCGCCGGACGAGACACCCGCCACGTTCGGCTGGGTCGGCGGCGGCGGCAGCTACGTGTATGCCGACACCGACACCGGTGTCTCCTTCGCCATGACCAAGACCCGGCTCACCCCCCACCTCGACACCGCCCGGCGGCTCGCGGACCTGATCGCGGCCGGGACCGGGCAGGCACCCCCGGTCGACTGACCGCTCCCGTCGGGAAGCGGCTCCGGCGGCCGCGCGGCCGAAGGGATACTGGTCCCGAACCGCATGCACGACTGAGGGGTACGGCACGTGACCGTCGACAACCGTGTGGGACCGCCGCGGCTGGGCAGCGAGCGCGACACGCTGCGGGCCTCCCTCGACTACCACCGCGCCACTCTCGCCAGGAAGTGCGAGGGGCTGAGCGACGAGGAACTGCGGCGGAATTCGATGCCGCCGTCCACGCTCTCGCTGCTCGGCCTGGTGCGGCACATGGCGGAGGTGGAACGGGCCTGGTTCCGGCGCGTGTTCGAGGACCACGACGCGCCCATGGTCTGGTCCGACCGGACCGACTTCCAGGCGGCGTACGACGCGAGCGGGTCGACCAGGGCCGAGGCGTTCGGCGCCTGGGAGGCGGAGGTCGAGCGGTCGCGCCGGATCGAGCGGGAGGCGGAGTCCCTCGACCTGGCCGGGTACCAGCCGCGGTGGGACGAGGAGGTGTCGCTGCGGATGGTGATGGTGCACGTACTCCTGGAGTACGGGCGGCACAACGGGCACGCGGACTTCCTGCGGGAGGGCATCGACGGCACCGTGGGCGCCTGAACCCCGCGGTGCCCGGAGCCGAAGGGGCGAGGGGCCCGGCGCGCCGCCGGGCCCCTCGCCCCTCGCGCTACGCCTTCAGGTCCGTCGGGTGGAAGTTGACGCGCTCCCTGACGACGGGATAGCCGGCCTTGGCGAAGTTCGCGGCCATGGGGAAGTTCCCCCGGTCCGTCGCGGCGCTGATGAACTCCGCGCCCTGCTCGACGAGGAAGTGGGTGCACTCGGCGAGCAGGTCGTAGGCGTAGCCGTGGCCGCGGTGTTCGGGCACGACGCCGATGAAGCCGACGATCGGGCCCGAGGGGTTGTGGGCGGGGATGTGGATGCCCGCCAGCTCGCCCTCCGGCGTGTACGCGGTCTGCCACCACTCCCTCGGGGAGGGGCACCAGTGGAAGAAGTCGAGTTCTTCCTGCGCCGCCTGGTCCAGGCCGCCTTCCTCGATGGCCTTGAGCGCGTGGGCGTCCAGGGTGGCGGAGTGGATGCGGCGCAGGGCGTCGTAGAACACGCTGTCGTCGGGCTCGGCGCTGAAGCGCAGCCGGCCGGGGCGCTCGGGGAGGCCGTGGCCGGGGGTCCAACGGTAGAGGTACCGCTCGACGAGCAGTTCGTACCCGGCGGCGCGGGCAGCGGCGAAACGGGCGTCGGCGGCGGCCCGCAGGGCGGGGTCGTCGCGCCAGTCGCCGGGCAGGTTGATTTCGAGTCCGACCCGCCAGGGCACGGAGCGCAGGAGCTGGACTCCCGCCTCCTCCTCGCCCTCGGCCACGTCGAACCAGTTGACGCTGAGGGGTTCCGCGTCGTCGGGGCCGCCCCACCAGGCGCCGCGGGCGACGACCCGGCCGTCGCGCAGGGCGACGCGCTTCCACTCCGTACGGAACCGGGTGCGGCGGTGCGTCTCGCAGGCGGCGAGGGGGTCGGGCAGGGCGTCGAAAAGATGGGCGTCGCTCTCGGTGAGCGCGCGGATGACCGTATCGGTCATGGATTCCTCCGGGATACGTGCTGTGCGGCGCGCTCCCGTCAGGACATACGAACCACGCCGGACTGCGGACGAGGGGAGCGCTGGGTAAGGGTGAACTTCACGGCACTCGCCTCCTTCCGACCGTCTCAGGGCGTGCCGTCACACAGTAGGTGATCGCCCGCGGAGTCGTCCACACTTTTACGACCTGGGGAAATCCCTTGAGGAGCGCCGCCCCGCGCCCGTACCGTGTCCGCCGACCGAGTCCCCCAGGCAAGGGCGTGCCGTTGTACACCGTGTGAGACCTCCCAGGCGCTGATTGGTCGCGCGCCGTGCGCCGCTTCGTGCAGGCGCCGTCGCGCTGCTTCTTGCTGCGGTTTTCTCACACAGTTACCGGTGTACTTCTGTGCTCACAGACTGGTTGGTCATGCCCACCTGCCTGCCGCTCGTCCGCCGCCGCTGTCACGCGTGCGCGTCGGAGCGTTTCCGGGCGAACGGCAAGTTCCGCGTCAACGCCCACCACAAGCTCCTCGACGTCTGGCTCCTCGCGCTCTGTACGGGCTGCGGGGCGACGGCGAAGCTCACGGTCCTGGAGCGGGTGAACGTACGCTCCGTACGCCCCGGACTCCTGGCCCGGTTCCACCACGACGACATCCACCTGGCCGCCACCCTGCTCCAGGACCCGGCCCTCCAGCGCCGCAACCGCGTCGCGCTGGACTGGACGGGCGCCTGGCGCCTGGACACGGGCGGCACGGACCACCTGCACCGCGAGGTCATCGACGTCACGGTGCGCTTCGCGGCCCGGATCCCGGTCCGCCCGGTACGGCTGATCGCCGACGGCTGCGCCCTCACGCGGGCGGAGGCGGAACGCCTGATCGACGAGGGGAGGCTCATCTCGGCGATCCGCCTCAACGCCAGACAGACCGGCGACTTCACCTTCACCCTCAAACGCTGAAACCCGCACCCGGGACCCCGGGGCCCGGCCGGCACCCGCCGGCCGGGCCCCGGGGCGCGCTACGCGACGGCGGTGGCTTCCAGTTCGACCAGGAGGGTCGGGATCGCCAGGCGGGTGACGCCCAGCATCGTCGTCGCCGGGGCCGCCTTCGCCGCGGCGAGGCGGGCGGCGAGTTCGCCGTAGTGCGGGAAGAGGGCGTCGACGTCGGTGGTGTAGACGTTGAGGCGGACGAGGTTGTCCAGGGACATGTCCGCCCCGGCGAGGACCGCCTCCAGGTTGTCGAGGCTGAGGCTCAGTTGCGCGGCCATGTCGCCCTCGTGCCGCGGCCGGCCCTCGGGGCTCATGGCGGTCTGGCCGGAGACGAAGAGGGTGCGGGTGTGGCCGGAGACCAGTTCGCCCTGGTTGAAGCCCATCTCCGTCGACCAGGTGACCGGGTTTATCGCTGTACGTTCCATGGGCGTCAGCCTGGCAACCAATGACGACATCCTGTGTCGTATATCCTGCTAGATTTTTTCGTATGCGCGCCGATCGCCTGGTCTCGCTGGTCCTGCTGCTCCGCCAGCGCGGGCGGCTCTCCGCGGCCACGCTCGCGCGGGAGCTGGAGGTCTCCACCCGCACCGTGCTGCGCGACATCGAGGCGCTGTCCGCGGCCGGGGTGCCGGTGCACTCCGAGCGCGGGCGGCACGGCGGGTTCGCGCTGCTGCCCGGGTTCCGTACGGAGCTGACCGGGCTCAACCACGACGAGGCCCTCGCCCTCCTCATCGCCGGATCGCGGCGCGGCGCGCAGGCGTTCGGGCTCGGCTCGGCGCTCGCGTCGGCGATGCTCAAGGTGGTCGACGCGCTGCCGCCCGGCTACCGCGACACCGCCGCGGGAGTCGCGGAACGGCTTCTCGTCGACCCCGAGACCGACCTCCTCGCCCGCCCGCTCACCGCCGACGACGTACCGGACGAGGTGCTGGCCGCCATCCGCGGCGCCGTGTTCGCCGGGCGGAAGCTGCGGATCCGCTACGCCCCCGAGGGGCGGGCCGCCGCGTGGCGCACGGTGGACCCGATCGGCCTGGTGACCGTGCGGGACAAGGGTTACCTGCTCGCCGCCCGCGACGGCGCCGACCGCACCTACCGCCTCGCGCGGGTTCGCGCCGCGGAGGAACTCCCCGAACCCGCGCAGCGCCCCGAGCGCGTCGACCTCGACCGGGCGTGGCAGGAGCGGAGCGCCCGGTTCCGTAGCGGCGGGGACCAGGTCGCCGTGGCGGTACGGATCACGCCGCGGCGCCGCGAGGAGTTGGTGGGCACCGCGCTCGCCGTACTCGCCGAGGACGTGGAGCCGGACGGGCGGCTGCGGCTGGAGGTGGCCTTCCAGGACGCGCGGCACGCCGAGTGGGCGGTGTGGCAACTCGCGACGGACGCCGAGGCGCTGACCCCCGAGTGGCTGCGTACGGCCCTGCGCGACCGCGCCGCGGCCCTCGCCGCCCACTACGCGTCGCCGTCCTGAACCCGGACCGCCGCCGGGCCGCCCACTCTGATGCCGTTCGGTGACAGAAACGGCACCCGGCGCGCATGTCCAGACCCCATAATCCCTGTGACTTCACGCCCGGTTGACTACGGGCCGACCACGGGGAAACCACATGCACCGCACCATCGTGTCCACCGCCGCAGCCGTCGCACTCGCCACCGTCCTCACGGCGTGCGGGGGTTCCGACCTCTCCGTCGGGGACGGCGCCGACGCCGAATCCAGCCAGGGCCCGGACGCCGGCGCCGCCGCCGACGCCGGCGCCGCCGCGGACGCCGGCGCCGTGCCGTCCGGCACCGAGCAGACGCCGACCGCCGCGCCCAGCAGCACGGAGCCGTTCGGCGCCAAGGTCGGCGACACCCTCTCGCTGGAGGGTGCGGCCGGCCTGGGCGGCTCCGGGAGCGTACAGAGCGACACCACGCTGAACGCCTACGAGGACGACGCGGAACCGGCGATGGCCACCTTCGGGGCGGGCCCCGGCAAGCGCCTGGTCGCGGCGGAGTTCACGATCCTCAGCACCGGCGACACCGCTTACGACGAGACCGGCAACATCGGAGCGCATGTCGTCGACGCGGACGGGAACGCCTACCCCTCCAAGCCCGGCGACCCCACCGCCGGGGCGTCCCTGCCCCTCAACCTGTACCTCCCGCCGGGCGACGAGACCACCGGCTGGATGATCTTCGACGTGCCGGAGGACGCGGAGATCACGAGCGTGACGTACCAGATGGACCCCATCCTGCAGCCCGACGACAAGCAGAACAGGGGCACCTGGACGGTCCTCGACTGAGGCGGTCCGCTACGGCGGCGGGGTCAGGCTGATCGTGAACTCCTGCTCCGCCGCGTCCGAGCACCGGGTCTGGGCCATCGCGGCGCCGGGGGCGGTGTCCTCGTCGCGCGGCGCCAGGCACCCGCCGCCGCCCGGGCGGATGCGGAAGCGCCTGTCGGCTCCCTGGCCGGCCGCTTCGAGGCGGAAGCGCTGCGCAGGGTCGTCGTCGGCGCACGCCTCGCGCGGTTCGAGCAGCCCGCGGCCGGGGCCCTCGCGCATGGCGGTCAGGCAGCCGATGCCGTGCTCCGGGTGGTGCCACTGGATCTGTACGGCGCCCTCGCCGACCGGTTCGAGGTAGACCCGCGGCAGGGCCGCCTCCGCGCAGGGCCGCTGGGCCGCGACCGCCGTGCGGTAGCGGCCCGTGCGGTCCGTACCCTCCGTGACGCAGAACTCGGGGCTGCGGGACGGCCGGATCTCGGCCCAACTGCCCACGGCCTTCAGGCCGAGACCGGGCACCGCGTGGTTGCCGACCGCCGCGCGCGGCTCGCCGGGGCCGGAGGGCTCCGACAGCAGCGCCTGTACGCCCAGCGCGCCTCCGGCGCCGATCCCCACCGCCGCCAGCAGCGCGGCGGCCCTTCGCCACCGCGGGACGGGCCCGGCCGGAGGGGGCTCTGGCTCGGTGTCGTCGTCCTTCCCGGGCGGCGGGCCCGCCTGTTCGTGGGTGGCGATGCGGCGGCGTGCCTCCAGCCACGGGCCGACGTCCTGCTCTGCCAGGCCGCAGGCGCGGGTGAAGGCGTCCACGAAACGTTCCCGGGGGAGCGTGGTCCGGCCGAGGGTGGTGGCGATGGTGCTGGCCGGGAGGGAGTCGGCGTGCGTGCCGGCCTTGGCCTCCAGCTCGCGATACGTCAGCCCGGACCAGGTGCGCAACTCCCGCAGCGCGGCCAGGTACTCGGCGCGCGTACGGAGCTGCCCCGGCCGGGGCGCCCGCGGGGACTCCGGCTGCACCGGCCGCTGCCCTGGCAAGCCGTCCTCCTCGTGGATCACGACCCCAGCATGGCGGTACGGGCGATCGCCCGCGACCTTGAAATCGGCCTTGTTCGCGGCGCGTTCGCGCACGTTCGGAACGGGTGAGCTCCGTTCCGAACGGACACGAACGCCGATCCGCCTTGTCAGGTCCGCGCCGCGGCACACATTCTCGGTCCCAGTCGCCGCAACCGCTCGGCGGCGGGGCCGGATACGGGGGCCGGCCGCGCTACGCCGGGCGTACGGCGGGGCGGTCCCGGCCCCTGGGACCGGCACGGGCCGGGGCCGTCGCGCGGGACAACCGCGGCGGCCCCGGACCCGACGCAGGCGGTGAGCGCCGGCAGGGGCCCCGTACGGGGGGCGGGGCCCCGGTCGGTCACGGAACGCCGCGGAGTCTGCGGCCTGTCGTGCGGGCGTACCACTCGTCCGCGGCCCTCACGGGCCGTCGGCGCGGGGGCGGATGAAGGCGTGCAGGACGTCGATCTCGGTGAAGCCCGCGCGGTCGTAGAGCGCGCCCGCGGCCGTACGGTCCCGGATGTCCTGGGCCGTGGCGTCGGTGTCGTCGTCGTCCAGCAGCAGGATGACCTGCGTCGCGCGCAGGTCGTCCGTCAGCGTGGCGAGCGCGGAGCCGAGGAGGCGGCGGGCGAGACCGCGGCCGCGGGCGTGTTCCTCGACGCCGATCCACCACAGGGCGCCGTAGCCGCCGTGGCCGCCGATCAGGGCTTCGGCGACGACGGCGTCGCCCCGCGCGTCCCGTACGGTCAACTGCCGCTTCCGCGGGTCGCCGTCGGGGCCGGGGCCGACGAGGAGGCCCGGGACGCGGGGGAGTTCGGGGGCGGGCAGCCCGCGGCGGAGGTAGCGCCAGCGCCGGTGGTCGGCGAAGCCGGCGCCGACGAGGGCGGCGCGGGTGGCGGGCCGGTGGCGTACGGGCAGGCACTCCAGACCGAGGGTGAGGGCGGAGGTGATGTGGAAGGCGTCGACGGCGCGGGGCGCGAGGGCGGCGACGGCGTGATCCGCCAGCGCGCGGGCGACGGGGGCCTGTTCGCGGGCAGTGGGCCCAGAGGATCAGGCCGGTGTCGTCGTGGGGGCGCAGCGCGTACGACACGACGCCGTGTACGCCGCCGCCGGGGCTCTCGGCGACGGCGGTGACGGGCGGGTCCAGTTCGGCCCACCAGTCGGCGTCGGCTCGCGACCGCCCGGCGAGGGCGTCGGCGAGCATGGCGGGGGTGGCGGGCGGCTGCCCGGGGAGCCGGTCGGCGTTGACGAGTGCGAGTACGGCGGACTCGTCGGCGGGCGTGTAGGGACGGACGGTGAGGCGGGCGGGAGCGGGCGGCGCGAGGGGGCGACGACGCATCTACCGGGCCCGCTCGGCGCCGCCGCGCGCGGGGACGGGTGCGGTGACGGGATCCGGCTCGGGTACGCGGACGGGCGGCGGCCCGGCGGACGGCACGCGGTCGGACTGGGCGGGGTGTCGGGCACCGGAGGCCGGTGCGCTGGTTGCGGGCGGCACAGGGGCAGCCTGCCCGCCGGGCGCTCGGGTATCCGCGCTCCCCGCCGCCGCGACCCGCTCCCGGCCCCAGTCCGCCAGCGGCACCAGCGCGGCGTTCAGCCGGGCGCCGGAGGCCGTCAGCGAGTACTCGACGCGGGGGACCACCTCCTCGTACGACACCCGCCGGACGATCCCGTCCGCCTCCATCTCGCGCAGGTGCGAGGCGAGGACCTTCTCCGTGATGCCGGGCAGCAGGCGGCGGAGTTCGCCGAAGCGGCGGGCGGGGCGGTCGTCGAGCGCCCAGAGGATCAGCACCTTCCACTTTCCGCCGATGATCTCCATCGCGGCGTCGATGCCGCAGACGTGGCCGTCGGGCGCACCGGGCCGGTTCAGCGTGGTCATGTTCTCCCCTCCCACTTCCGCACCCCGGGACCCCCGCCGACGTGCTCGCTCACCCCAGGGTAACCACCCACTCCGAAGTGCGTACTTGATCATTTACGGGCCTGTGACCAGCCTTGTCGTCATGACACCGCACACTGTTGACAAGACCCCCGTGACCCTCCTCGGCCTCGGCGCGATGGGCACCGCGCTGGCCCGCACCTGGCTCGCCGCGGGCCATCCGACGACCGTCTGGAACCGCACCCCCGCCCGCGCCGAGGCGCTGGCCGCCGAGGGCGCCCGCAGGGCGGACAGCCCGGCGGCGGCGGTCGCGGCGAACACCCTCGTCGTCGTCTGCCTGCTGGACGACGTGTCGGTCGGCGAGGTCCTGGCCGGCACGGACCTCGCCGGCAAGGACGTGGTCAACCTGACCACCTCGACCCCCGCCCAGGCCCGCGACCGCGCGGCGTGGGCGGGCGAGCGGGGCGCGCGCTACCTGGACGGCGGGATCATGGCCGTACCGCCGATGATCGGCGTCCCGGAGACCGGCGGCTACGTGCTCTACAGCGGCCCGCTCGACGTCTTCGACGACCACCGCGACACCCTGGCCGTCCCGACCGGCGCCACCTACGTCGGCGAGGACCCGGGCTTCGCGGCGCTGCACGACGTGGCCCTGCTGAGCGCCATGTACGGCATGCACGCCGGCTCCACCCACGCCTTCGCCCTGCTCCGGCGCGAAGCCGTCGACCCGGTGGACTTCGCCCCGCTGCTGGCCGGCTGGCTCACCGCGATGGCCCAGTCGGTCCACCAGACCGCCGCCCAGCTCCGCGACGGCGACTACACGGAGGGCGTCGTCTCCAACCTCGCCATGCAGGTGGCCGGCACGCCCACGTTCCTCGACACGGCCCGCCGGCAGGGCGTGAGCCCCGAGCTCCTGACCCCGTACTTCGAACTGATGCGCCGCCGCCTCACGGAGGGCAAGGCCGACGAGGGCCTGACCGGCCTGGTCGACCTCCTCCTGCGCTGAACACCGCCCCCGCCCGCGGGAGTCAGCGGCGGGCGGTGCCCTTCTCGGCGTCGAGGGCGTAGACGCAGCGGTCCTTGCTGCAGGCGTAGACGACGCCGTTGGCGACGACGGGGGAGCCGGTGATCTCGCCGTCGGTGGCGAGTTTCCAGCGGAGCTGGCCGCCCACGGCGTCGACGGCGTAGATGCAGTGGTCGGCGGAGCCGAAGTGGACGCGGCCGTCGGCGGCGACGGGGGCGCCGATGAGGTCGCCGCGGGTGGCGAAGCGCCACATCGGGGTGCCGGCGACGGCGTCCAGGGTGTAGAGGGCGGCGCCGCTGCCGACGTGGACGTGGTTGTCGGCGACGAGGACGGGCTCGATGGACTGGCGGGCCTCGGTGGCGATGCGCCAGCGTTCGCGGCCGTCGGCGGCGTCGAGCGCGTAGACGGTGCCGAGGTGGTCGGCGACGAAGACGCCGCCGCCGGTGAGGGCCGCGCCCGGGGCGTACGCGGGCGGGCTGAGGATCACCGCGGGCGCCTCGAACGTCCAGCGCAGCGTGCCGTACGCGGCGTCCAGGGCGAGGACCCGCTTGCCGGCCGCGGCGAAGACCGTGGGTCCTGCGGCCACGTCGTCGGCGGGGTGCAGCCGCACCGGTACGCCGCCGCACGCGGCGGCGTCGCCGATGGGGTACGACCAGCGTTCGGCGCCGGAGCGGGTGTCCAGGGCGCGCAGCCGGCCGTCGCCCCAGACGTAGACCGTGCCGTCGTGGGCCACCGGTCCCGCTTCCTGGGTCTCGAACTCGGTCTGCGAGCCGCTGTGTTCCCACAGCGGCTCGCCGGTGGCGGCGTGCCGGGCCTGGAGGCCGCCGCCGCGGGTGCCGGTGACGACGGTGCCGGCGGCGACCTGGAGCGAGTACACCCAGCCGCCGGTGCCCTGGCGCCAGCGCTCGCGGCCGTCGGCGGCGTCCAGGGCGTACAGGCTGGGGCCGTCCGAGGCGTGGATCAGGCCCTCGGCCAGCGCCATGGACCAGGCGACCTCGCGGGTCTTGAACTGCCGCCTGCCGCTGGTCACATCCAGGGCGTGAACCTCGAAGGAGGTGACGTAGAGCAGGTTTCCGGAGACGACCGGCTTGCCCCACACGTCGTTGGACATCCGGAACCGCCACGGCCGCCACCGCGCCGGCTCCTGCGGAGCCGCCTCGGCCGGGGGCGTGGGTGCGGTGGTGGGCGGAGAGGCGGCGGGCGGGTGGCCGCCGGCGTGCGCGGCGGGCGCCTGCTGGGTGCCGGGCGCCGAGCCGCGGGGCCGGGCCCAGCCGAGGTCGAGCCCGCCGTCAGCGGCGGCGCGGGCGCGGGCGGCGCGGGCGTCCACGACGCGGGGTCCCGGGCCGATGGGCACGGGGGCGCCGGCCAACTGGACGTCGGCGCCGGGGGCCTGCGGCGGCGCGGCGGCGGACGCGGGGGCCTGCTGCTGGGGCACGCGCTCCGGCGGCGCCGCGGGGGGTGCGGCCGGGGCGCCGCCGGGCGCAGCATGGGCGGGTCCCGCGCCGCCGGGGCCGTGGGCGGGACCGGCCCCGGGTGGCCCGGCGTGCCGCCCGGGGGCGGAGTGCGGAGCGGACTGCGGTGCGGAGTGGGGCGCCGACTGGGGTGCGGAGTGGGGCGCCGACTGCGGCGGCGCCTGCGGTACGCCCCCCACCCCAGGACCCGCCGACGGCGGGTGCGCGGGCCGCGGAGGCATCGACCGGCGCGACGCGGAGGACCCCCGCGACCCCCCGTGCCGCCCGGAGGAACCCCCGTGCGCCCCGGCCCCGCCCAGCGTGGCCGCGGCCCCCCGGCGTGTCTCGATCATCCGGATCGCGGTACGCGGCAGCCACGCCGACGCCGTACCGCTGTCGTCGCCCGCGGCACCGAACAGGTGCGGCGCCAGGTCGGACTGCAGCGCCTCGGGCGAGGGCCGGTGGTCGGCGGTCATCTGCATGCACGCCTCGATGAGCGGCCGCAGCTCGCCCGGCAGCCCCTCCAGGTCGGGCCCCTCGCGCAGCAGCATGAACACGGTCTCGACGGGGTTCGCGCCGTGGAACGGCGCGTGGCCCGTAGCGGCGAAGACGAGGGTGGAGCCGAGCGAGAAGACGTCGCTCGCGCCCGTCACGCTGCGCGAGTCGCGCGCCTGTTCCGGCGACATGTACGCGGGCGTGCCGACGGCGACGTTGGTCATGGTCAGCCGGGTGTTGGAGACCCCGGACGCGATACCGAAGTCGATCACGCGCGGCCCGTCCTCCAGGACCAGCACGTTGGACGGCTTGAGGTCGCGGTGGACGAGCCCGGCGCCGTGGATGGACTGGAGCGCCTCCGCGACGCCCGCGGCGATCCACCGCACGGCCTGCGGCGGCAGCGGCCCGCAGTCGTTGACCATCTCCTCGAGCGAGGGCGCGGGCATGTACGCGGTGGCGAGCCACGGCACGGCGGCCCGCGGGTCGGCGTCGACGACGGGGGCGGTGTAGAAGCCGCTGACGGCCCGGGCGGCCTCGACCTCGCGGGTGAAGCGCACGCGGAAGAGCTGGTCCTCGGCGAGCTCGGTGCGGACAGTCTTGATCGCTACGCGGCGGCCGGAGGCCGACCGCGCGAGATAGACGAGACCCATCCCGCCGGCGCCCAGCCTGCCGAGCACCTCGAAAGGACCGATCCGCCTCGGGTCGTGCTGCGCAAGCTGCTCGACCACGTAACCATCCACCTCCCCGTGGGGGGCTCCCGGAACCGGGCCCCCCTGCAGCCTCTCACCGCAGGCGTACGGCCGTCAGTCCCGAAAGTACGCCTGCCGATTCTCCACTCCGGAACGTGCCGGGGCTAACCCGGGGGGCGGCTCAGGACACCGCCGCCCCTGGAACCGCCGGGTCCGGTGAAGCCCCGCGGGCCGCGCGGGGCGCGGGGTGCGGGACAGCACCGGGTCAGGTCCCGTCGGCGCTGGTGGCGGGGGCGGAGGGCGGCTCCGCCGCGCGCTCGCCGGAGGCGCCGCCGCCGGCCGCGGCCGACCCGCCCCGCGGCGGCTCGCCGTCCCCGGTGGCGGCCGGCCGGCCCTGTGCCGGCTCGTCCTGCGCCGGCTCGTCCCGCGCCGCCCCGGCTCCCGCCGGCTCGCCGTCCCCGGCCGCGGCCCCGTCCATCACCGCGAACGCCGCCCCCTGGTTGTCCACCACCACCGCGAACGTCGCCCCAGGGATCTCCTGCCGGTCCACGAGCACCCGCCCGCCCCCGCGCCGTACGGTCCGCAGCGCGTCGCCGACGTCGCCGACCCGGAAGTAGACGAGGAAGTGCGGCGGCATCTCCGGCGGCAGCACGTCGCCGACGATCGCCCGGCCCGCCACCTGGCGGCCGGACTCCGGCAGCGTCCACGCCTTGAAGTCGCCCGCGTCGAACGGGGGTGCCTGCAACTCGTAGCCGAAAACCGCCGGGTAGAAGGCGTCGGCCGCGTCCGCGTTCCGTACGTAGACCTCGGTCCAGCAGAAGGAGCCCGGCACGTCGGTCACGCCGAAGCCCGGCCGCTCGCCCGCCTGCCAGACGGCGAACACGGCGCCGTCCGGGTCCGCGACGGTCGCCGAGCGGCCGGCGTCCGCGGCGGCCACCGGCTCGGTGAGCACCGTGCCGCCGGCCCGCCGGACCTTCTCCAGGGTGCCGGCGAGGTCGGGGGTGGCCAGGTGGACGCCCCAGGCGGTGGGCATCCGGCCGTCGCGCTTTGCGACGAGCGCCGCGATCGGCCTGCCGTCGAGGTACGCCCGGGAGTGCCGGGGGAAGCCGGGGCCGGCGTCCGTACCCGCGCCGCCCTCCGTGAACGTCCAGCCGAACAGCTCACCGTAGAAGCGCTCACCGGCGCGGAGGTCGGGCAGTGTGGCGTCGGCCCAGCAGGGTGAGCCCTCGGCGAATGCGGCCATGACCGTCGTCGTCCTTCCATGGGACCGTGCGGGGAGAGGCGTGATGGGGGACTGGCGGGACGGGGATCGCGCGATGGGTCGCATCGCCAACGTATCCGGTGCGGACATGGGCTCTTGCGAAAATACCCCGAACGTCGCGTCAATTCTGTTCGAGAGTGACAATTCGCGCACTTCCGACCGCGTGACCTCCCCGTTTGCCCTCGTCAGATCGCGGTTCGATCACGCGTCGGTAAGCTGACGGCATGACAGGTCAAGTTCGGACGGTCGACGGCCGTGTCGCCGGCCGGCGCGGCCAGGCGACCCGCACCAAGTTGCTCGAATGCCTCGGCGAGATGCTCGACTCCTCGCCGTACCGGGACGTGAAGGTGATCGACGTCGCCCGCAGGGCGGGCACCTCACCGGCGACTTTCTACCAGTACTTCCCCGATGTCGAGGGCGCGGTCCTGGAGCTGGCGGAACAGATGGCCAAGGAGGGCGCCGGTCTGACCGGGCTCGTGGCCGGGCGTTCGTGGACGGGCAAGTCCGGGGCCCAGGCCGCGGAGGAACTGGTCGACGGATTCCTCGGGTTCTGGCGGCGGAACGAGGCGATCCTGCGGGTCGTCGACCTCGGGGCAGCCGAGGGCGACAAGCGGTTCTACAAGATCCGGATGAAGATCCTCAACTCCGTCACCAAGTCCCTCACCGAGTCGATCAGGGAGCTGCAGGCGAAGGGCAAGGTCGACGCGGCCGTGCACCCGGCCGCGGTGGCCGGCTCCATGGTGGTGATGCTCGCCGGGGTGGCGGCGCACCAGAAGGCGTTCCAGACGTGGGGCGTGAAGCAGGCGGACCTGAAGCCGTCGCTGGCGCTGCTGGTGCACCTCGGGGTGACGGGGCGGAAGCCGCCGAAGCAGGTGTGAGCGCGCAGCGTAGCGGCTGCTGAATCGTTAGTGCAGGGAGCCGGGCAAGCCGCCGGACGGCGGCCCTCGCGGCGCTACGCTCACCCGCATGTCTCATGACCGTGTCCCATCAGATCGCGGGCGGCCGCCGGGCGGGCAGCGGCCGGGTGGCAGGCAGCCGGGTGGCCGGGACGAGCGTCCCGTGCTCGTCGTCGGCGGCGGCCCCGCCGGGCTGGCGACGGCGGCGGGGCTGCGGGCGGCCGGGGTGCGGGCCGTGGTCCTGGAGCGGGGCGCCCGGGTCGGCGACTCGTGGCGCCGGCACTACGACGGACTGCGGCTGCACACGCCGCGGGGGATGTCGGGGCTGCCGGGCACGCCGCTCCCGCGCCGGTACGGGCGGTGGGTGGGGCGGGACGAGCTCGCGCACTACCTGGAGGAGTACGCGGAGGGCCACGAGCTGGAGATCGTGCACAACGTGGAGGTGGCGCGGGTCGACAGGGCGGGCTCGGGGTCGGGAACCGCGGCCGGGTCCGGGTCCGGGTCCGGGTGGACGGTGGCCGCGACCGGGGGCCGCGTCCTCGACGGCCGCCGGGTGGTCGTCGCCACCGGGTACTGCCACACCCCGTACGTACCGGACTGGCCGGGGCGCGACACGTACCGCGGCGAACTCCTGCACGCCGCGCACTACCGCAACCCCGCCCCGTACGAGGGCAAGGACGTCCTCGTCGTCGGCGGCGGCAACACGGGCGCGGAGATAGCCGTGGAGCTGGCGGCAGGCGGCGCGAAGCGGGTGCGGCTGGCGGTACGGACGCTGCCGCACGTCGTCCGCAGGCCGGCCGCCGGCTGGTGCGCGGTGGCGGGCCGGCGGCTGAGCGGCACGCTGCCGGCCGGGACGGTGGACCGGCTGGCGGGCAGGGTCGGCCGGATCGGGATCCCCGACCTCGGCGACTACGGGCTGCCGCGCCCGGCGAGCGGCCTCTACACCCGGCTCCGGGAGGGTGCGGTCCCGGTCGTCGACACGGGCCTGGTCGCGGCGGTACGCGACCGCCGGGTGCTCCCGGTCCCGGCGGTGGCGGGGCTGGACGGCGACGGCGTCGTCCTCGCGGACGGCGACCGCGCGGAACCGGACGTGGTGATCGCGGCGACGGGCTGGCGGCGGGGACTGGAGGACCTGGTCGGCCACCTCGACGTGCTGGACGCCCGCGGCCTGCCGCGGGCACGGGGGTGGCGCTCGCCGGAGGGGGCCGAGGGACTGCACTTCGTGGGGTTCACGGGACCGGCGAGCGGCAGCCTGCGGGAGATCGGGGCGGAGGCGGGGAAGCTGGCGCGCGAGGCGGCACGCGAGGACTGAGGCGGCCCGCCGAAACCGCCCCCGGACACCGAATCCAGCGGGGACCTGTGGCAGTCAGCCACCTCGCCGCGCCGGCCTTCGCCGGCTCGTCGCGTACGGCAGGGAACTCGGCGCGTACGAGGCCGGAGGCGTCAAGGCAGCGGAAGCGCACCGACGCCTCCGACTCCTGGTCCGCGTAGAAGCCGTCCCACCAGTCGCCGCCGCGGGCGCTCCACCGGTCCGCGCCGGGGTCGAACAGCCCGTCCAGCAGTCGCAGTACGTCCTCCACGGACCGTATGTCCCGCTCCATGCGCGCGTCCCTTCCCGCCCGAGGAGCCCGACCGTACGTGACCGCGTCCGGAAACGAGGACGGTGCCCGTCCGACGACTTCCCCTGATGGTCATCGGACGGGCACCGTGTAGGCCGCTCACCTCATCGGTGTAGAAAGCGGCCGACCGCTCGGCCCGGCTTTTCCCCCTGTTGCGGGCCTGAAAAGAGAATGGCAGGGGCCGATCAACGTTTGGTTAATGCCCACGTCAAGCTTTCGTTCAGCGCCTTCCGGGGCAGGCGCGCGGGCGGGGCGGACGTGGCGTACGGGGCGCCGTCGCATGGGAGTCGCGGGGACATTGGCGAGTAATCGCCAGCATTGCGCGCGGACGTCCGTATTCCTTGACCCGCGTCCGGCCGCCGGAATACTTTCGCGGCTGCCATACCACTGCGAAACGGGGGGCTGGGAGGACTGACTGTCGTGGGCCAGATGAGGACGAGCCTGTGCGAGGCCGCCACGCAAGGGCGTTTACGGGCTCCGGGGGACCCGGACGGCATCCCGCTTCTGACCGGGCGTGAGCGGCAGACGCTCTTTCTCGTCGGCACGGGCGCGGGGAACCGGCTGATCGCGCGCCGGCTGGGGATATCGGAACGGACGGTACGGGCGCATCTCAGCAACGCCGTACGCAAGATCGGGGTCCGCTCGCGCGCGGAGGCGGCGGTCTTCGCGTTCGCCTATCTGGACCTCGTCGACATCCCGGCGGCCGCGGAACCGAGGTGAGGGCGTCCCGATGGCATCGAAGCCGCTGCGCCCGCCGCCGGACCACCCGGGCCTGACGCTCACCGTCTACCACGTCTCGCGGTCCGGCCGCCGCGGCCCCGCGAGCCGTGTTCGCTACCGGCTCTCGGACGGGGACCCGGTGCCGCTGCCGGGTCGCTGGCCGCCGTGCCGCTGCGCGCGCTGCGGGGGGCAGGGCCCCTAGCCGATACGGGACTTGAGACGGCGAGCCGCGAAGCCACTCCGATGCCGGCCGCCGCTCAGCCGCAGCCTCAGCCCCCCTCCGCCGAATCGGCGAGGCACGCCCCGACGAGCCACCCCCGCCGTACCGCCTGCGCCCCGCCCTGGAACCTGCTCTCCGCGCCCAGGCACTCCAGCAGTTCGGCCACCCGCCTGCTGTACGTGCGCGGGGACATGTGCAGATTGCGGCAGGCGACCGTGTCGGGCGTACCGCGCGACAACTCGGCCAGCACCGGCACCAGATGAGGCGGCGGCGGTGCGGGGAGCTGCCTTACGGGCCGCGGGTCGACCAGCTCGTCCGGGAACGCGCCGACGACGAGACGGAGACCGTGTGCGTGCGATTCTTTCCGGGGAGTCGAGTCGCTCATGCCGTCCAGCGAAACGGACGGCCATGGACATGCTGTGGACGGTGTGTCGGAGGCCGTCAATCCGCTGTCAATCGGCCCGGCCGGCTGTCGGGAAACGGGCCGGTGGCGGGGGTGTCCGGGGTGCGGCAGACTGTGTGCGCGGGACTGGACAGGGGGTGGCGATGTCCGAGGGTGAGCGCGCGGAGTTATCCGGAGAGGGCCCGGCGGAGGGCGCGTCGGTGCGCTTCGCCCTGCTCGGACCGGTGCGGGTCAGGCAGGCCGGACGGCCGCTGAGCATGGGCTCGCCGCAGCAGCGGGCCGTGCTCGCCGTGCTGTTGCTGCGCGGCGGCCGGCACGTGGCCGTGGACGAGCTGGTCGACGCCGTGTGGGGCGAGGACCCGCCGCGGGACGCGACCGGCGTGATACGCACCTACGTCTCCCGGCTGCGCCGCGCCCTCGGCCCCGACGCGGACCTGCTGCGCGGCGAGGCCGGCGGCTACGCCGTACACCTGCGCGCGGGCGCGGAACTGGACGTCGAGGCCGCCACCCGGCTGGCGGCCGACGCCGACACCGCCCGCGCCGCGGGCGACGTGGAACGGGCCCGGGAGCTGCGCCGCGGCGCGCTGGACCTGTGGGACGGCGAACCGCTCGCCGGGCTGCCCGGACCGTACGCGGAGCGGCAGCGCACGCGGCTGGCGGAGTGGCGGCTGTCGCTGCTGGAAGGGCAGTTGGAGCTGGACGTCGAGACGGGGCGGCGGGCGGAGGCGATCTCGGAGCTGACGGCGCTGACGGCGGCGTACCCGCTGCGGGAACGGTTCCGGGAGCTGCTGATGCTGGCGCTGTACCGCAGCGGGCGGCAGGCCGAGGCGCTGGCCGTCTACACGGACACGCGGCGCCAGCTCACGGACGAAGTGGGCGTCGAACCGGGCCAGGAGCTGGTGGCGCTCCAGCAGCGGATCCTGCGCGGCACGGACCAGCCGGCCCCCGCACCGGTCACCGCCTCGGTCGCCCCGGCGCAACTCCCCGCGACACTGCCGGACTTCACCGGCCGGGACCACCTTGTGGAGGAGCTGGGCAAGCAGTTGGTGCAGGCGCCGCACATGGTGGTGGCGGTGTCGTCGGTCTCGGGCATCGGCGGGGTGGGCAAGACGACCCTGGCGGTGCACGTCGCGCACGCGGCGCGGGAGTCCTTCCCCGACGGCCAGTTGTACGTCGACCTCCAGGGCTGGGGCCCGTCCCCGGTCGACCCGGCGGGCATCCTCGGCTCGTTCCTGCGCGCCCTGAACGTCCCGGACGCCGACATCCCCGAGTCGCTGACCGAACGCGCCGCGCTCTACCGCTCGGTGCTGGCGGGCCGCCGCGTCCTGGCCCTGCTCGACAACGCCCGCGACGCCGCCCAGGTACGCCCCCTCCTCCCCGGCACGGAGGGCTGCGCGGCACTGATCACCTCCCGCGCCCGCATGGCCCACCTCGTCGGAACGCACCACGTCGACCTGGACGTGATGGACCCGGACGAGGCCCTGCTGCTCTTCACCCGCATCGTCGGCGCCGACCGCGTGGCCCCCCACCGCCCGGCGGCGATGGACGTGGTGGCGGCCTGCGGCTTCCTGCCCCTGGCGATCCGCATCGCCGCCTCCCGCCTGGCGGCGCGCCGTACGTGGACGGTGGCGGTGCTGGCCCGCAAACTGTCCGACGAACACCGCCGCCTGGACGAACTCCAGGTCGGCGACCTGGCGGTGAAGGCGACGTTCGAGCTGGGGTACGGCCAGTTGGAACCGGAACAGGCGCGCGCGTTCCGCCTCCTGGGCCTGGTGGACGGCCCGGACATCTCGCTGACCGCGGCGGCGGCGATCCTGGACCGTACGGAGGAGGACACCGAAGACGTGCTGGAGGCCCTGGTGGACACCAGCCTCCTCGAATCCGTAGCACCGGGCCGCTACCGCTACCACGACCTCCTCCGCCTCTTCGCCCGCACCTGCGCGACCCGCGAGGAGCCGCAGGCGGAACGTGAGGCAGCCGTATCCCGCCTCCTGGACTTCTACCTGACCACGGCGGCACGGGTGTACGAGCTGGGCCGCCCGGGCGACACCCTGATCAGGCACCTGGCCCCGGTGACCCACGCCGGGCTCGACTTCGACAACCAGCACACGGCACGGGACTGGCTCTTCACCGAGGTGGAGTGCCTGCTCGCCGCCGCCCGCCAGTTCGCCCACGGCGACTCGCTCCCGCGCACCGTGGACGTGCTGCTCACGGCCAAGGACCTCGCGGAGTCCGGTTTGCACTCCCCGCGGTTCCTACGCCTGGCCACGGCCCTGCTGGCGGCGGCGGAAGAGGCGGGCGACGTGCGTAGCCAGGCGCGGGCGCATGTCGTGCCGGCGTCGGCTCACCAGTTCACGGGCCGGTTCGAACTGTCGTACCAGCACGCGGGCGACGCCCATGGCTCGGCCGGTGCCCGCAAGGACATCCGGGAGTCCGGCGAGGCCGCGAACGACCGCGGGGTCACGGCTTCCGTTCTGGGAAACCTGGACGACGCCCGGTACTACCTGGAACGGGCCCTGGTCGCCTACCGCGCGGACGGGAACCTGGACGGGGAGTCCCGTGCGCTGAGCAACCTCGCGCGCGTCCACCTCGACGCGGGTGCGACGGCCACCGCGATCGAGCTGGCCGAGCAGACCGTGGAGATCGACAGGCGGGCCGGCGCACTGCTCCGCATGGCATGCAGCAGGTACCACCTGGCCATCGCGCTGAACCAGGCCGGTCGGCACGCGGACGCCCTCGCCCAACTGGACCTCGCCGTCACGGCTTTCGGCGAGGACCGCATGGGCCTGTGGGTGGGGCTGGCCCACTTCCGTGTCGCGCAGGTCCACCTCTCCATGGGGCGGCCGGCCGAGGCCGCTTCGTACGCCGAGAAGGCCCTCTCCCAGCTCCGCGGCATCGGCGGCGACTGGCACCGGGGGAGCGCGCTGACCGTGCTGGGCCGGGCCCTCGACGAACTCGGGCAGGCGGACCGGGCGCGGGCGTGTCTGTCGGAGGCGCGCGACCTCCAGGAATCGGGCTCGACGCAGGCACCGCAGGGCTGAGACCGCCGGGCTGAGAAACCCTCACGGCGGTCCGGTCCCCAGCAGGGCCACAGCCCCGTACACCCCCGACGCCAGCGCGCATCCCGCCACCGTCCCCGCCCCCCAGCGCCACCGCCCCAGCCACCCCGCCACCGGCAGGAGCAGCGGGAACGCCGGGAGCAGCAGGCGGGGGCGGGAGCCGAAGTAGGCGGAGCCGGCGAGGGAGAGGGCCACCGTGGTGAGGCTGTAGGCGAGGAGCGGGGGTGGCTGGCGGTCGCGGACGGTGTGCCGGATCAGGAGGGCCAGGGCCGCGAACGCCGCGCAGAGCGCGACGCCCGTGAGCGGCGACGGCCAGGGGCCTGTCAGGCGGGCCCAGGTGAAGCGGGCGAGGGCGGCGCCGAAGTCGACCCTGTTGCCCCATTCCGCCTGTACGTCGAGGTAGCCCGTGGGGCTTCCGCGGCGTACGCCCACGTACGTGACGTACGCCAGCCACCCCACCGGCGCCAGCAGCACCCCCGCCGCCGCCCGCCGGCGCTCCCCGCCCCGTACCGCAAGCGGCGCCACCGCCAGCGCCGCGATCAGCGCCACCCCGCTCGGCCGGCACAGCCCCGCGGCCGCCGCCAGCCCGCCCGCCGCGCGCCACCGGCCCGTCAGCACCGCGTACAGCGACCACGCCGCCAGCGCCGTGTACAGCGACTCCGTGTACGCCATCCACTGCACGTAACCCACCGGCACCGCCCCCCACAGCGCGGCGAGGAACGCCCCGGTCCGGTGCCCCGCCACGTGGGCGCCGACCGCGTAGATGCCCGCGGCGGCGGCGAAGGACGCCGTGCCGGCGACGAGCAGCCCGGCGTCTGCGGCGTCGAGTGGTGAGACCGCCGACAGGCCCCGTTCGAGCAGCGGCAGCAGCGGGAAGAAGGCCAGGTCGGGGTGGACGCTGCCGCCGGGGAGGCGGATCTCGTGGCCGTAGCCGTCGCGGGCGATGCGCTGGTACCAGACCGCGTCCCAGCGGCCGTCGAGCCGGTGCCACGGGTCCTCGCCCCGGAGCGCCGCGCCCGCGCAGAGCGCGAGCAGGCCGGTGAGGCGCACGGCCGCGTACGCCGCCACCGCCTGGAGCGCGTACGGAACGGACGGGAGCGGGCGCGGAGTCGACAGGACCCGCAGGTCCGCAGGCGATGGGGCCGGCATGCAGGACCTCACCTCGGTGGTACGGAATCCGGAAGTCCGGATTGTCTCCCGCGACCACGGCGCGCACGCTGAAGGACACTGCGACGGCGCGCGTCGGACCCGAAGAATTCCCGCGGCCGTCAGCTTTGCGGCCGCTTCCCGCCCCGCGCGCTCAGCCCTGCGGTGCCCGCGTCGAGCCCGATTCCTGGAGGTCACGCGCCTCGGACAGACACGCCTGTGCCCGGTCGCGCTGGCCGAGCTCGCCGAGGGCGCGGCCGAGGACGGTGAGCGCGCTGCCGCGGTGCCAGTCGCCGCCGATGCCGCGGAGCCGGGAGAGGGCCTTCTCGGCGTACGAAGCGGCCTCGGCCGGCTGACGCATGGCGAGGTGAACCTGCGCGATACGGAAGTGCGCCAGGCCCTCCCAGAGGCTCATGCGGTCCTCGCGGAAGGCGGCGACCGCCAAGTCCAGTTGGACCAGGGCGCTCGCGTGCCGGGCGGCCTGGCTGAACGCCATGGCCAGCTGGTATCTGTTGCAGGCCATACGGAGCAGCGCACCGGCTTTCCGGTCGACCTCCAGGGTCTGCTGGGCCAATTCGATCGCCGTTGACGTAGCCCCTGTGTCGAGGTGGACACGCGCGAGATTCCCCAGCGCGTAGGACTCTCCGTCCAGATTTCCATCCGCGCGGTAGGCGACCAGTGCCTGGTCCAGGTAGCGCCGGGCGTCCTCCAGTCGCCCTAGCACGGAAGCCGTGACCCCGCGGTCGTTCGCGGCCTCGCCGGCCACCCAGATGTCGCCGCAGGCACCGGCCAGGCGGGACGCGTCACTCGCATGCTCGTACGACAGCTCGAACCTGCCCGTGAACTGATGGGCCGCCGCCAGGACGACGTGGGCACGGGCCTGGCTGCGGATGTCGCCGCGCTGCTCCGCCGCCTGGACCAGGGCGGTGGCCAGGGACACGAACCGCGGGGAGTAGAGGCCGGACTCCGCGAGATCCTTGGTGGTGAGCAGCAGACCGACGGTGCGCGGCAGCGAGTCGCCGTGGGCGAACTGGCGCACCGCGGCAAGCAGGCATTCCGCTTCGCTGAAGAGCCAGTCCTGCGCCGTCTGATGGTCCTTGAAACGCGGACCGGCGTGGGCCGCCGGGCTCAGGTGCTTGGTCAGGGTGTCCCCGGGGCGGCCGAGTTCGTACACGCGGGCGGCGGCGGCGAGGTAGTGGTCCAGGAGCCGCGACTGCGCGGCGTCCCGTTCTGCGTCCGGTTCCTCGCGGCGGGCGCAGGCGCGGGCGAAGAGGCGGAGGAGGTCGTGGTAGCGGTAGCGGCCCGGGGCCGCCGACTCCAGGAGGCTGGTGTCGACCAGGGTTTCCAGGAGGTCTTCGGCGTCGTCCTCCGTACGGTCCAGGATCGCCGCCGCCGCGCTCAGCGAGATGTCGGGGCCGTCGACCAGGCCCAGGAGGCGGAACGCGCGGGCCTGTTCGGGTTCGAGCTGGCCGTAGCCGAGTTCGAAGGTGGCCTTGACCGCGAGGTCGCCTACGCGGAGTTCGTCCAGGCGGCGGTGTTCGTCGGACAGTTTGCGGGCCAGGACGGAGACCGTCCACGTGCGGCGGGCGGCCAGCCGGGAGGCGGCGATGCGTATCGCCAGGGGCAGGAAGCCGCAGGCCGCGACGACGTCCATCGCCGCGTTGCGCTCCGGGGTGACGCGGTGGGCGCCGACGATGCGGGTGAAGAGCAGCAGCGCTTCGTCCGGGGCCATCACGTCCAGGTCCACGTGGTGGGCGCCGGCCAGGTCCGTCATGCGGGCGCGGGAGGTGATCACCGCGGCGCAGCCCTCGGTGCCGGGCAGGAGGGGGCGTACCTGGGCGGCGTCGCGGGCGTTGTCGAGCAGTGCCAGGACGCGGCGCCCTGCGAGCATCGACCGGTAGAGCGCGGCGCGTTCCTCCAGCGGCTCGGGGATCTCGGCGTCCGGGGTGCCCAGGGAGCGGAGGAACGAGCCGAGGACGGCGGCCGGTTCCGCCGGTGACGCACCGGCGCCCTGGAGGTCGGCGTACAACTGCCCGTCGGGGAACGAATCCCGTACCGCGTGCCCCACGTGCACGGCCAGCGTCGTCTTGCCGACGCCGCCGATGCCCGAGACCGACGACACCGCCATCACCATGCCGGACGCCTGCTCCAACTGCTTGCCCAGCTCGTCGACGAACGCGTCCCGGCCCGTGAAATCCGCCAATCTCGCCGGCAACTGAGCAGGCGACAACCGCGCGGTCGCGGTGGCCGCTGGTGCCACGGGCTGCTCACCTCCCCGGAGGATCCGCTGCTGCAGTTCCGCCAACTTCGGGCCGGGCTCGACGCCCAGCTCATCGATCAGTAGCCGCCGGCTGTCCGTGTAGACCGCCAGCGCCTCGGCCTGCCGGCCGCTGCGGGACAGCGAGAGCATCAGCAGCTCCCGGAACCGCTCCCGCAGCGGATACGCCGCCGTCAACGCCGTCAGTTCGGAGATCGCCTCCGCGCAGTCGTAAGCCTCGATGTCGAGGGCGAGCCGGCGCTCCAGCAGCGACAGCCGCCACTCGGTGAGCCGCGTGCGCTCGGTCTCCGCGAACGCCCCGGGCAGGCCGGCGAGCGGCTCGCCGTCCCAGAGGCCGAGGGCTTCGCGGAGCAGCGACCGGGCCCTTTCGGCGTCGCCGTCCCGCGTTGCCGAGTCGGCCAGGGCGACGGCCTGTTCGGCAATCGCCAGGTCCGACACGGCGCCGGCTCCGGGCCGCAGGACGTAGCCGCCGGCCTGGCCGGTGATGAGGCGGGCGTCGGGACCGAGTGCCTTGCGGAGCCGGGAGACGTACGTACGTACCGTCCCGACGGCATCGCACGGCGGGTCGTCGCCCCAGAGGGCGTCGACGAGTTCGTGGGTGGTGGCGTGGTGGCCGGAGCCGATGAGCAGGGCGGCGAGGACGGTGCGCTGCTGCGGCGGGCCGACGTTGATCGGGGTGGTGCCGCGCCACGCCGCTGGCGGACCGAGCAGGCTGAAGTACAGCCACCCGTGAGCATCGTCGGCCTCGTAAGCCGACGATGTCCGCAGACGCTCGGCCATGCCCCAGCCCCCCCGGTCCTCGCAGCCCTGTTCGGCAGTCTGCCGTGGAGCGGAGTGCGGTCAGCAACGCCCGTTTGCGCGGCCTGATATCGACGGCTGAAGTGGCTGGCACAGGCTCTGGCCGGCAAAGGGGAGGAAGCTCCGTGGCGGCTTGACACCGGGGCGAACGGTATAGAGAGCACGTGTGTTCTGTTCCTAGGTAGGAGAAAGGCCCGGCCGCAGCAGTCCCCATCTTGCTGCCGCGACCGGGCCGTCTGGCCCCCCCTCGGGCCGTCCTTCGGTTCTAGGGCCTGTTGCTGCCAAGCGGCTTTACAGGGCCTTCCGAGTCGTCATCCTTCTTCGGCGACTCGACGGTCTTGGTCGGCTCGTTGGCGTCGGTGGTCTCATCCTTGGGCGGCGCAGGCCTGTTGGACCCGAGAGTTGTCGGCTCCTGCTCTTTCTCGTTCGGCACTTGAACTCCCCTGTTCAGTGTGTGCTAGTTGGCGACCCGGCCCAGCGACTCCCCCGCGGGTCGCCGGGTCGGGCGCCACGTGGCCGCTTAGCCTAACGATCTCAGCTGGCGGCCAGCCCCCTCGGCCCGGCCTCCCCCGGCTGTCGGGCCTATGACAAGGAGCATGGCGAGTCGTGATAAACGTTCGATGAACGACTTCGTTGAACGGTCACGAGCCGGTCAGGGGCCGGTTACAGAACCGATCCCGAGTCAGGTGGCCGGTGCCAGGGCGAGCAACTCGCGTACCCGTTCGGCTTCGCCGGGAGATGAATTCTCGTGCAGTGAGACGGCCTCGTTCCAGCAGGCCCGCGCCCTGCCAGTCTGCCCTAGCTGCGTGAGTGCGCGGCCGAGCACTGTCAGGACATTGGCCCGGTGCCAGTCCCCGCCGATGCCCTGGAGGCACGTGAGAGCCTGTTCCGCTTTCGCTGCTCCCAGCGCTGACTGCTCCGCGGCACAGTGCACTTGGGCAAGCCGGAACAGCGTCATGCCCTCCCACAGGGGCATGCGGTGGGTACGGAAGAGATCGAGCGCCTGGCTCAGTTGGAGCAGCGCGTCTTCGTGTCGGCCGACGCCCGTCAGAGCGATTCCCAGGGCGTACATGCTGTTGGCCATGCGGAAAGTCGCTGTGTTGAGGTTCTTGTAGATCGACAATGCCTGCTCCGCGAGTTCAACCGCGGTCCCCATGCGGCCCATATCGGTGTGGGCGCGCGAGAGATTGTTCAGCGTGCTGGCCTCGCAGTCGAGGTTGCCGTCCGAACGGTACGCAGAGAGAGCCTGCTGCAAATGAGCGTCGGCGTCTTCGTGTCGGCCTTGGATGGAGGCGACTACGCCGCGGTCGGAGGCCGCCTCGCCGGTCACGAGGATGTCGTCGGAGGCATGGCTGAGCAGCATGGCCCGCGTCGCGTACTCGTCGGCCTCCTCGAATCGGCCGGTCTGGAGATGCGAGAACGACAGCATCGTGTTGGCACGGCCCTGGCTGCGGGTGTCGTCGGCTTTGTAAGCCGCCTCAAGTACGGTGGTGGCGGCGGGTACGAACTGCAGCGAGTACGCACCGGACTCTGCCAGATCCTTGGTCGCCATGAGCAGGTCGGCCGTGCGGCCCAGCGTCTCTCCGTGGGCAAGTTGCCGGGCGGTAGCGAGCATGCAACTGGCCTCGTTGAATAGCCAGTCCTGCGCCGCCTGTTGGCTGTCGAAGTCAAGCTGCAACTCGCGCAGCGTTGCAAGGTGCTTCGTCAGCGTGTCGCCCGGGCGGCCCAGCTCGTACACCCTTGCCGCCGTCGCCAGGTAGAAGTCCAGCAGGCGCGACAGCGCCGCCTCGCGTTCCGCCGGGGGCTCTTCGCGGTCCGCGCAGTCGCGGGCGAAGAGGCGGACCAAGTCGTGGTAGCGGTAGCGGCCCGGGGCTGCCGACTCCAGGAGGCTGGCGTCCACCAGGGCTTCCAGGAGTTCTTCCGCGTCCTCCGTCGTGCGGTCCACGATCGCCGCCGCCGCCGTCACCGAGATGTCCGGGCCGTCGGCCAGGCCCAGGAGGCGGAAGGCTCGGGCTTGTTCGGGTTCGAGTTGGCCGTAGCCGAGTTCGAAGGTGGCCTTGACCGCGAGGTCGCCTACGCGGAGTTCGTCCAGGCGGCGGTGTTCGTCGGACAGTTTGCGGGCCAGGACGGAGACCGTCCACGTGCGGCGGGCGGCCAGCCGGGAGGCCGCGATGCGGATGGCCAGGGGGAGGAAGCCGCAGGCGGCTACGACGTCCATGGCCGCGTCGCGTTCCAGGTCTACGCGTTCCGCGCCGACGATGCGGGTGAAGAGCAGCAGCGCTTCGTCCGGGGCCATCACGTCCAGGTCGACGTGGTGGGCGCCGGCCAGGTCCGTCATCCGCGTGCGGGACGTGATCAGGGCCGCGCAGCCCTCCGTGCCGGGGAGGAGGGGGCGTACCTGGGCGGCGTCGCGGGCGTTGTCGAGCAGGGTCAGTATGCGGCGGCCCGCGAGCACGGAGCGGTAGAGCGCGGCGCGTTCGTCCACCGGCTCGGGGATGTCCGCGTCCGGGGTGCCCAGGGCGCGCAGGAACGCGCCCAGGACGGCGGCCGGTTCGGCCGGGGACGGGCCCGAGCCCTGGAGGTCCGCGTACAACTGGCCGTCGGGGAAGGATTCCCGCGCCGCATGGGCCACGTGGACGGCGAGGGTCGTCTTGCCGACGCCGCCGATGCCGGAGACCGACGACACCGCCATCACCGTGTCCGGCGCGTTCGCCAGCTCCTTGCCCAGTTCCTCCACCACGCCGACGCGGCCGGTGAAGTCCGAGACGGTCGCGGGCAGTTGCGCCGGGCGTACGACGCGGAAGGGGGCGTCGCCCGCGAGGGGTTCGGTCTTCGGGGCGGCCAGGTCCTCGTCGGCCTGGAGGATGCGCTGCTGGAGGTCGGCCAGCTCCGGGCGGGGGTCGACGCCGAGTTCGTCCTGGAGCAGGCGGCGGGTGTCCGCGTAGACCGCCAGGGCCTCGGCCTGCCGGCCGCTGCGGTAGAGGGCGAGCATCAGCAGCTCGCGGAACCGTTCCCGCAGCGGGTGGCCCGCGGTCAGCGCCGTCAGTTCGGAGACGGCCTCCGCGTGCCGGGCGGCGTCGAGGTCCAGCTCGATGCGGTGCTCCAGCAGGGACAGGCGCAGCTCTTCGAGGCGGTCGCGGTGCCAGTCGGCGTACGGGCCGGGCACGCCGCCGAGGGGTTCACCGGTGAACTGGGCGAGCGCGCCCGCGTACAGCTCGCGCGCCTTGGTGGAGTCGCCCGCCGCGGCGGCGGTTTCGGCCGAGCGGGCCAGTTCCTCCGCGGTGGCGATGTCGACCTCGGTGCCGTGGGTCCGGATCGCGTAGCCGCCGGCCTCGCTGACCAGGGCGTCGGCGCCGAGGCTCCGGCGGAGCCTGGACGCGTAGGTGCGCAGTGCGGACACCGCGCGCGGCGGGGATTCCTCGCCCCAGATGCCGTCGACCAGTTCCTGGGCCGTGGCCGTACGCCCACCGCGCAGCAGCAGTGCCGCGAGCATCGCGCGCTGCTGCGGCGTACCGACCGGGAGGGACTCCTCGCCGCGCCAGGCACGGACGGGGCCGAGCACGGCGAAGCGCAGCGCACTCGTCTCGTCTTCGTGGGCCATGGCCGCCCCCTCCCCGGTCCCGGTGATTCCAGATAGCCAAGTCTGCCCTGCCGGGGGTGTTTTAGTCAGCAACGACAGCGCTCTGGCTGGGCCAATGGCCCAGTAAGTGGACGTTTTTCGGCCTTCGGGAGCACACCCCGCGCAGCGGCGCGGCGCGTGATCCTCGCCGTGCGCCCCCAGTCACGCACCGCGCGTGAGCTGACGCCTCGTCAGGAAGGTGCTGCGGTGTGCTCCTGCCGACCACCTTGGCGAAGACGATCACGAGGAAGGACCACATAGGCCAAACCTGCCGTACGCGTCAGTTCGGCTGGATTCTATATGTCCTGAAGAGGCCGTGCCCGTTCGGGCAGGGCCGAATCAGGGGTGTCCGAAACCGGAAGGCGTGCTACGGGGCTGCGGTAAGGACCTCGTTCCGACAGGTCCGCACGGTTCCTCGCCCGCCGCCTCGCCCGCGACCTCGCCTGCCGCCTTGCCCGGGAAGGCCCCACACCCGCCTGACCCGAGCGGCAGCGGCGTCCCTCCGGGGCCGATCCACCGGAGGGCGCCGCCTTGCGGCCGGAGCGTCTTCCGCTACGCCCCGGCCCCCGCCTCAGCGGCCCAGCCAGATCGGGTTCGTCATCGCCGACATCGCCCCCGGCAGCCCGCTCGCCCCGCCGTCCGCCGCCGGGTGGCGTACCTCCGCGCGGACGAACGCCGCGTACGACGGCGTCGTCTGCCACTCCACCGTGCCCGCGCCGTCCGCCAGCGTCGTCGCGTACAACTGGCCCTCGTCCGTCATGAAGCGGACCTGCGCCTTCGCCGGGCCGCCGGTGACCTTCAGCCGTACCGTCGCCTTTGCGTCCGATGCCGTGCGCAGCCGCTCCCCGATGCCCGCGTGCTCGCCCCGCGGGCCCGACGCCGTGAACTCCACGTCCACGTCCGCCGACTCCGCCAGCCAGCTCCGCCCCGCGCGCAGGCCCGCCAGCAGCGCCTGCCGGGACAGGTCGTCGGCCAGCACCACCGTCTGCGGCAGGCCCACGACCTGGCCGTCGCGGTGCGCGTCGCTGTTGCCCACCGCCGGCAGCCAGTCCATCGCGCCGTGGCCGCCGCCCTCGCGGCCCGCCGTCAGGGCGTTGTCCCAGGCGGCCACCGCCAGTTCGTCGTCCGTCGTCCACGGCCCGTTCCACACCTCGACCGCGTCGGCGCCCTCGTAGCCGAACTTCCACTGGCAGCCGACGAACGGGCAGTTGGGGTGCGCCGGCACGACCAGCCCGCCGGCGGCGTGGATCTGCCGCACGTAGCGCGGGTAGGCGTCGTCCCGCGCCCGGTAGCGCCAGTCGACGAACACGCCCGGTTCCGTGCCGACCGCCAGGTAGTGCCCGTTGCGCGTCGTCACCTCCTCGCCGCACAGCACCAGCAGGTCGTCGCCCCACAGCCCGTCCCAGGCGGCGTGCCCGGAGGACGTGTTGTGCTCGGTCGTCGTGATGAAGTCGAGCTTCGCCGCCCGCGCCGCCGCCGCGGTCTCCGCGGGCGTACGGGCGCCGTCGGAGTGCACCGTGTGCAGGTGGCAGTCCCCGCGGTACCAGGCCCGGCCGCGGCCCTTGGCGCGCTCCGGCGGGAACCGCGGCGGCGCGGTCTCGCCCGCCGGGCCGTAGCGCAGGGTGATCGTCACCTCGTAGTCGAGACCCTGCGGGGCGATCGTGTACGGGCCGAGCACCACGTGCCAGCGGCCGGCCCGTACCGGCCCCGGCAGGTACGCGGGCGTCGTCGCCGCCCGGTCGGCGCTGATCGCGAACTCGGTGCGGAAGCCGCCCGACCAGCCGCGGAAGCCCCGGCCGCCGTCGCGGGTGCCGCGCTCGTCGAAGATGCCGATATCCAGGGCGTTGCCCGTCGTGCCCGCGGGCACCTGGGGGCGGTCGTAGCGGTACGAGACGTGGATCTCGCGCACTCCGCGAGGCACGTCGACCGGCAGGTAGACGAAGTCCGGTGCGCCCGGCTCCAGATGGCCGGTGACGGTCCGGCTGTCCTCGGCGCCGGTGGCGGAGCCTTCTGCGTCGTCTGCCGCGCTGGCGAAGCTGACGGGGGCGAGCGTCATCACTCCGGCGGTGGCCGCCGAGAGCTTCAACAGGTCGCGTCTGTCCACGGGTGCGGTCCCTTCGCGTCGGTTCATCGCTGAGACGGTGCTACACGGGTCCTATACGCGGGTGACGCGGAAGGGAACACTGCGGGACGCGTGGGTCGTGAGCGGCGGACGGTACGGCCGGGACCCGCCGTCAGTGCCCGCGGCGGCGGCGTACGGCGCCGATCAGGCGCATCGCCCGCCCGGCGAGGAAGCAGACCAGGACCACGCCGGCGACGAACAGCACCGACCCCCAGCCGCCGCCGCCCCCGCCCGTGGTCGTGGGCCCCGTGCCGCCGGACGTGGTGGTGACCCCCGTCGTGATTCCCGTACTCGCCGAGAACCCGCCGGAGACCGTCGTCGTCGCGCCCATGGAGGCGCCCGCGCTCATGCCCGGGTCGATGTACCGGCCCGCGGCGCCGCTCGCCGAGCCGACTCCGCCGCCCGACGACTGCGCCGAGGCGACCGCGGGCTGGAAGAGCACGCATAACGAGGCGGCGCACAGGACCGGCACCACAAGAGAGGAGAAACGACGCGGCCGGACAGACATGATGGGCCTCCCGTCTCACGGCGGGAATCGCCGCGGGGGTTGTTCCCAGCGTACGACTCGCGCTGGATACTGCGCGAATGCGTATTTCCGTGACCGTCTTCCTCACCGACGAGACCGTCCGCCCCCCGGCCCTCGCGCGTGAGCTGGAAGAGCGCGGCTTCCACGGGCTCTACCTCCCCGAGCACACGCACATCCCCGTCAGCCGCGACACCCCCGCCCCGATGGGGGAACCGCTGCCCCGCGAGTACGGGCGCACGCTCGACCCCTTCGTCGCCCTCGGCCAGGCCGCCGCCGTCACCGAGCGGCTGGCGCTCGGCACCGGCATCACGCTCGTGGCCCAGCACGACCCGATCGTGCTGGCGAAGCAGGTCGCGACGCTCGACTTCCTCTCCGGCGGCCGGTTCACGCTCGGCGTCGGCTTCGGCTGGAACGAGGAGGAGGCCGACGACCACGGCGTCGACTGGCGCGGGCGGCGGGAGCTGGGGCGGCGGCGGATGGGGCTGATGAACGCGCTCTGGGCGCCGGAGCCCACGGCGTACGACGGGGAGGCGGAGGCGGCGGACGCGACCGGTACGAAGGGCGCGAAGGGCGCGAAGGGCGGAGGGGATGCGGCGGGCGGCTCCGGGCCGCGCACCGCCGTACGGGCCTCCGAGGCGCACCCCAAGCCCGTCCAGGCCCCGCGCCCCCGCAAGGGCGCGTCCCCGCTGCACGGCCCGCGCACCCTGCTCGGCGGCCGGCCGGGGCCGAAGCTCTTCGCGCACGTCGCGGAGTACGCCGACGGCTGGATGCCCATCGGCGGCGGCGGGCTCACCGACAGCATCCCGCGGCTGCGCCAGGTGTGGGAGGACGCCGGGCGCGATCCGGCGGCGCTGGAGGTGGTGCCGTACGCGGTGCGGCCGAGCGAGGGCAAGCTCGCGTACTTCGCCGCGCAGGGCGTACGGGAGACCGTCGTCCAACTGCCGCCCGCCGGCGAGACGGAGGTGCTGCGCGCGCTCGACGCGTACGCCCGGTTCCTCTGACCAGGCCGGAAACCCGCCCGCCGCAGCCGCCCCCCGCGCCCCGCGGCCCGCACCGGTGTCCGACCTGCCTCGTATGCTCGGAAAGATGAAGCCCCCGCCCGTCCCCGCCCCGCCCGCCAACGCCATGCGCCGCGCCCTGAAGCGTGCCCGCGACGGCGTCGCCCTCGACGTGTCCGAGGCCGCCGTGCTCCTCCAGGCGCGCGGTGCCGACCTGACCGACCTCTCCGCCTCCGCCGCCCGGGTGCGCGACGCCGGTCTGGCGGCGGCCGGCCGGCCCGGCGTCATCACGTACTCGCGCAGCGTCTTCCTGCCGCTCACCCGGCTCTGCCGGGACCGCTGCCACTACTGCACGTTCGTCACCGTCCCCGGCAAGCTCCGCCGCGAGGGACACGGGATGTTCATGTCGCCCGACGAGGTGCTGGACATCGCGCGCCGCGGCGCCGCGCTCGGCTGCAAGGAGGCGCTGTTCACGCTCGGGGACCGCCCCGAGGACCGCTGGCCCGAGGCGCGCGAGTGGCTGGAGGCGCACGGGTACGACGACACGCAGGCGTACGTCCGCGCGATGGCCGTCCGCGTGCTGGAGGAGACCGGCCTGCTGCCGCACCTCAACCCGGGCGTGGTGACCTGGGCCGGCTTCCAGCGGCTCAAGCCCGTGGCCGCGTCGATGGGGATGATGCTGGAGACCACCGCCGAGCGGCTGTGGAGCGAGCCGGGCGGGCCGCACCACGGCTCGCCCGACAAGGAGCCTGCGGTACGGCTGCGGGTGCTGGAGGACGCGGGCCGCTCCTCCGTGCCGTTCACCAGCGGGCTGCTCATCGGCATCGGTGAGACGCCGGCGGAGCGCGCCGAGTCGCTGTTCGCGCTGCGCCGGGTGCAGCGGGCGTACCAGGGCCTCCAGGAGGTCATCGTGCAGAACTTCCGCGCCAAGCCGGACACGGCGATGCGCGGCATGCCCGACGCCGAGCTGGACGACCTCGCCGCCACCGTCGCCGTCACCCGGCTCATCCTGGGCCCGGCGATCGGGGTGCAGGCGCCGCCGAACCTGGTGGACGCGGAGTACGGCAAGCTCATCGCGGCGGGGATCGACGACTGGGGCGGTGTCTCGCCCCTGACCCCGGACCACGTCAACCCGGAGCGGCCCTGGCCGCAGGTGGACGAGCTGGCGGCGCAGTCGGCGGCGGCCGGGTTCGAGCTGCGCGAACGGCTCGCGGTCTACCCGGAGTTCGTGCGCCGGGGCGAGCCGTGGCTCGACCCGCGGGTGCTGCCGCACGTCAGCGCGCTGGCCGACCCGGAGACCGGCCTCGCCCGTGACGTACGGCCGCGGGGGCTGCCCTGGCAGGAGCCGGACGGCGGCTTCGCCGCCGGGGGGCGTACGGACCTGCACCGCACCATCGACACCGAGGGCCGCACGGGCGACCGGCGGGGTGACTTCGACGCGGTGTACGGGGACTGGGAGGCCCTGCGCGAGACGGCCAGGGAACTGTCCGGCGACCCGGCGGCGTCCGAAGCGACCGCGGCGTCCGAAGCGACCGCGGCGACCGGCAGCGCCGCCACGGACGCCCCGGACCGCCCTGCCGACGGCACCGCCACTGACGGCCCCGTCCCCGCCCGGCTCGACGCCGACGTGCGCGCCGCCCTCGCCCGCGCCGCCGACGACCCCACCCGGCTCACCGACGCCCAGGCCCTCGCCCTGCTGCACGCCGAAGGCCCCGCCCTCGACGCCCTCTGCGGCATCGCCGACGACCTCCGCCGCGCCACGGTCGGCGAAGACGTCACGTACGTCGTCACCCGGAACATCAACTTCACCAACGTCTGCTACACCGGCTGCCGCTTCTGCGCCTTCGCCCAGCGCCGCACCGACGCCGACGCCTACACCCTCTCCGTCGAGCAGGTCGCCGACCGCGCCAAGCAGGCGTGGGACGTGGGCGCCGTCGAGGTCTGCATGCAGGGCGGCATCCACCCCGACCTGCCCGGCACGGCGTACTTCGACATCGCCCGTGCCGTCAAGGAGCGGGTGCCGGGCATCCACGTGCACGCGTTCTCGCCCATGGAGGTCATGAACGGCGCCGCGCGCACCGGCCTTTCCGTACGCGACTGGCTGACCGCCGCCAAGGAGGCGGGGCTCGGCTCCATCCCGGGCACGGCCGCCGAGATCCTGGACGACGAGGTGCGCTGGATCCTCACCAAGGGCAAGCTGCCCGCGGCCGACTGGATCGAGGTCGTCACCACGGCGCACGAGCTGGGCCTGAGGTCCTCGTCCACGATGATGTACGGGCACGTGGACCAGCCGCGGCACTGGCTGGGCCACCTGCGGCTGCTCGCGGAGCTCCAGCAGCGCACGGGCGGCTTCACCGAGTTCGTCACGCTGCCGTTCATCCACACCAACGCGCCGGTCTACCTGGCGGGCATCGCCCGGCCCGGCCCGACGATGCGCGACAACCGCGCCGTCACCGCCATGGCCCGGCTGCTGCTCCACCCGCACATCACCAACATCCAGACGAGCTGGGTCAAGCTCGGCGCGGACGGCGCCGCGCAGATGCTCCGCTCCGGCGCCAACGACCTGGGCGGCACGCTGATGGAGGAGACGATCTCGCGGATGGCCGGGTCTTCGTACGGGTCGTACCGCTCGGTGAAGGACCTCGTCGCCATCGCCGCCGCCGCGGGCCGCCCGGCCCGGCCGCGGACGACGACGTACGGGGAGGTGCCGGAGGAGCGGCTGCGCGCGGCGGAGGCGGCGGACGGCCGGCTGCCGGAACTGCTCCCGGTGCTGGGGCAGTAGCGGCCGCTACGGGAAGGGAGGCACCCGGCGCGTACGGGAAGGGGGCACCGGGTGCGTACGGAACGGGGAGCCCGACGCGTACGGAACGGGCGCCCGGTGCGTACGGGAAACGGGCGCCCGGCGCGTACGGAACGGGGCGCGCGCGGCGCGCCGGGCGGCCGCCCGTACCGCACGGGCGGGAGCGCCCGGGCCGAACCCGTCCGGGCCCGCCCCCGCCGCCGCCCCGAGGCTTTAAGCTCGCCCCCGGGGGAGGTGGCGCCGTGCCCGAAGTGCGTCCGTCCATGCAGGACTTGATCCGCGACCGCCGCCGGTCGGGATTCGTCGGCAGGCAGCGCGAGATCACCGCGTACCGGGACAACTTCCGCTGTCCCCCCGAGGATCCGGCGCACCGCTTCCTCTTCCACTTCCACGGCGTCGCCGGCGTCGGCAAGACGTCGCTGCTGCGCCGCCTGCTGCAACTGGCCGGGGAGCAGGGCGCGCTGACCGCGCAGGTCGACGAGTCGGCGGCCAGCGTGCCCGAGGCGATGGAGGCGATCAGCGCCCAACTCGCCCGCCAGGGCCACCCGCTGAAGGGCTTCGACCGGCTGCTCCAGCGCTACCGCCAGCGGCGCCACGAGGCGGACTCCGTCGTCGCCACCCTCGACGGCGTGCCCGGCCAGCCCGGCGCCGGGACCCCCGGCGTGCCGCACCAGGCGGGTCCCGTGGACGCCGCGGGCGCCGCGCCCGCCGCCCAGGCGCCCGCCGCCGCCTCGCCCGCCGCCGGCATCGCCGCCCAGGCGGGCCTGGCAGGACTCGGCCTGGTGCCAGGACTCGGCGCCGTCGCCGGCGCCATGGACCCGCAGCAGGTCGCGCAGAGCCTCGACCGCTGGCGCGCCGCGCTCTCCACCCGGCTGCGCAGCCACGACGACGTCCAGCTCGTCCTCTCCCCGCTCCAGGCCCTCACCCCCGCTTTCCTGGAGGACCTGCGCGGCGTCGGCACCGCCGTCCCGTGGCTCGCGCTCTTCTTCGACACGTACGAGCGCACGGGACCCGTCCTCGACGCCTGGCTGTGCGACGTCATGACCAGCGACCGCTACGGCGCGCTGCCCGCCAACGTCGTGGTGACCCGCGCCGGGCAGCAGCGGCTCGACCCCGCCCGCTGGCCGGCCGGCGACTTCGCCGCCGAACTGGAGCTGGCGCTCTTCACCGAGGAGGAGGCCCGCGCGCTCATCGCCGCCAGGGGTATCGCCGACGCCCGGGTCGTGGACGAGATCCTGCACCTGTCCGGGCGGCTGCCGGTGCTCACCTCGATGCTCGCCGAGACGCCGCCGGTCCGCCCCGGTGGCGGGGACCCGAGCGGCACGGCCGTGGAGCGGTTCCTGAAGTGGGTGGCGGACCCGGTGCAGAAGGCCGCGGCGCAGGCCGCCGCGCTGCCGCCGTCGCTGGACGAGGACGTGTTCCGGGTCGCCGTCGCCCCCGCGGCCGCCGGGCTGTACGGGTGGCTGCGCGCGCTGCCGTTCGTCAGCGACGAGGCGGGCCGGGTGCAGTACCACGGCGTGGTCCGCTCGGCGATGCTGCGGGTGCAGCGCGCGCAGTCGCCGCAGCGCTGGCGCGAACAGCACCGCGCGCTCGCGGCGGCGCACGCCGGCTGGTGCGCGGAGCTGGAGGCGACCCTGCCGGCCGGAACCGACGTGCAGGAGGAGCGCTGGCTGGACGAACGGTGGTTCGGCCACCGCCGCAACGAGACGTACCACCTGCTGTGCGCCGACCCCCAGGGCGCGCTGCGCCGCGCCCGCCGCGACGCCCTCCAGGCCGCCGACGTCGGCCCTGCCGAGACCCGGCGGTGGGCGCAGACCATGGAGCAGGCGGGCACGGACGCGGACAGCGAGCCCGTACGGGACTGGGGCCGGCGGCTGCTTGCGGTGATGGGGGAGGGCCCGCGCGGCGTCGTCGAGGTGTGCACGTTCCTGCTGCGGGAGGCGGAGCTGACGGATCCCGAGCGGGTGCTCGCGCACACCCTGCGCGGGCGGGAGTTCCGCAACGCCGACGAACTCGACGCGAGCGTCGCGGACTTCGACCGGGCGCTGGCGCTCGACCCGGCCTTCACCCGGGCGTACGCGGGCCGCGGCCAGGCGTACGTACTCCTCGACCGCTACGCCGAGGCGGACGCGGACTTCACCCGCTGCATCGAGGCCGACTCCGACCGCGCCTGGGCGCTGACCCACCGCGGCCGGGCCCGGCTCTACCTGGAGCGCCACGACGACGCGAGGGCCGACCTGGACCAGGCGGTGGAGCTGGACCCGTCCCCGATGAGCTGGGCGATGCGCGGCGAGGTGCGGCGGGTCACGGGCGCCCCGGAACAGGCGATCGCCGACTTCGACCGGGCCCTGGAGGCGGCGGAGGGAGACTACGCCTACGCGTACGCCAGCCGCGCCCAGTGCCACGCCGCGCTCGGCCGCCCCGAGGAGGCGCTGGCGGATCTGGACCGGGCGCTGGCGGTCGACCCGCAGTGGGAGTGGTGCTGGGTCGAACGCGGCCGGCTGCACCAGGACGCCGAGCGGTTCGAGGCGGCCGTCGCCGACTACACCCGCGCGCTGGAGCTGTCGCCCGACTACGACTGGGCGTACGCCAACCGGGGCGAGTCCTACCGCCGGCTGAACCTGCTGGACGAGGCGCTGGCGGACGTGGACCGGGCGCTGGAGCTGAAGCCGGAGTGGTCGTGGTGCTGGGGCGAGCGCGGGGAGGTGCACCGGCTCGCCGGGCGGATCGAGGAGGCGCTGGCGAACTTCGACCGGGCCGTGGAGCTGGAGCACGACTACGCCTGGGCGATCGCCGGCCGGGGGCAGTGCCTGGCGGCGCAGCGGCAAGTCGACGCGGCGCTCGCCGAATTCACCCGGGCGCTGGAGATCGATCCGCGGCTCACGTGGGTGCTGGAGACACGGGGCGTCTACCTCCGGATGGCCGACCGCTTCGACGACTCGCTCGCGGACTACGCCCGCGCCCTGGAGATCGACGCCACGCGCAGGTGGGCACGGATCGGCCGGGCCCGTACCCTCGGCCACATCGGGCGGACGGCCGAGGCGTACGCGGAAGTCGGCGCGGTCCTCGCCGCGTGGCCGGACCACGCCGACGGGCTGAGCCTGAAGGGCCGGCTGCTGTCCCTGGAGGGACGGCACGAGGAGGCACTCGCCGCGCTCGACGCGGCGCTCGCGGCCGACCCCGACGACAAGTCGCTCTACGGCGACAAGGCCGAGACCCTGATGGAACTCGGCCGGTACGAGGAGGCCCGTCCGCACGTCGCGGAGGCGCTCGCGGCCAACCCGGACGACGGCTACACCCGGTTCGACGACCTCCTGCTGGGGCGGCTGACCGGGAACACCCCGCCCCCGGAGCGCTGGGCGGCGGTGGAGGCGGCGATGCTGGCGGACTCCGTCACCGACGCGGACCGGGTGGAGGCGCGGCTGATGTGCCGCGCCGCCGCCGGGGACTGGGCCGCCGCCGACGCGGCGCTGGCGGAGCTGGCGACCGCGAGGACGTACTGGCTGCTGCTCAAGGACGTACGCGCGCTCTTCTCCATGCTGGCCGCCACGCCGGCCACGGCGGCCGCGGACCTGCCCCGGATCGAGGGATATCTGCGCACAATCGACGACTTGCTCCGCGAACTGCCGGGCGCGTGACGCGGATACACCCGCTGGCCTCTCGGTTTCCCTCGATTACAGTGCTGGGCCGGAGCACGTGCCGAACGGGGCGCGACCAGACAGCGAGACCCGCAGCGAGACCTGACCGCGAGAGACCGAACGTCCGGACTGAGGTGGCCGATTGACTCCTCCCCCTCGCCTGGTGGCGGGGATTCCTGGCTCACGTTGCCTGCTGCCCGGCGGGTCGCGAGGTCTTACACGATCGGCACCAGCCGGGTCGAGACCAGCCCGGACCAGCATCACGCGCGCCGAGTTCTTGTCCCTGGGGGACACGGCTCCGCACGAGGTGCAGGCGTAGGTACGTTCCGAAAGGGGAAGTGCGTGCTTGGCTCTCGCTCCGCACTGTGCGCAGTCCATGGTGGTGTGCGCGGGGTGGACCGGATGGACGATGCGCCCGTGTTTGCGGGCTGTCTCCACCAGGGCGTGTTTCGTGGCCCGGATACCGGCGTCCGCCGCCTTTCGGGCCATGGGCGACCTCGCCAGGAAACGGGGGCGCGCCGGTCCGCACTTCTCCCCGTCGCCACGGGCCTTCTTCGATCGGGCCACCGACTCATTCCACACCCAGCGGCAGCGCGCCCACTCGGCTTCGAGGGCGCGGATCGCGCCGGCGGACACGCGCAGCCGGTACGCGTACCGGGCGTAGGCCGTTGTGTCCGTCGTCATGACCACGAACCTACCTGGGAGGACCGACAGTTGAGCCCGATTCGACCCCGGCCCGAAGACCGGGACGTACCCCGAGGCCCTGAGTGACGACCGCACGCCGCACCTGGGGCCGCGCCGAGCAGCAGGACTTCCGCAGCAGAGTGCGCGGCTGCCTGCTCGGCGGCGCCATAGGCGACGCACTGGGCGCCGGCATCGCGGATGCCTCCCTGGCGGAGATACGGGCCGAGCACGGACCGGAGGGCGCCGCCGACTTCGCCCCCGCCTACGGCCGCCGCGGCGCGGTCACCGACGACACCCAGACGACCTTGTTCACCGTCGACGGCCTCATCCGCGCCCAGGTGCGCCGCGACGGCGGCCGGTGGCACCCGCCCACCGACGTGCACACCGCGTACCGCCGCTGGTACGCCACGCAGAAGGACTGGGGCCCCGACGAGCGCAAGGCCGACGACGGCTGGCTCGCCCGCGAGGAGTGGCTGTACTCGCAGCGCGGCGCGCCCCGCGCCAGTCTGCGGGGCCTGGCCGACGACCGCATGGGCACGCTCCAGGAGCCCCGCAACCCGGAGGCGAAGGACCCGGGGGCCGTGGTGCGCTCCGCGCCGTTCGGGCTGCTGGTGGGCTGGGAGCCGCAGTTGGTTTTCCAGCTCGCCGCCGAGTGCGCCACGCAGACCCACGGCCACCCGACCGGCTATCTGGCGGCGGGCGCGTACGCGGTCGTGGTGCACGGCCTCGCCCGCGGCGACGCGCCGGAGGAGGCGGTGGGCAGGGCGCTGGAGATCCTCGCCGGGCGCCCGGGCCACGAGGAGACCGCGACGGCCCTGCGCGACGCGCTCGACGCCCGCCAGGGACCGGAGCCGGGCCCGGAGCAGGTGGAACAGCTCGGCACCGGCGAGAGCGCCGCGGAGGCCGTCGCCCTCGCCCTGTACTGCGCGCTGGCCGCGACCGACGTACGCCACGGCCTGCTCCTCGCCGTCAACCACGGCGGCGCCTCCGACGCCACCGGCTCGCTGTGCGGCAGCCTGCTCGGCGCGCAGCACGGCGAGACGGCGCTGCCGCCGGCGTGGGTGGCGGAGGTCGAGGGGCGTGGCACGATCCTCCAACTGGCGGACGACTTCGCCCTGGAGATGACCCTCGGCCCGGCGCTGCACGGCGAGAGCGCCCCCAACGAGGCGTGGCTGCTGCGCTATCCGCGCTGACCGCCGCCCTGTCCCGCGCCGACGGCCGCCCTGCGTCGCGCCGACGGCCGCCCTGCGTCGCGCCGGCGGCCGCGCTGTCCCGCGCCGGCCGCTGCCCCTGTCCGCGCCGACGCCGCCCGCCGCTAGCCGCGCTGCTGCCGCTCGGCGCGCTCCTGCGCGACCAGCACCCCGTCCCCGTGCTCCCGCGACCACGCGGCCAGCGCCCACAGCGGCCCGAGCAGCGACTGCCCGCTGTCCGTGAGCCGGTACTCGACGCGCGGCGGGGCCTCGGCGTAGCGGCGGTGCTCCACCAGCCCGTAGCCCTCCAGCCGCCGCAGCGTCTGGTTGAGGACCTTCGGGCTGATCCCCCCGATCGCCTTCCGCATCTCGGCGGGGCGCCGCGGCCCCTCGCTCAGCGCGAAGATGACGATGCCGTTCCAGGCGTGCGCGAGCACGTCGATGCCCACGCGGGCGCGGCAGTCCGCGAGAAAGGGGCTGGTGTGCACCGGGACGGCCGGCAGCGTCTCGCTCATTCCGCTCCTCCTCTCCTCTTCCTCCTGCTTGCTGCTCCTGTCGTCCTTCTAGCGCATCCGTTACGCACCGATCGGTGCCTTTCGGTCTTCCTAGTGTCGCTTGGGACACCGCGAACAGATGGAGGAGCGACGATGCGTATCGGAGTGCTGGGCACCGGGGCCATGGGGGACGCGCTGGCCGGCTCGTGGGCGCGCGCGGGGCACGAGGTGCTGGTCGGCGGGCGGAGCGCGGCGAAGGCGGCGGAGCTGGCGGAGCGGGCCGGCGGCCGGGCCGGAAGCCTGCGTGCGGCGGCCGGGTTCGGGACGGTCGTGCTGCTGGCCGTGCCGTACGCGGCGCTGGCGGACGCGCTGCGGCAGGCGGGCGCGGGGGAGGGGGTACTGCGGGGACGTACCGTCGTCGACTGCACCAACGCCCTCGACACGGCGACCATGGAGCCCGACCCGGACCTGCTGGCCGGGGGTCCCAGCGCCGCCCGGCGGGTCGCCGGCCTCGCCGAAGGGGCCCATGTCGTCAAGGGCTTCAACCTCGCCCCCGCCGACGTCTGGCGGCGCAGGCCGCCCGGGCCCGGGGAGGCGCGGGTCACCGTGCCGCTGTGCGGGGACGACGAGGGCGCGCTGGCGGTGGTGCGGACCCTCGTACGGGACGCGGGAGGCGAGCCGGCGGACGGCGGGGGGCTGGCGCGGGCCGGGCTGCTGGAGGCGGCGGCGGCCTTCGCGGCGGGCGTGTGGCGCCAGGGACGGCAGCCCGGCGCGGTCTTCGGCCCGGTGACCGGCCCGGTGGCCGGCTAGGCGGGAGGCCGGGCGGCGGGCCCGGGTGGAAAAGGCCGAGCCCTCTCGGCCGGGACGGCGAGCCAGTCGAGAGGGCGTTCGGACTTGCGGTGGTGCAGATTCCGGTCAACTCACGGATTCACCGTCGGTCAGGCCGTACGGAAAGCGCCGCCGGCCGCCTCGGCCACGAATGCGGCCCAGGATTCGGGGGTGAAGTCCAGGACCGGCCCGTCCGGGACCTTCGAGTCGCGCACCGAGACCAGCCCGGGTGCGGTCGAACGCACCTCGATGCACTCGCCGTTGCCCGCGGAGTGGGTCGATTTGGTCCAGGCGCCGGTGGCGCCGAGTTCGATTGCCATGTTCTTCTCCGGTTGCTGAGGGACTCAACTTCTTCCTGCCCGTTGCAGGCCGGAGTGTTGTCGACGCCCCGGCCCGACGCCGAGACGCTACCGCTCAACAACCCACCGGTCAGGGGGCTTTCACTCAACCGGATGGCGAAAGGCCGCTGCTCTTCCGGAGCGTCCGGCTACGGGTGTACCGTGCCTCCGTTTCGGGATACCCGGCCGCGCCCCCGATTATCAGCGGGCGTACTTCTTAGCCGTATCCGCGATGAATTTCCGGGTCTGTTCTGGATTGAGCGCCTGCGCCCGCAAATGCTCGTACATCAAGCTGTAGTTGTGGACGTCGTCGCTCTTCTCCAGGTAGAGATCGCTGGTGACGCCCTCCAGATAGATCACGCTGGAGTCGGACTCCTCGGGGAACTCCAGAATCGCGTACTGCCCGGTGACCCCCGGGTGCGCACCCGTCTCGAACGGCAGCACCTGCACCGTGACATGCGGCAACCGCGACACCTCGATCAGGTGCTCCAACTGCTCGCGCATGATGTGCGCGCCGCCCACCACCCGCTGGAGCGCGGCCTCGTCGAACACCGCCCAGAGCCGCAGCGGCGGCTGCTCGGTGCCCTTTATCCGGTCCTGCCGCCGCATCCGCACGTTCACCCGCTTCTCGACGTCCGCGTCGGTCACCTCCGGCGAACTGCCGGCGATGACGGCCGCCGCGTACGCGCGCGTCTGCAGCAGCCCGGGCACGACGAGCGACTGATAGATGCGCAGTGAGGCGGCGGCGGTCTCCAGGCCGATGTAGACGCTGTACGGCACGTCCCCGAAGGCGTTCCACCAGCCCTGCTGGCGGGATTCCCGCGCCATCTGCATCAGGGAGCTGACGATCCGCTCGTCCTCCACCTCGTACACGCCGCACAGATCGCGGACATCGCGCTGGCTGATGCTGCGCCGGCCGTTCTCCAGCCTGCTGATCTTGGACTGCGAGACCAGCAGCCGGTCGGCGACCTGTTCCGCGGTCATGTTCTTCTGCTCGCGCAGCCTGCGCAGCTCCTGGCCGAGGCGGCGCCGCCTGACCGTGGGGTTGACGTTGGACGCCAAGGGAGTTGCACCTCCGGGTGCGTAATCCGCGTGCGGACGTATCTCATTACTGGGTGCAGCCTGCCACCGACGGAGTGTGTGCCGCTGCGATCGTCGCGAAATCGCCGCAGAGGGCGAAGGTTTGGCCCACAATGTGCGCGGCACGGGGCGGCGGGGGCCGGTTGTGGCCACGGGGGCGCCGGAGCCGCGGGGCCGGGAGAGCGCGTGGAGCCGCCGGAACCGCCGGGTGCCGGGCCGTGGCCGGCGGGGTCGCCGGAGCGGCCGGAGTCGTCCGGAACGCAGGACAGGGCCCCGTCCCGTCGAGTGGTCTCGACGGGACGGGGCCCTGCGTTGCGGCTCCCGTTCCCGGTCCGGCGCACCGCCGCGCGCCACGCCTCGCCCGTACGCGGATGCGTGCGTACGGACGCGGCGTCGCGTGCGACGACCGCCGGGCGGGCTCAGCGCACCGCGGCCGTCCGGATCATCCCCGCGCGGCGGGACCCCGCGGGAACTCCGGCAGGCTGCGCGACAGCCGGCGGACGGGCCGCGGGACGGCCGCCTCCGGGGGTGCGCCGCGGCTGAGCGGTGACGCCGTTCTGCACGTCCATCACGGCGTGCGCCACCAGACCGCCCATCGGGTCGTGCCTGATCAGGTCCCGGAGCCGGGAGCGCGCGGAGCGCCCCTCGTTCCCGGGGTAGAGATGCTTGCCGAGTCCGACCGCGTGGGCCAGCGCGGCAAGCGCCGCGGTCCGCGGGTCCGGCGGGACGCCGGTGCGGATCGCGCTGTCCAGCCGGGCACGTATCTCCCGGCTGATGGCGGTGTCGGTTGCCTGATATCGAGTGGTCGGGAGTACCCCGCACATTTGGCTCTCCACGGCATGCACCATGCCGCAGCGCTCCAGATGAGCGAGATACGTCTGGCGCAACCCCAGACGTGGCCCACCTATCCAGTTCACAGCGCGCACGGGACTGCCCCGGCGACGCAGCAACTCGAGCGCTGTGTCCAAAGTGGGGTCCCCGGTCGGACGCGGAAGTATCACGGCGATACGATCCCCGTCCGGGGCTATTCGCCCGGCCAGAGCGAGCTCGACGAGCTGTGCTCCTGCCAGGCCGAGGTCGAGCGACTGCGGCTGCGCAGTGGTACCCGTGGCCGGGTCCAGTGCCAGCAGCAGAAGCTCCTCCGGAAGTGTTCTGCGGCTCCTGCCCATCCATGCCTCCCCGCGTGGATGAATGACAGGGTGACGCCTCTCACATTGGTCTGTCGAGAGTGCGTGGGCGCTTTGATCGGGAACCTGTAGGTATGTCGTTCTCGTCTCTCAGATGCGGGCGAGAGACGGCTGCGTCCCCGTAGGGTGGGTGGCCACCCCATGGTTGACGCGGTTGTGCGGTTGTGACTCAGGAGGAGGAAGTCGGTGGCGGTCGAGTCCCCCGGGAGGCCCGAGGAGCAGCAACCGTCGGGGTCGGCGACCGTGGACGAACACGAACCTCGCGATCCGGACGGCGGACGCGACCCACGCCTGGCGTTCACGTCCCCCACCGACAACGCCCCCGTCCCGGCGCCGGTTCCCACGCAGGGCGGCGAGGACCGAACTGCCCCCGGGGCGGCGGCGGATGACGACGCGGACGGGCCGGAGGACGGGCGGACGAAGCCGGGACCGAAGCCCGCGGGCAAGAACGGCAAGGCGCCGGCAGGCGGCGAGGGCTCCGGGCCGAAGCCGAAGGGCGCGGCGGCGAAGCCGGCGGACGCGGATGCGGGCGAGGGCGGCAAGACGTCGGGCAAGGACGCGGGATCGGGTTCGCGATCGGGTTCGGCGTCCGAGTCGAAGCCGAAGCCGAAGCCCGCGGCGAGCGCGAAGCGCACGACGGGCGGCGGCGAGGCGGCGAGCGGATCCCGCCCGAAGGCGGACCAGACCTCCGCTGAGGCCGACGACGGGGCCGGGGCCGGGAAGGCGAGCGACGGCGGCAAGCCGCCTGGCAGGTCGCAGAGCCGGGAGGGCTCCGGCGAGAAGGCGGCGCCCGCCCCGAAGGCGAAGGCCGCGCCCAAGGCGAAGAGCGACACCGCACCGGAGAGCGCCAAGGCGCCCGAGCGGACGCCGGAGACCGACTCCCCGGCCAAGCCCGCACCCGCCGCGAAGCGCGCCGCTACGGCGCCCGCCCCGAAGCCCGGCGGCGACTCGGCGGCGAAGGACGCTGCCGCGCCCGAGCCGAAGGCCGCGGGGGCTGCTGCTGAAGCCGGGCCGTCGGCAGGCGCGAAGGGTTCCGGCACGGGAGCCAAGCCCCGCCCGAAGTCCGGCACCCCGCCTGAGCCGCAGGGCGACGCCGCCGAGAAGGGCGCCGCGACGCCCAAGGCGCCGGCCGCCGGCGCTGCGCCGCGGCCGAAGGCGGAGGGCGACGCGCCCGAGGCGGACGCTTCCGACGCGCGGCCGGCGCCCCGGCCGAAGGCCGCGGACGCGCCTGCGGCGCGGCGCGGTGAGGCGCCGGCGGGCGCCACGCCATCCGAAAAGCCCCGCCCGGTCCCCGGTGCCGCGGGCACCGGTGACCTGCCTGGTGCCCCGAGCACCGATGACCTGCCCGGTGCCTCGCGGCCGAAGGCCGCGGGCGGGGCGGCCAGGGGCGGTACGACGCCCGGCAAGCCCCGCTCGGCTTCCGATGGCACCGGCACCGGCGCCCCGCCGAGCGCCTCGCGGCCGAAGGCCGGGGGGTCGGCCGGTTCCGGTCCGCGCCCCGCCTCCGGGCCGGAGGCCGCGGACGCGGCGGCCGACGGTGCCACGGCATCCGGCAGGCCCCGCTCGGCCCCCGGTGCCTCGGGCGCCCAGGGGGACACCGCGACCGCCACGTTCCGGGTTGCGGACGTTGCTTCCGGCGGCGGTGGCTCGGGTGCGTCGGGTTCTGCTCGGTCTCAGGCCGACGGCGGAGCCGTGCCCGGGGCTCGGGTCGGAGAGGGCTCTGAGGGGGCTCTGGGCGCCTCTCGCGGGGGTCGTGAGGGCTCGGCCGCCTCCGGGGGCTCTGAGGCCGCTGAGGCGCGTGTGGAGGGCGATTCCGCCCCCGGGCGTGCCCGGGAGGCCGCGGGCGCCGGCTCCGGTGCCGCCGACGACGCCCCGGACTCCGGTTCGGACTCCGCCTCCGGTGCCGCAGAGGACACCGCGCACTCCGGTCCCGGCTCCGGCACCGGCGTCTCCGACGCCGCCCCGGACTCCGGCTCCGGCTCCGGGTCCGGCCTCGGTTCGGGCTCCGGTTCCGGGTCCCCCGCTGACGCTCCGGACCGCTCCGCCGGCTTCCCGGCGGCGAGTTCCCGCGGCAAGGACTCGGCCACCGCCAGCTTCCGGCTCGTCGCCGAGGCCGAAGCCGCCAAGGCCGGCGGCGACGACCGGCTGCGGGCCGCCGTCGCCGCCTGGGTGACGAAGACCGGTGACGACGGGCCCGGCGATGCCGCCGCCGTGGCCGGTGACGTCGACGACGTGTCCGTGGCCGACGAGCCCGCCGACGCCGTGCCCGACACGGCCGGCAGCGACGACGAGCCCGCCGACACCCCGCCCGCCGGGAAGCTCGCCGGGCCCCCCGGCAGCACCTTCGTGCCGCTCAAGACCGACGCCGACCTGCCCCCCAAGCCCGCCGCCCCGCCGCCGCCCCCCACCACGCCTCCGGCGGTCGCCGCACCCCCGGCGGCCCCAGCCGCGCCTCCGGCGGTCCCCGCGCCCGCCGCCGCCCCCGACTCCGCGCCCCCCAAGCCGCCCGCCGGGCCCGACTCGCCGCCCGGGTGGGAGCGGACGCAGCAGCAGCCCCTCCCGCCGTACGAGGAGAAGCGGCCGCTCGACCTGCTCGCCGAGCTGACCAACACCCCGCCGCCGCCCGAGACCCTCACCCGTACGCTCGTACGGCGCGTGAAGATCTGGACGCCGCTGGTCATCCTGCTCGCGATCATCCTCGGCGTGGTCCAGATGCTCCGCCCGCTGCCCGCCCCCACGCTCACCCTCACCGCCGCCTCCGGCTACTCCTTCGAGGGCGGCACCCCCGAGATGCCGTGGCCCAGTGAGGGGCAGGCGTCGATAGACGTGGCGGGGCTCGGCAGCCTCGGTTCGTACGGGAAGCAGAAGTCCGTGCCGATCGGCAGCGTCGCCAAGGTCATGACCGCCTACGTCATCCTGCGCGACCACCCGATGAAGCCCGGCGGCAAGGGCGCGAGCATCCCCGTCGACGACACCGCCGTCGACGAGGCCGCCCTCAGCTCCGAGGGCGAGACGACCGTCGAGCTCGACCCGGACTCCAAGCTCAGCCAGAAGGAAGCCCTCCAGGCCCTGCTCATCGCCTCCGCCAACAACGTCGCCCGGCTGCTCGCCCGCTGGCACTCGGACGGCGACATGCAGGCGTTCGTGGACGAGATGAACAAGACCGCCGAAGAACTGGGCATGGACGGCACCACCTACAGCGACCCCAGCGGCCTGAAGGAGTCCACCGTCTCGACCGCCGAGGACCAGGTGATCCTCGGCAAGGCGGCGATGAAGGACCCGCTGTTCAAGCAGATCGTCGCCATGCCCGTCTACACCGACAGCCGCGGCGACGACCACGACAACAGCAACAAGATGGTTCCGCTGCACGGCATCGGCATCAAGGTCGGCTCGACCACCAAGGCCGGCGGCAACTTCCTCTTCGCCACCGAGAAGAAGGTCGCGGGCGAGCAGCAGTTGATCGTCGGCGCGGTCCTCGGGCAGTACGCGGTGCCGCAGCTTCCGACCGCCATGGAGTTCGGCCGGCAGTTGATGGCGGAGGGCGAGAAGGCCCTCACGGACATGACCGTCGTGAAGAAGGGCGACGTCGTCGGCGAGGTCGAAGACGGCCTCGGCGGTACGACGCCGGTGGTGGCGACCGAGGACGTCGTGGCGCCGGGCTGGGGCGGCCTGAAGGTCGGCCTGGAACTCGGCACCGACCGCACCGGAGAGGTGCCGCACGAGGGTGCGAAGGGTGACCCGGTCGGGGTGCTGACGATGGGCTCGGGACAGGGGGAGGTCCGGGTGCCGGTGGCGCTGGCGGAGGACATGGCGGAGCCTGGCATAGGGGCGAAGCTCAGCAGGCTCGGTTAGCGCCCGGGGGCGTCGTACGCCCGTGCTAGCGTCGCTGGCACCGCCCCCGGGGACGTCAAGGGAAGACGGGGAGTCGTCGCAGTGACCACCGTGCAGCCGGACCGCGAAGCCGCGGCCGGCAGCCGATCAGCAGATGGAGCCGCGGCACGAGCCGACGGGGGCGCGCCCGCGCCCGCGTCCGCCGGCTCCGACGATCCGGCGGGTCCCGCGGGGCAGGGCACGGCGGACGACGGCGGAGCGGACGAAGGCGGAGAAGGCGGCGACGGTACGGCCGTGAGCGGGGACGGCGCGGCCCTCTCCGGTGCCGCCGAGGCGAGTGCCGGCGCTGTCCGTACGGACGTGAAGGACAGCGGCGGCACCCCCGCGGACGGCATCTCCAAGGACGGCACCCTCCGTACGGAGGCCGCCGCCCCTGGCGCCCCCTTCGCCGCCCGGTCGCGCTTCACCCCGCCCGAGCGTCTCCGGCCGCACCTGCGCTGGCTCGCCCAGCGCCCCGTGCTCACCACCCTCGTCGCCGCCGGCATCCTGCACATCCTGTGGCTGCTGCTCCTCGCCAACGAGGGCGGCGACCTGGCGGCGCAGGACGCCTGGGCCGAGTTCGCCGGCCGGCATCCCTCCACGGCGTACAACTTCGCCTGGTACGGGGGCATGCACCCGGTCTCGTACAGCGTCGTCTCGCCCTATCTGATGGCCGTGCTCGGCGTGCGGACGACCATGGTGCTCGCCGGCACGCTCTCCGCCGGCGTGCTCGCGCTGATCCTCGCCCGCTGCCGGTACGTGCCGCGGCCGCTGGTGCCGTCGCTCTTCGGCGCCGTGGCGCTCGTCGGGAACGCCGCCTCCGGCCGTGTGACGTTCGCGCTGGGGCTGCTCTTCGCGCTGGTCGCGATCGCCCTGGTCTTCCGCGACGACCGCGACGACGACGAGGAAGGAGACGGAGAAGACGGAGAAGGGGAAGGAAAGGGCGAGAAGGGCCGGCGGCGGGTGGGCGGCTGGCGGGGGACCGCGGTCGTGCTGTCCAGCATGCTGGCGACGGCCGCGAGCCCTGTGGCCGGTCTCTTCGCCGGGGTGGTCGCCACCGGGCTGTTCCTGCAGAAGCGGCGCACCGAGGCGTATCTGCTCGGGGCGGCGCCGCCGGTGGTCGTCGCACTGTCGAGCTGGCTCTTCCCGTTCCAGGGGAACATGCCGATGCCGTGGATCTCCGCGGTGGCGCCGATGATCACCGCCGCGCTGATCTGGCTGATGGCCCCGGAGTCGTGGCGCACGGTCCGGATCGTCGCGGCGATCTACTTCCTCGGCACGCTCGGCGCGTGGATCATCCCCTCGCCGGTCGGCAGCAACATCGAGCGGCTCGCGCTGATCTTCGGCGGCACCGTGCTGCTGGTCATCGCGCAGACGGGGACCCGGCAGGCGGCGCCGCGGCTGATGCGCTCGGTCGGGGCGGCGTATCTGGCGTTCGCGGCCATCACCGTGTGGGTGGTCGTCAAGCCCGTGGTCGACCTCGTGCTCACCAGCCCGACCGCGGCCTGGACGCGCGAGCTGGCGCCGCTGGTGGACCAGTTGCAGCAGGTGGACGCGGAGGCGGGGCGGGTCGAGGTCGTGCCCGTACGCAGCCACCGGGAGGCGTCCGCGCTGCAGCCGTACGTGAGCCTGGCGCGCGGCTGGAACCGGCAGGCGGACCTGGACCGGCACGAGATCTTCTACGACGGCAGCCTGACCCCGAAGACGTACCACGCCTGGCTGAAGAACTGGGCCGTGCGGTATGTGGTGCTGCCGGTGGAGGACCGGCCGGACACCGGGGCGCACGAGGAAGCGAAGATCGTCGCCAAGGGGCAGCCGTACCTGACGGAGATCTGGGCGGACGCGAACTGGCGGCTGTTCCGGGTCAACGACCCCACGCCGCTGGTCGAGGCGCCCGCGGAGGTGCGGCGGGCGGACGAGGGCGAGCTGGTCATCGACGTGAAGTACGCGGGTCCTGTGCTGGTGCGGGTGCCGTTCTCGCCGTGGCTCGGGCTCGTCGACGAGGACGGCGAGGGCGTCGAGGCGCCGCAGGTGCTGGAGGGCGACGGCTCGGACGGGGCGGACGTCGACGGGGTCCGGGAGTGGTCGGAGAGCGGGCAGCTCTACGTCAACCTGGAGGGCTGTGTGACGAGGGCCGGCGAATGGACCCGGCTGCACGCCCCGCGCCCCGGCACGTACCGCATCTCGGCTCCGTACCAACTGCCGCGCGGGACGCACTGCCCCGACTGACGGACGCCGCGGGCCGAAGCCCGCGTCGAACATGATGCGGTGGAGGTCCGGTCCCTCCACCGCGTTGACCGGGTACGCGCCCGCTGGTCAGCGGCAGGCGGTCCGGCGGCGGGCGCGCGCGGAGCAGTGCCGGTTGGGTACGGGGGGTCTGGGCCGCGTGGCGCAGCGCCTCGGCGCCGGCGTGCGCCAGTAGCGCCTGGTCTTGCAACGGCGGGAGTTCCACGAGCCACATGCCATCGGCGACCACCTCCTCGGCCCGCGCCTCTGCCCCGTGCGCCGACCGTGCTCCCAGTGTGAAGGGGAGGGCGGGGGCGCGGGCCGATTCCGCGGGAAACCGCCGTGTGGGGGTGGGGCTGGTGGTAAAGGACGGTCGGCTGGGTGCCGTGTGGGGGAGTTGCGGACGGAATCCGACCTGAAGTCGTCCTACGGTCGGCGGCATCCGGGTCGTCGGTATCCGGGTCGGCGGCGGTGAGGAGAGACGGCGGATGGGTACGCGGACGATGACGTGGGCGCAGGCCAGCGCGCGCCGGCTGGCGCGCAGCGGGCTGGCGGAGACGGCGCCGGAGGGCGTCGCGGGGGACTCCGCGGCGGTGGCCGGCGGCGCTTTGGCCGGCACCCCGGCGGGCGCGTCCGCGGGCGGTGGCCGTACGGGCGCTGCCTCCGCCGGCGAGGTATCCGCCGGCGACGTACCCGCCGGCACCCCCGCCGCCGTCCTCCGCGCCCTCTGCGGGGCCCAGGCCCAGGTGCTCTCCGCCGCAGAACTCTCCGTCGGCATGCGCCTCGCCGACGCCACCCGCGCCGACGTACGCCGGGCGCTGTGGGAGGACCGCACCGTCGTCAAGACCTTCGGCCCCCGCGGCACCATCCACCTCCTCCCCGCCGCCGACCTGCCCCTGTGGACCGGCGCGCTCGGCGCGCTCCCCACCGGCTCGGGCAACGGCGGCGGCACCCTCGGCCTGCTCACCCCCGGCCAGGCCGACGCCGTCGCCGCCGCCGCGGGCGACGCCCTCGCCGACGCGGAGCTGACCGTCGACGAACTGACCGACGCCCTCGCCGAGCGGGTCGGGTCGTGGGCGGCGGACCCGGTGATGGAGGCGTTCCAGGCGAAGTGGCCGCGCTGGCGGGCCGCCACCGCGCTGGCCGCCCACCGCGGCGCGCTGTGCTTCGGGCCGAACCGCGGCCGCAAGGTCACGTACACGAGCCCGCAGCGCTGGCTGCCGGGCTTCGCCCCGGCGCCCCCGGAGGAGGCGCTGAGCGCGCTCGTACGCCGCTATCTGTACGCCTACGGGCCCGCCACCCCGCAGGACTTCGCCCGCTGGCTCGCCGCCCCCGCGGGCTGGGCCCGGGACCTCTTCGCGGCGCGGGCGAAGGCGGCCGAGATCGAGCCGGTGGAGCTGGCGGGGGTGCCGTCGTGGGTGGTGGCGGGCGACGCGGCGGCGCCGGCGGAGGAGCCGCGCGGGGTGCGGCTGCTGCCGTACTTCGACGCGTACGCGATCGCCTGCCGCCCCCGCGAACTCCTCTTCCCCGGGCGGGCCTACGAGCGCGCGCTCGCCGGCGGCCAGGCGGGCAACTTCCCGGTGCTGCTGATCGACGGCCAGGTCGCGGGCGTCTGGCACCAGCGCCGCTCGGGCCGCCGGATCACGGTCACGGTCGAACCCCTCGACCCCCTCCCGGCCCGGCAGCGCCGGGCGCTGGAGGGGGAGGGGGGCACGACTGGCCCGGATCATGGAGGGCCGGGCGGAGCTGACGCTCGACCGGATAGAAGTGGGCCCCCACGCGTAGCGGCGGCCCGGGGGCGCGGGCCGGCGGCGCGTGCGGCCGTTGCGGGCCGAGGGGCCCGCGCCGGGTGGGTACGTCGTGGGGCGGGTTCGCACGGAAAGGGCCGGCTCGGGCACGGCGCCGGACGCCGGCGCCGTGGGCCGGGTCCCGGCCCGCGGCCTGGGCGCGGGCCTCAGCGGGCGCCGCCCGGCCCCCGCACGCCCCCGTACGACCTCACCCCGCCTCCCCCGACGGGAGTCAGCTCCGGACCGCCGCGCCGATCAGCTCCCGCTGCACCGGCGCCAGGCTGCGGAGCCTGCGGGTGTCCGACAGGCCCAGCTTCGCCATCAGCTTCGCCGTCTGCGCGGGACCCACCCCCGGCAGCGCCAGCAGGAAGTCCTTCGCCAGCATGTCCCCGGCCAGGGCGTCCCGCGCCGCGCGCTCCAGCGCCTGGACGCAGTCGACCTCCCCGTTCTTGATCGCCCGGACCAGCGCGGTCCGGGCTCGCTGGGCCTCAAGTGCCTGGTCCAAGGCGCGCGCACACTCCACCGGACTGCGCTGTCCCGGGATCTTCTTCATCGGCCCCATCCGCACTACTCCCCTCTAGCTACTGCGACTTGAGGAGAACAGTAGCCGGAGTATCCGGATTTGATCCGCCATTTGAGTGTGTGCCGCTAAAGTCAGTTGTGCTGAAAAGTAACCGACTTGGGCGCTTAGTCGCGATGTCGGACGGTCTGCTGTGCGTATCCACTGCTCCGCAGTTCTCCTGCTTGCGTTGGTAATTCTGGAGGTTTAATATCCAGAATCATGAGGATGACCGAGGGCGTCGAGTGGGCGCTGCACAGTTGCCTGAACCTCGCGTGGGCCGGGCCCGACCGCCCGGTGACGGCGGCCCGCCTCGCGGCGTACCACGAACTCCCCGCCCCGTACCTCAACAAGCAGCTCCAGACCCTCGTCCGGGCCGGCATCGTCACCTCCGCCTCCGGGCCGCGCGGCGGGTTCCGGCTCGCCCGGCCGCTCGCGAAGATCACGCTGATGGACGTCGTGGCCGCCGTCGAGGGCCCCGACGAGGCGTTCCGCTGCACGGAGATCCGGCAGCAGGGGCCCGGTGGCGGGGCGCCCGGGAGCTATCGGCTGCCGTGCGCCTTCGCGCACGCGATGGCGCGCGCCGAGCTGGCGTGGCGCCGGGAGCTGGCCGGGCAGACGCTGGACGACGTCCGGGAGCAGGCGGAGGCGCAGGCGCCCGCCGCGCCCGAGCGGCTGCGGCGCTGGCTCGCGAACGGCTGACGGACTTTTCCGACACGGACCGGCCGGTGCCGGGGCAGGGAGTGATTCTGGATGTCGAATATCCAGGACCGAAGCGGGGCGGGGGCCGCCACGACGCCGCAAGCGCCGCAGGCGCCCGCGCGCTCCGCCGTCCGTGGCCGGCTGGCCGTCGCCGCGGTCACGCTCGGCATCTTCACCGTGATGACCGCCGAGCTGCTGCCCGTCGGCCTGCTCACCCCCGTCGGCCGTGACCTGGGCGTCTCCGCCGGCACCGCGGGACTCATGGTCACCGTGCCCGGCCTCGTCGCCGCCGTCTCCGCCCCGCTGCTCGCGGTGGCCGCCGGGCGGGCCGACCGGCGCCTGGTGCTGGCCGGGTTGATGGCCCTCGTCGTCGCCGCGCACGCGGCCTCCGCGCTCGCCGGGCACTTCGCCGTCGTGCTCGGCGCCCGCGTGCTGCTGGGCGTGAGCATCGGGGGCTTCTGGGCGTTCGCGGGCGGGCTCGCGCTGCGGCTCGTGCCGGAGCGCGAGGTGCCGCGGGCCACCGCCGTCATCTTCGGCGGCGTCTCGGCCGCCTCCGTGCTCGGCGTCCCGGCGGGCACGCTCACCGGCGAACTCGGCGGCTGGCGCGTCGCCTTCGCCGTCGTCGGCGCGCTGGCGCTCGCGGTGATCGCCGCCCTGGTGCTGCTGCTCCCGCCGCTGCCCGCCGAGCGCGGGCTGCGCCCCGCCGACCTGGCCCGCCTGCCGCGGGAGAGCGCGGCGGTACGGGCCGGCCTGGCCCTGACGGTGCTCCTCGTCACCGGGCACTTTCTCGCGTACACCTTCGTCCGGCCGGTCCTCCAGGAGCGCCACGGCATCGGGGACGGCCTCGTCGGCGTGCTGCTGCTCGGCTACGGCGCCGCCGGGCTGGCCGGCAACTTCCTGGCCGGCGCCGCCGCCGCCCGCAACCCGCGGCGGATCGTGCTCGCCGTCGCCACCGGGCTCGCCGCCGCGCTGGCCGCGACGGCGCTGCTGCCCGCGCTGCCCGGCCCGGCCGGTTCCGCGGCCGGCGGGGGAGCGGTGCCCGCAGTGCTGCTGCTCGGCGGCTGGGGGCTGGCGTACGGCGGGGTCTCGGTCGGCCTGCAGTCGTGGTTCCTGGCCGCGGCGCCGCAGGCCGCGGAGGCGGCCACCTCGCTGTACGTCGCCGCCTTCTGCCTCTCCATCGCGGCGGGGGCGGCGCTCGGGGGCGTGCTCGTCGACGCGGTCGCGCTGGGGGCGGCGCCGGCCGCGGGGGCGGGTCTCACCCTCGCGGCGGTAGTCCTGTGCACCCGTACGACCCGGATACCGCCCGCCGCCGCCCCTGCCGCCGGGCCGGCCGGGACGCCGTGAGCCCGCCCGGAACCACCCCGAACACCCCCGCACCCGTTCCGGATTCACCCGAAAGGACACCCCGGCCATGACCCGCACGCTCCACAACCCCCCGCAGCTCCACGACCCGACCGGATACGGCTACAGCCACGTCGCCACCGCCCCCGGCCGGCCGGTCTTCATCGCCGGCCAGTACGCCTCCGACGAGACCGGGGCCGTCGTCTCCGCCGACTTCGCCGCCCAGGTCGAGCGGTCCTTCGCCAACCTCCGTACTGCCCTGGCGGCCGCCGGCCTCGGCGTCGGGGACGTCGTGCGCCTCGGCACGTACGTCGTCGGCCACGACCGCGAGCGGCTGGAGACCGTCCTCGCCGCGCTGCGCCGGGTGTGGGGCGGCTCACTGCCCGCGCAGACCCTCGTCGGAGTGGCGTCGCTGGCGCTGCCGGAGATGCTCTTCGAGGTCGACGCCGTGGCCGTACGAGCCGTACCGGCCGCGGGGACGACCGACCCCGGGGCGCCCGCCGGTTCCCGCTGACGCGCCACGTCCGCTCCCCCGGCGCCCGGGACGGGAGGCCGTCCGTGTTCAATGGAGGGTGCGGCGTCGCTCCGCCACGGACGCCGGGAAGGAGCAGTTACATGGCCACCGCAGCCACGGCAGCCGGCCGCAGCCGGACCGACCTCGTCGAGGGCCTGATGGCCCGCTTCCCGAACGTGCCCAGAGAGGCCGTGATCAAGGAAGACCTGCTGCGCGGCGGGATGGCCTTCGACGACTCCGCGCTCAGCGGCGCGGGCGAGGACGGCTCCGGCGAGGTGAAGCCGAAGTCGTACTTCATCTTCTCCTTCGACCACGGCACGCTCCCCGAGCTGGGCGCCGCGGCGCTCAACCGGCCGCCGGAGGAGGTCGTCCTCACCGGCGGCCCGTACGACCTGCGCCGCACGGTCGTCTCCGTACGTGTCAACCCCTCGTCCCCGTACCGCGTGAAGCCCGGCGACGACGGCGCCCTCGGGCTCTACCTCGACGGCGTGCGCATCGCCGACGTCGGGCTGCCGCCGATGCCGGACTACTACCGGCACAAGCTCGCCAACGGGAAGTCCGTGATGGAGGTCGCGCCCACCATCCAGTGGGGCTACCTGATCTACCTGACGGTCTTCCGCGTCTGCCAGTACTTCGGCGCCAAGGAGGAGTGCCAGTACTGCGACATCAACCACAACTGGCGCCAGCACAAGGCCGCCGGCCGCCCGTACACGGGCGTGAAGCCGGTGGAGGAGGTGCTGGAGGCGCTGGAGATCATCGACCGGTACGACACCGCGAAGACCTCCACCGCGTACACCCTCACCGGCGGCGCCGTCACCTCCCACATCGGCGGCAAGGACGAGGCCGACTTCTACGGCCAGTACGCCAAGGCCATCGAGGAGCGCTTCCCGGGCCGCTGGATCGGCAAGGTCGTCGCCCAGGCGCTGCCCAAGGCCGACGTGCAGCGCTTCCACGACTACGGCGCGCAGATCTACCACCCCAACTTCGAGGTGTGGGACCGGCGGCTGTTCGAGCTGTACTGCCCCGGCAAGGAGCGCTACGTCGGCCGCGACGAGTGGCACCGCCGCATCCTCGACTCCGCGGAGGTCTTCGGGCCCTCGAACGTCATCCCCAACTTCGTCGCGGGCGTGGAGATGGCCGAGCCGTTCGGGTTCACGACGGTCGACGAGGCCATCGCGTCCACCCGCGAGGGGCTGGACTTCTTCATGTCGCACGGGGTCGTGCCGCGGTTCACGACCTGGTGCCCGGAGCCGACGACGCCGCTGGGCAAGGCCAACCCCGAGGGCGCGCCGCTGGAGTACCACATCCGGCTGCTGGAGACGTACCAGGACGCGCTGGATACCCACGGCCTGTCGTCCCCTCCGGGGTACGGGCCGCCGGGGGCGGGGCGGGCGGTGTTCTCGGTCAGCTCCTTCATGGACTCGATGCCGCTGCCTGACGACGCCTCGGAGGCCGCGGTTCCGGCACGGACGTGACCGTACGGGTGTGAGGCGCCGGGGTGACGGCGCCGAGGTGACGTGCCGGGGTGACGGTGCCGGGGTGACCGCGCGGCCGTGGTGGGATGCTGTCCCCCATGGCGCGCGCGGGAGACCACGACAGGACCCGGACCAGCTACGACACCGTGGCGGAGACCTACCTCGGCACCGTCGGCGGTGAGCTGGCGCACAAGCCGCTGGACCGGGCGCTGCTCGCGGCCCTCCTGGAGCAGGCCGGGGACGGCGCCCCGGTCGCCGACCTGGGCTGCGGGCCCGGGCACGTCACGGGGTGGCTCGCGGCCCACGGGGCGCGGGCGGTCGGGATCGACCTGTCGCCCGGCATGCTCGCGCTCGCCCGGCGCGAGCATCCGGCGGCGGAGTTCCGCGAGGGCGACCTGCTGCGGCTGCCCGCGGCGGACGGCGAGTTCGGCGCGGCGGTCGCGCTGTACTCGGTCATCCACCTCGAACCGGACGAGCTGGCGCCCGCGTTCGCCGAGGCCCGCCGGGTGCTGCGGCCCGGCGGGCGGCTGCTGGTCTCGTTCCACGCCGGCACCGAGGTGCGGCACCTGGACGACTGGTGGGGGCACCCGGTAGACGTGGACTTCCGCTTCCTGGAGCCGGCGGCGGTGGCCGCCCTGCTCGGGGCGGCCGGCTTCGAGGTCGAGGCGACGCTGGAGCGCGCCCACTACCCCCAGGAGCCCGAGACGACACGCGCCTACGTCCTGGCCCGGCGGCCGGAGGCGTAGCGTCCCGCGCTTGTCCTGACGTCGGCGTCAACGTCTAACGTCGGCCGTATGCGCATCGGGGAACTCGCCGAGAGAGCCGGGGTCAGCACGCGGACCCTGCGCTACTACGAGTCGCGCGGGCTGCTGCCCGCCGCCGACCGCGGCGCCAACGGCCACCGCGTGTACCGCGACGACGCCCTGCGGCTCGTCGCGCAGATCCGCACGCTGCAGGACTTCGGCTTCGAGCTGGAGGACACCCGTCCGTTCGTGGAGTGCCTGCGCGCCGGCCATCCGGCGGGCGACTCGTGTCCCGACGCGCGCGCGGTGTACCGCAGGAAGATCGCCGAGCTGGACGGGCTGATGGCCGGACTGCGCGCGGCGCGCGACCACCTGACCGCGCAGTTGGCGCGTGCGGAGGCGCTGCCGGCGCCCTGCGGCGCGGCGGGCGGGACCGACGGAGACGTGCCGCTGTGCGGCGGCTGACGGGAGAGGCCACATGACGACACCGGGAACGACACCGCAGACGGCGGCCCAGGGCGTTCCGTACGTGACGGACGAGACGTTCGCCGAGGAGGTGCTGCGCGCGGACGTGCCGGTGCTGGTGCAGTTCACCGCCCAGTGGTGCCCGTCGTGCAAGCAGCTCACCCCGGTCCTCGGCGCGCTCGCCGCCGAACTGGGCGACCGGGTCAGGGCCGTGCGCCTCGACGTCGACCACAACCCGGGGACCACCGTCGCGCACGGCGTCCTCGCCGTGCCGACGCTGCTCGTCTTCCAGGGCGGCGAGCCCGTGCGGTCCGTGGTCGGCGCCCGCTCCAGGGCCCGCCTCCTGCGGGACCTCGACGGCGTGATCTGACCCCGGCGGCCGCCGGGGAAGGGGCGGCGGGAGTGCGGGCGGCCGGCGGGACGGGGGCCGGAGGGGCGTCCGCCGGGCGGGGTGGTCGCCGGTGCGCCTGCGGGACCGTGCGCGTACACGAGGCAAAACTCCGCGTATGTCTGCATACGTTCCCCACGGCGCATTCCGTCTACGGCGCGCCCTCACGCTCCTCTTCGCGCCCCTCCTCACCGCCGCCGCCCTGCTCGCGGGCCCGGCCGCGGACCGCGCCGCCGCGTGCCCGGCCGGAGCCTGCGGCTCCGTCGTCACCGCCCCGCTCGCACCGCCCGCCCCGGCCACCGAGCCCTGCCCCAGCCCCGATCCCGTCGTGTGCCGGATCCGGGTGCTGCCGTGGGACGAGAAGGCCGAGGCCCAGCAGACGCGGATGCGCTACCACGGGCTGCTGGAGGACATGCGCCGCACGGAGGCCCGGATGCGGGCGGACGGCGCGTCCGACGAGGAGGTCGCCAGGAAGCTGGTCGACATGCGCAACCAGGCCAAGGAGATCACCCGCGCCGGCATGACGCCGGCGGAGGTGCGCGTCCTGGAGGAGCGCAACCAGGCCAAGTACGGCAATCCCCTGGGCCCGACGGCCGACCAGCTCTACGCCAAGTACGGCTCCTGGCCGGAGGTCATCGCCGCCTCCACCCGCACCAGCGCGGCCGTCGACGAGGCGCTGAGCCTGCACTACCACCCCTGCCCCGTGTGACGCACGGTGCTGCGGGGGCTCTCGGGGCGGGAAAGAAATGCGTGGCGGGCGGGGCCGATCCTTGCGAGGGTCGTGGTGTCCGCCCCCAGCTCAGAAGGAGTTGCCCGTGCCCCGTGCCGTCACGCTGATCCGCTCCGCGTCCCTGTCGGACGTCGCCGAGTACGCCTACGCCGCCACGGCGCCCGCCGGGGCCCGGCTGATCTTCCTCGCGGGCGCCTGTCCGCTGCAGGCGGACGGTTCCACCGCCGCGGTCGGGGACTACGCCGGGCAGGCGGCCAAGTCCGTCGAGAACCTGCGCACCGCGCTCGCGGACGCGGGCGCCGCACTGCCGGACGTGATCAGCACCCGCGTCCTCGTCGCCTCCACCCGCCAGGAGGATCTGGTGACGGCGTGGCAGGTGGTACGTGACGCCTTCGGCGAACACGACGTGCCCAGCACGCTGATGGGCGTCACCGTCCTCGGCTACCACGACCAGCTCGTGGAGATCGAGGCCGTCGCCGCCGTGGTCGACTAGCCTTCCGGCCCGCTAGTCCCCGCCGGTCCGCAGGCTGTGCGCGAGCACGGCCCGGATCCGGCGGACGTCCGGGCGGGCGTCGGTGAGCAGGATGTCCGCGCACAGCCCGTCCGTCGCGGCGACGAGCGCGTCGACCGCCCGCGGGTCGGTGGAGTGCCGCTCGCCGATCTGCGCCACCACCTCCCGCCACCGCCGCGCGACCGGCCGCAGGGCGGGGCGGCGGGCGGCCATCGTGGACAACTCGCGCTCGGCGAGCGCGCGCCGGCGGCCCTCGCCGCCCGCGGAGGCGACCAGGGCGGCGAGTCCCTCCAGGTCGTCGGTGTCGCTCTCGATGATCTCGTGCAGCCGGTGGGTGTACTCGTCGGCGACCGTGGACAGCGCCGCGACCAGCAGGTCGTCGAGGGTCGCGAAGTAGTACGCGGTGAGGCTGGTGGTGACGTCCGCCTCGCGGGCGACGGTGCGGTGCGTGACGCCGCCGGCGCCGTCGCGCTGGACGACGCGGAGCGTGGCCTCGATGATCTCCGCCCGGCGGCGCACGCCGCGGGCGCGGCGGCCGTCGGCGACGGGCTCGGCCTTGCGGCGCGTCACGCCGTGCTCCACGATGCGGGCCTCCCGTCGGGGTGGTGGGTGGGACCAGGGTAGTCGGGGGGCGGGCGGCCGGCGGGTTCGTAGGGGCCGGGAGGAGAGGACCGCACGACGCGGGTGGCGAGGCTCGTACGCGGCGGAGGGTGCGGCCCGTACGAGACCGGAGGCCCCGCGCCACGGGACGCGCCCCTCCGCGACCGGCCGCCCCGCTCAGCCGTCCTCCTCCGCCCCCTGCGTCGGCCCCACCCCCCGCAGCGCCACCGCCGCCACCACCGCGAGCGCCGCCACCGCGACCCCCATGATCCCCGTGGCCACGTTCAGCCCCGAGACGAACGCCTCCTCCGACCGCCGCAGCACCTGCCCCGGCAACTCCGCCCCCGCGGCGGCCGGGAGGCTGTCGCCCGCCGCCGCGCGCGCCCCGTCCGGCAGCCCGGCCGGAATCCACCCCTCCATCCGGGCGCGGTAGATCACCGTCGTGACGCTCCCCAGCACCGCGACCCCCACCGCGAGCCCCAGTTCCTGCACCGTCTCGGACAGCGCCGACGCGGAACCCGCCTTCGCCGGCGGCGCCGAGCCGACGACGAGGTCCGTACCGAGCGCGGCGAGGGCGCCGAGCCCGAGGTAGACGAGCGCGAAGCCGGTGACGACCGGGGCCGCGCCGTCCGTGCGGTCGACGGTGGCGAGCAGCCCGTACCCGATGGTGGACGCGCCGAGCGTGGCCCCCACGACGTACCCAGGGCGGACCCTGCGCGCCAGCAGCGGCGCCCCGATCGCGGCGACGAACATCATCAGCGCCGGCGGGCCCATCCACACCCCCGCGGCCAGTGGCGTCATGCCCTCGACCAACTGCAGGTGCTGCGTGACCAGATACATCACCCCGCCGACACCGACGAGCCCGACCAGCAGCAGCCCCAGCGCCACCCCGAACGTCCGCTCGGCGAAGAGCCGCAGGTCCAGCAGCGGCGCGGCGAGCGTGCGCTGCCGCCGTACGAACCACACCCCCGCGGCCGCCCCGGCCGCCAGCGCCGGCACCGTCGCACCCCCGAGACCGCCGGCGCCCTCGGCGGCGACGTGCTTGACCGCGTAGACCACGGGCAGGATCGCGGCGAGCGACAGCGCGACGCTGGGGAGGTCGAAGGGCCCGTCCTGGCGCGCGCGGTACTCGGGCAGCAGGAACGGCGCCGCGACCAGTACCACCGCGACCATCGGCACGGCGACGAGGAACGCCGAGCCCCACCAGAAGCGCTCCAGCAGCGCCCCGCCGACGAGCGGCCCCGCGGCCATGCCCAGCGCGAACATCGTCGCCCAGACGCCGATGGCGAGCGCGCGCTGGCGGGCGTCGGCGAACATGTTGCTGATCAGCGCGAGCGTCGACGGCATGAGCGTCGCCCCGGCGACCCCGAGCGCCGCGCGGGCGGCGATGAGCGCCTCCGCGCTGGGGGCGTACGCGGCGGCGACCGACGCGGCGCCGAAGGCGGCGGCGCCGACGAGCAGCAGCCGGCGGCGGCCGAAGCGGTCGCCCAACGTGCCCATGGTGACCAGGAATCCGGCGATCAGGAAGCCGTACGCGTCCATGATCCACAGGGATTGGGTGCCGCTGGGGTGCAACTCGGCGGCGAGCGCGGGGAGCGCGAGGTACAGGACGGTGACGTCCAGGCCGAGCAGCACGGTCGGGACGGCGAGCACGGCGAGCCCCGCCCACTCCCGGGGGCCGGCGCGGCGGGCGACGGACGTGGTCATACGGGGCTCCCTCGGTGGTGCGGACGACTGGCCTCCTTCTTGAACGATAGTTCTAGTTGTTGTTTTGTTCAAATTGTTTGGCGTACGGCGCCGAGGTCGTGGGGTGGCGGTGGGTTCAGACGGTCCGGCCGGCCTCGGCGAGGAGTCCGTCGACGATGATCCGCAGCACCTGCGGATACAGGTCGAGGGCCGAGCGCTCCGGCCACAGGTCGCCGATGGCGGCCAACTGCGGCTGGCGGGACGGGTCGAGACGGCGCAGGCCGAACGCGAGGTCGGCGGCGCCCGGGGTCGACCTGGTCCTCGAACCGGGCACCGTCACCGCGGTCGTCGGCCCGTCGGGCAGCGGGAAGTCGACCCTGGTCCGGCTGCTGCCGCGGTTCTTCGACCCCGACCGGGGCGCGGTCCTCCTCGGCGGCGTCGACCTGCGCGACATGGCGGGCCCCGACCTCTGCCGCGCGGTCTCGTTCGTCCTCCGGGGCTCGTCATCGTGGCCCACCGCATGCGCACGGTCCGCCGTGCGGACCGCATCGTCTTCCTCGACGGGGGCCGCATCACCGAAGAGGGCACCCACGACACCCTCCTGTCCCGCAACGGCCCCTACGCCGCCTTCCAACGGGCCACCCACACCCCGGCCACCACGGCGGTCTCCTGACGATTGGCGGAGGCGCCTCTCGACAGCCGGGGAGCCCCGTTCGTTCACTCTCCGTATGGGAAACGGGAAACAGCCACCTTCGCCTTGTCCGACCCGAGTCCACTGCCGCACGCTGACTGGTGCCGGCGATCGAAGGCCGCGACAGCGGCCCGGTCACGGGAGGCCGGATGCCTGAGCGCACGCACGGGTTCGGCCCCGAACTCCGCAGGCGGCGCCTGGCGGCGGGGCTCACGCTCGATCGTCTCGCCGCGCAGGTGCACTACAGCAAGAGCCATCTGAGCAAGGTCGAGACCGGGCAGAAGAGCCCCACTCCGGAGCTCGCCCGGTGGTGCGACACAGCGCTCGGCGCGGGCGGCGCGCTCGCCGCCCTCGTACCCGAGCGCGCCGTGTCCGCCCGGCGCTCTCCTGCAAGCCACGACGGTGAGGTGTGGACGTTGCGCATGCACAAGGACGGGTCGAGCCGGTTCGAGCCGACGGCGGGGCAGCAGCCCGCCGCGGCCGGCAGCGGCGGCGACACCGCTCCGGTCTTCGCGCTCGACGCCGGTGGCGACGCACGTCCCGGCGCCGGTACCGACCGCGCCGGCCCCGGCGCCGCGCTCGGCGCCGGTGGTCTGCGCGCGGCCGCCGACGCCGGGGGGACGACGCTGATCGAGGCGTCCCGCGCGGTGTTCGCGCAGTTCCGCCGCCTCGGCCAGACGGCCGACCCCGCGCTGCTGCTGCCCGCGCTGATCGCCCAGACGCACACCACCGAGCAACTCGCCCTGCGCTCCGGCCCGCGCACCCGGCGCGAACTGCTGGTGCTGGCGGCCCGGTTCGCCGAGTACACCGGCTGGATGGCCCAGGAGGCCGGCAACGACGAGGCCGCCCTGTGGTGGACCGACCGGGCCGTGGAGCTGGCGGCGGCCGGCGACGACCGCCACCTGGCGGCGTACGGCCTGGTCCGGCGCGCCCTCGTCAGCCTCCTCCGCGGCGACGTGGCGCAGGCCGTCGGCCTCGCCGGGCACGCCCGCGACGGCGACGGCCCACCGCGTATCCGCGGCCTCGCCGCCCAGCACGAAGCCCAGGGCCACGCGCTCGACGGCAACTACAGCGCGTCCATGCACAGCCTCGACCGGGCCCGCGAACTCCTCGCCCTCGACCGGCCGGACCCCGGGGAGCCTGTCATCGGCGCCTCCCACGTCCCGGACGTGGTGTCGCTCTACACCGGCTGGTGCCTGTACCACCTCGGCCGCCCCCAGCGCGCCGCCGACTACCTCGCCCGGGAGACGGACCGCATGCCACTCCACGCGTTACGCAGCCGCACCCGCTCCGGCGTCCGCCTCGCCCTCGCGCACGCCGCGTCCGGCCAGGTCGAGCACGCCTGCGGCCTCCTGCGCCCGCTCCTCGGTCACGCCACCGTCGTCCACTCCGCCACCATCGGCGCCGACCTCCGCCGCACGGCCCGCATCCTGGGCCGCCACCCGCGCAACGCCGCGGTACGGGACCTGAGCCCCGACCTCACCGCGGCCCTCACCGCCACCGCGCCACGCACCACCAACCGCTGACCGACCGCCCCGCTCCACCACCACCCGTACGAGAGGACGCTCCGCCATGCCCGAAATCTTCATCAACTACCGCACCAGCGACGGCAAGGACGCCGCCTACGCGCTCTACCACGAGCTGACCCGCCGCTTCGGCGACCGCATGGTCTTCCTCGCCGCCCAGTCCATCCCCGCGGGCGAGAACTACAACGACGCGCTGACCAAGGGCGTACGCCGCAGCAGCATCCTGCTCGCGCTGATCGGCCACGGCTGGACCGACACCGTCCACCCCGCCCGGCCGGGCACCAGGGCGCTCGACCACGAGGACGACTGGGTGCGCCGCGAGATCGAGGAGGCGTTCGCGCACGGCGTCGCCGTGCTGCCCGTCCTCATCGGCCGCCACACCGAACAGCTCGACCCGCGCCGGCTGCCCGAGAGCATCGTGGCGCTGGCGGACTGCCAGTACATGCGCTTCACGTTACGCACCGCCGGCCACGACCTCGCGCTCATCGGCGACCAGCTCGCCAAGCAGGTCCCCGAACTCGCCGCCGCCGACCGCGGCCCGGACCCGGCCGTGACGGCGGCGGCGCCGCCCGCCGAACAGGGTCCCGGGGCCGACGACACGGCCCCGGGGATGCACAACACCGGCCAGAGCGGCGGCATCGGCAACGTCAGCGGCCGCATCGGCACCGTCGTCGGCGAGGCGAACGCCCCGTTCCACAGCGGCTCCGGCGACCTGGTCAGCGGCGACCGCGTCGACGGCGACCAGATCAACGGCCCCCAGGTCACCGGCGACGGCAACATCGTCGGCGGCGGCGACCACGGCGGTATCGACCAGAACTTCGGCCCCGCGCGCCGCCGCCGGGAGAACGACCGATGACGGACTTCGGCACGTTCGTCGGCGAGGCCCGGGCCCCGTTCCACACCGGGGCCGGGGATCAATACATCTTCTTTGCGGAGATGGCCGAGGCGTCCCAGCGCCTTGGCACCCACGGCAAGGACCGACGCGCCATCGCCGAGCGGCAACTCGGCTTCCTGTATGAGCGCTTCGTACCGCCTCGGCGGCTCGGCGAGGCTCGCCACCTGCTGCACGGCAACCGCACCGTCGTCCTGTCCGGAGAGCCAGGCGTCGGCCGCCGATCCGCGGCGCAGATGCTGCTGTACGAACGTGCCGCCGCCGGTAGCGGCATCCACGAGGTCGATCCGGAGGACGACGAGGACGGCCGGGTGACGCTCGATCGGCGGACCGTCGCCGACGGCGACCGCCTGCTGCTCGACCTGTCGGCGTGTGAGACGAACCGTTTCCTGGGGGTGCAGAGCGAGCTCTCCGCCTTTCGGGCGGTCGTCGAGCAGCGCGGCGCCCGACTCGTAGTCGTGGTGTCCCCGCGCCTCGAAGGCTCTTTGAATGCGGAGTTGCAGCGGCTCACGGTACCCCTCGGCCGGCCACGCTCCGCCGACGTGCTGATGCGCCACCTGCGCCGGGAGGGCATCACACCGCCCCCGGCCGCACTCGCCGCACCCGCCCTGGCTCACTTCCTGACAGCCGTGCCGATGCGCGATGTCGCGCGGCTGGCGGATCTCATTCGACGGTCACGGAATGATTCGCCCGCCGGGTCCTTCAGCACCTGGTGGCCTGACCGGCTGGCGCAGCTTGTCGAGGACGACCCGCAGGGGCCCGAGTTCGTCCGAGGACTGGCAAACGGCCGGCAGCGGGCACTGGCACTGACCGTCGCAATGCTCCACGGCTGCGCGCCGGACACCATTTACCACGCCGCGACGGCCCTCCTGGCCGTGGTCGACCACCCCGAGGACGAACGCCCGCGGCTCGACCGGGCCGACTTCAACACCGAACTGAGCAACCTCGAATGCGTCGTCGGGCAGGGCCGGGTGCGATTCACGGAGCCGGGCCACGTCCGTGCCGTGCTCGGCCACTTCTGGTCCTACTTCCCCGACCTGCGGCCCCATTTCCGCACCTGGGTCGCGTACTGCGGGCAGAAGTTGCGGCTGAACCGCCAGGAACGGGACCAGCTCATCGACCACTTCGCCGAGCAGTCGCTGCGCACCGGCCGCCCCGAGGAACTGGTTGCGCTCGCCCGCGAGTGGACCCCCCAGGGGACGCGCGGATTCATGCCCGACGCCGTGCAGGCCCTGGCGGCCGCGCTGCGCGACGACGTCCACGGCCGCGCCGTACGGCAGGAGATCCTCGCCCAACTGAAGAAGGAGACGCTTTCCCGGACGTACCGGCTGGCGCTGACCGTGGTCTGCTCCGACGTCATCGCCGTGAGCCATCCGGACGAGGCCCTTGTCAGGCTGCACTACCTGGCCCGCGCGGACGATGACGGCGACCGCCGCCCCGCGCTCGACGCCCTGCTCACCCTCGTCACGAGCGAACCGCGCCTGTGCGGCCGGCTGCTCTACCGCCTCACCGCATACGGCATCGGACCCAGGGGGTTCCGTGCCCCCGAGGACCGCATCTTCCTCGCCCTCGCCGACGCGGCGGCCCGCGATCCGGACCTGTGCACCGGGACCACCGCCCGCAGACGGCTGGCCGAGTGCTGGGCCGCCGTGTTCGCGCACCGGCCGCACGCGGAGTGGGCGCCGCACGTCCCCGCCTGGCTCACCGCCGCCCAGGCAGCGCGCACTCCCGCCCACCGCGACGCGCTGCTCGCGACGCTGGCCGCCGCCGCGGCCCCGTACCCCGCTGCGGCCGGCCGCACCTACGTCCTCTCGCAGGGGTGGGCCCTCGCCGCCGGCTCCGACCGCGCGCAGCGCCGTGACGTGGCGGAGCGCTACCGGCGCCGCCTCGACGCCGCCCAGGGCATCGGCCGGCGGGCCGCGGAGCCCGAACCCCCCGACACCGACGCCCCTCCGGAGGCCCCCCGATGAGTTCCGGCCATCGCATCCTGACGGTCTTCCTCACCGTCATCTGCCTGCTCGTGCTCACCATCGCGGGCCTCGCCGCCGACTGGCCCTCGTGGCTCTGGCCCGCCCTCGGTGCCGTAGCGCTGACGGGCACCGTCGCCGCCGCTCGCGCGGGCGCGTACCGCGGCGGGCGGATCCCGCCGGAGAACACCCTGGAGCCCGACCTGCCGATCCCGCCCCCGCCGCGCCAGGAGCACCGCGTCACGAACGTGTCGCTGCCCAGCGCCGTGCCCGACTACGACTTCCTGTTCTCCGCCACCGTGCGCTGGATCCCCGAGGACTGCGAGAGCCCGCACTTCGACCCCTGCGGCCTCGCCGTGCACGCCGTCCTGCTGCGCGCCCGGGAGTTCGCCGCCCGGCAGTCGCCGCGGTCGGCGGCCATGGCCCAGCACCAGCTCAACGGCGTGCTGAGCGTCATGGAGCCGGATGCCTCGGGCCGTGTGCTGGCCATGGCGAAGGACGTGGGCCTGGCGCTGTCGGACTCCGACCGGGAGCGGCTGAGCAAGCTGTCGAACGTACGGAAGGACGAGGACGTCTGGGAGCACGAGCGCAACTACGAGCGGAACAAGCGCATGTACCTCTCCGACGACGTCCTCAAGGACCCCGGCAGCGCCGTCGTCTGGTGGCTCGCGCGCAACGACGAGCAGGTGGAGGGCACGGTCGAGCGCATCGGGCTGCTCGCCCAGCTCTCCGCCGCGGCGAACAACAGCGAGGTCGCCCCGCCCTTCCGCGACCTGCTGTACGCACCGGAACCCGATCCCGAGCCGGAATACGAGCCCGCGCCCGAGCCGGAGGAGGAGGCGGCGGTCGTGCCGCCGGAGGAGCAGTTCGCCGACCTGACGGCCGACTGGCTCAGGCTCGGGCGCAGGGACCCGGAGACCATCCTGCTGATCTCGCGGGTGGCCGAGGCCATGGAGGCGTCGGAGAGGAAGGAGGAGGCCGACGCGCTGCGGCGGTTCTTCGGGTTTCCCGAGGACCCGCCCCTCTGCACGGATGAGCAACCTCCCCGCGGGGAAGGGCCGTTCGCGGACGGGGGCTGAATAGACTCGTGCCCATGGCGGACAGGGGTGGGGAGAGCGCCGGTGCGGTGCGGTTGACCGTGGTCGGTGGGGCGGACGTCGATGACGAGGAACTGGACTCGCTCACCGGGCAGTTGCGGCGGTCGCTGCTGGAGCTGGAGGTCGGCGACGTACGGGCCGGGCCGGCCGGCGGCCGGGCGCCCGAGGGGGCCAAGTCCGGGGAGGGCCTGGCCCTCGGGGTGCTCGCCGTGACGGTGGCGCCGGTCGTGCTGCGGTCCGTCGTGCGGCTGGTGGAGGCGTGGTTGCAGAACCGGCCCGTCCGGTCCGTACGGCTGGAGCTGGACGGCCGCAGCATCGAGCTCGGCGACGCCACCGACGCCGAGAAGCAGCGCCTCATCGAGGCGTTCCTCGACGCGCGGGACTAGCCGTGGCAGAACCCGGCTCCGGCAGCCGTGACGCGCTGCTCATCGCCACCGACACGTACGACGACGGCGCCTTCCGCCCGCTCCGTTCGCCCGGCCAGGACTGCGCCGGCCTCGCCCGGGCGCTGGCCGACCCGGCGATCGGGGGCTTCCGGGCCGAGCAGGTGAAGGACGCGCCCGCGCACCGGGTGATGCGCGCCGTCGAGCGCTTCTTCCGCGACCGCAGCCGCGACGACCTCCTGCTTCTCCATCTCTCCTGCCACGGCATCAAGGACGACGAAGGACACCTCCACTTCGCCGCCCGCGACACCGACCGCGACCTGCCCGCCTCGACCGCCATGCCCGCCGCGTTCCTGCGCGGCCAGTTGGAGCGCTGCCGGGCGCGCACGGTCGTCGTGCTGCTCGACTGCTGCTACAGCGGCGCGTTCCTGACCGGCGCCAAGGGCGACGACCAGGTGCATCTGCGGGAGGAACTCGCCGGTTCCGGACGGGTGGTGCTCACCGCCACCAGCCGCACCGAGTACGCCTGGGAGGGCGAGCGCCTGGAGGCCGCCGCCCCGCAGCCGTCCCGGTTCACCGGCGCGCTCATCGAGGGGCTGGCCACCGGCGCGGCGGACCTCGACGGCGACGGCCGGATCACGGTGACGGAGCTGTACGACTACGTCTACGAGTCGCTGCACCGCGCCGGCGTACGGCAGCGGCCCCGGATGTGGGCCGACGTGGAGTACCAGGTCGTCCTCGCCCGGGTGCCGCCACCGGAGCACGCGGACCACGAGCCCGTGGGCGGCGCGTCAGCGGCGGCCGGCGCGGACAGGGTCGACGAGTCCGTACCGGCGGCGGAGAACACGGACTTCAGCGACATCATGGACGCCTTCTTCGGCGCGGCGGGCACGCCGCCGGGGCCGGGCCGCTCCCGCCGGGGCACCGACGCCACGCTCCCGCTCGACCTGGACCTGGAGGACATGGCCCGGGGCACGGTCGAGGAGTTCGTGATCGACACGGCGGTCCTCTGTCCGGCCTGCTCGGGCGGGCTCGCGGCGGCGGGGACCACGCTGGAGAAGTGCCGGGACTGCGACGGTACGGGCCAGGTGATGAAGGTCAAGCGCTCCTTCCTCGGCCAGGTCCGGACATCGGCCGCATGCGGACCGTGCAAGGGACTCGGCACCTTCCTGCCGCACCCGTGCCCCACGTGCGACGGCGACGGCCGGGTACGCACCCGCCGTACGCTCCGCGTCCGGATCCCGGCGGGCATCGGCGACGGCAGCCGCATCAGGCTCGCCGACGAGGGCGAGGTCGGCCCCGGCGGCGGCCCTCCGGCGGACCTCTACGTCGACGTCACCCAGCGGCCGCACCCCCGCTTCACCCGCGAAGGCGACGACCTCCACGTCCACGTCCTGCTGCCCCCGGAGCAGGTGGCCGGGGGCACCACCGCCTTCGTACCGACCCTGATCGACGGCGAGAAGCTCGTCCGCATCCCCGCCGGCATGCGCGACGACCAGGCCCTCCGGCTGCGTAATCTCGGCATGACCCGCCTCGAAGGCCAAGGCCGCGGCGACCTCTTCGTGCACGTGGACCTCGACGGCTGACGCCCGGTCCCCGTCCGGTCAGCGGCGGGCGTGCCGTACGGTCAGCCGGCCGAAGCCCATGACGCCCGTGATCCGGATCGTCGGCCCGCCGGAGGCGGGCCGGCGCGGGGCCTTGTAGACGGAGTCCTTCATGCCGGTCTGCACGCCGTCGAGGTCGACCACGGCGTCGTGCGGAACGGTGATCGAGGCCCTGCCGGTGCCGACGTTGAGCACGATGTCGACCACCGGGTGCTCGATGACCGCCCGCGACAGGTCCAGCCGCACCCGCCCCAGCGCCGAGTCCACCTTCAGCGTCCGCGGCACCCGCCACACGCCGCTCCGCTTCACCCGCCCGGTCGCGGCCCCGATCGCGGCCGACGTGCCCGGGTCGGCCGCAGGCAACGACGCCAGCGCCTCGGCCAGTTCGCCGCGGGTGGCGGCGGTGAGCACGCGGTCGAGGCGCGCGTCCATGTCCTCGTGGGTCAGCCGCCCTTCGGCGTACGCGTCCCGCAACCGCCGGGCGCCGTCGTCCCGTTCGCCGTCGCCGACCAGCGTGGATGCGTCGTCCGGAGGGGAAGTCACGCGCTCACTGTAGCGCCGCCCGCGTACGCCGCCGCCGGGCCAGGCGCGCCCGCGCCCCGATACGCGTCGTGCGATCCCCGCCCGGGGCCTGAAAGGCCGGGGGATTTGCGCCGGTTGCTTCTACAACCCCCCGGGGGCGTCACCGGTCTTACCGGGTATCCGGGGCATGAGCCGTATGCTTCTGAAATCCCTCTGTGTCCAGAAAAGGGAGTACAGCTATGCGTTCCACCCGAGTCAGGAAGTTCGCTCTGGCGGCCGCGGCCACCGTGCTGGTCCTCACCCCCGCCGGCGCCGCCTACGCGGGCAGCGGGCCCGCGCCGGCGCCCTCGGGCAAGAGCGACCGGGCCGCGGCCACCGCGCCGACCGCCAAGGGCAACCCCGAGAGCAAGCGGGCGCAGGCCGCGGGCGTCTGCGAAGACGCCTACCAGGTCGGGGCGACCGGCTACATCAAGCGGAGCGGCGCGACCCTCGCCTCGGTGAAGCAGTTCTATTCGCCTTCGTGCAAGGAGAACTACGGCTACCTGTGGGTGTGGGACAGCTTCCACACCGGGGCGAAGCCGTACGACGTGACCCTCGGCGTGTTCAGCTACGACCGGGACGCCGTGGTCGGCAAGCTCACCCGCAACGACACCAAGCAGCAGGAGTTCTGGACGCAGGGCACGGCCACCGCGAACGAGTGCACGGCCGCGGTCGGCACGCTGCGCGTGGAGGGGGCGGCGCTGCCCAACCAGGGCGCGTCCGAGAAGCGCTGCTGACAGCGCTGCGCCGACGAGGCTGCTGACGGAACTGCGCCGAGGGCCGGCAGACCGTACACCGGCAGACCGTACACCGGCCGGCCGCACGCCGGTCGATCGGACCCCCGGCCGGCCACACGCCGGCGGGCCCGCGTCCGCGCCGCGGGCCCGTCCGCGTACCGGCCGGGAGTCCTACCGCTCGCTGTCCAGATGCGCCATCGCCGCCGCGCCGTACCGCTCGCCGGCCACCGCCGCACGCGGCACGGCGCGCCCGACCGCCGCCAACTCCTCGTCCGTCAGCGTCAGTCCGGCCGCCGCCACCGCGTCCGTGACCCGCCGCGGCCGCCGCGCCCCGACCAGCGCGACGACGTCGCCCTCCGGCCGCGTCCCCGCCCGCCCCTGCGCCAGCACCCAGGCGATCGCGAGCTGCGCGACGGTGATGCCGCGCGGCTCCGCGATCTTCCGCAGGTTCTCCACCAGCGCCAGGTTCGCGGCCACGTTGGCGTCCTGGAAGCGCGGCAGATGGGAGCGGGCGCCGGTCGCGTCGGCCACCGGCCGGTAGCTGCCGGAGAGCAGGCCGCGGGACAGCACCCCGTACGCCGTGACGCCGATGCCCAGCTCCCGGCACGTCTCCAGGACGCCGTCCTCGGCGCCGCGGCTGAAGAGCGAGTACTCGATCTGCACGTCCGCGATCGGGTGGACGGCGTGCGCCCGCCGGATCGTCTCCGGGCCCACCTCGGAGAGACCGATGCCGCGCACGTACCCGCCGCGCACCGCCTCGGCGATGGCGCCGACCGTCTCCTCGACCGGCACCGCGGGGTCGAGCCGGGCCGGGCGGTAGATGTCGACGTGGTCGGTGCCGAGCCGCTGCAGCGAGTACGCGAGGAAGGTCTTCACCGCCGCCGGCCGCCCGTCGCTGATCCCGAACGTGCCGTCCAGGCCGGTCAACTGGCCGAACTTCACGCTCAGGACCACCTTCTCCCGGTCCCCGGCGCGCAGCGCCTGCCGGATCAGCCACTCGTTGTGGCCCATGCCGTAGAAGTCCGCGGTGTCGAGCAGCGTCACCCCGGCGTCGATCGCGGCGTGGATCGTCGCCACCGACTCCTTCTCGTCCGCGGGCCCGTACGCACCGGACATCGCACTGCAGCCGAGCCCGATCGGGGCCACCCGCGGGCCGTCCGCCCCCAGCCGTCGCATCTCCATGCACGCAACTCTAGGCAGCGAAAGGCCCGTCGGGTCCGGATCAGGCCCGGCCGGCCGCCGTCCCGAAGGCGTCGACGCCCGTCAGCTCCGCCGACAGCGCCCACAGCCGGGCGGCCTGGTCCGGGTCGGTGGCGTAGTCCCGTACGCCCGGGCGCAGTTCCTGCTCGCCGCCCGGGCCCGCGGGCTCGGCGACGTCGCAGTCCTCGCAGTACACGCCGCCCAGCCCGGCCAGGCGCGGCGAGGTCGCCGCCCAGACCTGGGTGGCCGCGCCCTGCTCGACGGTCTTGAAGGCGCCGCTCAGATTGCCTTCCTCGTCCATCCAGCCCTGCGCGATCTGCTCCTCGCGGGGGACGTGGCGGCCGAGTTCGGTGAAGATCATCCCGGGGTGCAGGCTGAACGCCCGTACGCCCGCGTCCCGGCCGAGGGCGTCGAGGTGGACGGCGAAGAGCGCGTTCGCGGTCTTCGACTGGCCGTACGCCAGCCACTTGTCGTACGGCTCCGCGCGGAACTGCGGATCGTCCCAGCGGATGCCGGAGAGGTGGTGGCCGCGGGAGGAGAGGGCGACGACGCGGGCGCCGCCGTCGTGGACGAGGGCGGGGCGGAGGTGGTTGGCGAGGGCGAAGTGGCCGAGGTGGTTGACGGCGAACTGCCCCTCCCAGCCCGCCGGTCCCACGCGGGTCTCGGGGCTGGCCATGACGCCGGCGTTGTCGACCAGCAGGTCGAGGGAGCGGCCGGAGGCGAGGAAGCGGTCGGCGAAGCCGCGGACGCTGTCCAGGTCGGCGAGGTCCATCTCGTCGACCTCGGCGCCGCCGGGGCCCTCGGCCGCCAGGCCGGCCAGCGCCTGCTCGGCGGCGTCGCGCCGCCTGGCCGGTACGACGACGCGGGCGCCGGCCCGTACGAACGCGCGGGTCGTCTCCAGCCCCAGACCGACGTAGCCGCCGGTGACGACGGCGAGCTTGCCGCTCAGGTCGACGCCGTGCAGGACGTCGGCGGTGGTGCTCCGGGCGCCGAAGCCGGAGCCGGTGCGCTGCTGCGGAGTGGTCGTGTGGGTCATGCCGCGGACGCTATGACTTCGAGGGCGCTCTATCGCAAACCCGACACGGGCGGGTCGCCGGAAGGCCACGGGCGCCCGCTCCACTCCTTCTCCAGAGGCCCGACCTGCGAGCCGGCCGGTGCGGGCCGCAGACCTTTCGGACGTGTCCCCCATGACGGCGTACGGGTGCCGCTCACGCCGTGACCGGCACGGTGTCCCCGGCGAGCAGGGCCGTGCCGAGGGGCGTGAGGGAGTGGTGCACCCGGTTGCGGAAGCGCGTGCTGGTGATCAGCCCGGCGCGGCGCAGCACCGCCGCGTGCTCGCTCGCCGAGGAGGCCGACACCCCCGCCCGGCGGGCCAGCTCCGAGGTGGTGCACAGGCCGCCGAGGCTCTGCAGCACGGCGGCCCGGGTGTGCCCGAGGAGCTGCGCGAGGCCCTCGGCCCCGGCGGCCCGCTCCGCGCCGCCCGTACCCCGGACCCCTGGCGGCCGGGCCGGGTAGACGAGGATCGGCGGCAGCGCCCCGTCCGCCAGCGCGACGGGCAGCCGGCGGCAGAAGTACGACGGCACCAGCACGAGCCCGCGCCCGTCGAGATGCAGGTCGCGGTCGACCGGGTAGTCCACCGTCAGCACCGGCGGGCGCCAGCGCAGCAGCGAGCCGAAGGTGCGCAGCATCGCGTCCGTGCCCGCGACGCTCTGCGTCTGGGCCCGCCACAGCCGGTCATGCTCCGTACGCCTGCCGATCCACGGCCACGCGGGCCGCAGCACCGACGCGTGGTACGCGCGCAGCGCCCGTCCGAGCCGCCGCAGGCTGTCCGGCTCCCCCTCCGCCAGCGGCCGCATCCACGCGGGCGGCGTGGCCCGTTCCACCAGCCGGGCCAGCTCGGCGCGCAGCCGCTGCCGGGGCGTCGACAGCACGGCGTCGATGCCGGACTCCAGGCCGCCGAGCGAGGCGGCCGGGGTGAGGAAGTCGGGAAAGTAGCCGCGGGGCGGCATCACCGGCCGCAGCATGCGCAAGGCGGCTCTGCCGTGGCGGCACTCCCGCGTACGCCAGGCGCGCAGCGCCGGGTCAGGGCGCTGCTCGGTGAGCTGGTGCACGCTCAGGACGGTCTCCCACAGCGGGTCGGGTCCTTCGGCGATCCGGGTGCGCGCCAGGTCGGCGCCGGTGAAATGTACGCGCAGCAACTGCCCTCCCCCGTGTCGTGTCCCGTCTCCGGGCACGTACCCCCGTCCCCCGGACCCTGCTGCTCCGGGCCTGGCCGGCGGTGCGTGGCGGACCCGGTCCCCTGTTCCGGGCCCGCCGGCACCGACGGTGTGGAGCGGCCGGGGAACGACCGTTCTCCGCCCAGAGGGTAATCTCGAGAACGGTCGTTCTCAAGCGGCCGGACGCGGCCGCGACGTGATCGGAACACAGCCGGTACGTTGTGGGCGGCGCAGCGGGACGCGACGGCGGGCACGGGCGGAACGGAGCAGCGGACATGGACGACGGGGGCAACGAGGTCGACCGGGAGCGCGTGCTGGAAGCCGCCGACCGGCTCTTCTACGCCCACGGCATCCGCGCCGTCGGCATGGACCGGATCCGCGACACCGCCGGCGTCTCCCTCAAGCGGCTCTACCGCTGCTTCGCCTCCAAGGACGAGCTGGTCGAGGCGTACCTGCGGCGGCGCGACCGCTGGGTGCGCGCGGAGCTGGCGGACTTCGTCGCCAAGGAAGCCACGGGACTGCCGCGGGAGCGGGTGCTGGCGGTCTTCGACTGGCTGGAGTGGTGGTTCGGCCGGCCGGACTTCCGCGGCTGCCCGTTCACCAACGCCTTCAACGAGATCGGCGCGGACAGCGCCCGCGCCGCCGCCGCGGTCCGCGACCACCAGCTCGCCGTCAGCGCGTACCTCCGCGGCCTGATCGCCGCCACCGGGATATCCGACCCGGACGCGGTCACGAACCGCTTCCTGATCCTCTACGCCGGCTCCCTCACCTTCGCCGCCATCTCCCGCAGCACCGAGCCCGCGCGGTACGCGCGCGAGACGGCGGCGGCGATCCTCCCGCCGGTGCGAACGGCGCGGCACAGCACGGAACACGGGGCATGAGGGCGGGGCCGAAGGGCTGAGATCGAGCCGCCGGCGGGGCCGTTGACGCGGAGATCACGCCGTGTCACACTTCCGGCAAGTCTCCCCTGTCCGAAATCGGTTTTGCGGAGGGCGAGATTCCCCCCTCTTCGGGGTGACGGCCATCGCCGCACCCTGCCGGCGCTCTTCGCCGCGGCTCCACGATTTCGCAAGGCTTTCGGCTTTCAGGCCCTCCTCAGGAATGCCTGAGACTGCCTGCCCTTCCCCTTCGCACCAGATAACCCGGCTACCCGGTCCGCTGTTTCGGCGGGCCGGGTCTTTTGCCATTCAGAAAGGAAGTCCTTGATGACTGATCGACTGGTTGGTTCCGCGGCGGACGCCGCTTCGCAGCCCGTGACAGGGGGCACCGGAGGGCAGCGGCCCGGGGTGCGGGAGGTGCGGCGCCGAGTCGCGCGGCATCTGGCGGTTCAGGTGGACGGCGAGGGTGCGCTGAGGGACCGGTGCGCCGGCAGGATCATCGAGTCCGCGCTGCTGTTGCTGCTGCTGCGCAAGGAGCGTGCGCTGCCGCGGGTGCAGAAGGAGCTGCAGGAGTACCTGCAACGGGCCCAGCCGAAGGGCACGCTGGAGCGGGTGGTCGTGGACGCGCTCTCCGGCCGGGCGTGCGAGGCGGACGAACTGCTCGCGGGCCTGAGCGGGGCCCGGCACGGGTCCGGGATGCGGAAGCGGCTGCTGCTGGACACGATTCTGGTGCTGTGCGGACTGCTGCCGGACGGTGAGCGTCCCGATCCGCGGGAGATCGCTCCACGGCCGCAGGCGGTGTGGACGGAGCTGACGCTGTACGCCGCCACGATCCTGTACGTCCACGACAACGCCGGTGCGGGCGCGGACGCGGGCGAGTCCGGGCAGGAGGCGGCGGAGTACCAGGAGTTGCTCGTACGGCGGCTGGCGGCCTTCCCGGCGCGGCGGGTGTGGGAGGGGAACGCGCTGTGCCACCTGGTGGCGCTGCACGCCCTCCACACCTTCCGGCCCGGATCCGAGCTGATGCGGGAGGGGATCGAGGCGCTGGCGCGGCTGCGCGGCCCGGACGGCGGGGTGCCGTTCATCGACGGGCAGGAGGTCTTCGTGACGTCGCTCGCCGGGACGGCGCTGGCGTCGGCGCCGGGGCACGAGCGGCTGGCGGCGCGGATGGGGCAGTACCTCGCCTCGCGACAGCACTTCGACGGCGGCTGGGGTTACAACGAGGCGACCACGCAGACGGATGTCGACGACACCGCCCGGTGCGTGGAACTCCTGCGGATGCTCGACGCGCGGCGGTACCGCCACGGCATCGCGGCGGGGGAGGAGTACCTCTGCTCGCGTACCAACGAGGCCGGCGGCTTCCCCACGTATCTGCGGGGCCACACCTCGGACCTGGACATGACGGCCGGCGCGGTGATCGCCATGCCCTGGGACCGCTACGGTGACATGCTCGCCCCCGCGGTCGGCGTCCTCGTCGACGCCCAGCAGCAGGACGGCAGCTTCGAACCGAGCTGGACGCTGAGCAGGTCCAGCGCCATCCTGCGCATCCTGGACGCCCTGGCGTGCGTACCGGCCGCGGAGACGGCACTGCACCGGCGCGCCGCCGAAGCCACCGCCAGGGCCGTGGCGTTCCTGGACGAGAGCCGCGGCAGCGACGGCGGCTGGGGGCACGCACCGGGCAAGGACAGCGACGTGCTGTCCACCGCCCAGGCCCTGGCCACCCTCGCCCGGCACGCGCCCGGGACCGATCTCGCCAAGCCGCTGGCCTACCTGACCGACCAGCAGCACGACGACGGCGGCTTCAGCTCGATAGCCGACCAGGCGGGCCCGCGTCCGCTGCCCTTCGACTTCCCCGTCCTGGCCGACGTCCAGGCCCTGACCGCACTCAACCGCCTCATCGCGCACAACGCCGCCTGACCGGCACCCGCACTCCGGCACGGGCCGGGGCCGCCAGCCACCAGGCGGTTCGGCCCGGTGAACGGAGTGCTGCCGGCGGCGATCGAGGGCCGCACCGGCGATGAGGCCCTCGACGCCGCGCCCCGGCACGACCCCGGTCGTCGGTCCGGTTCCCCGCCCGACGCCCGCAGGTCAGCTCCCGCGGCGTACCCGGTCGTGCGCGGCCGTGGCCATCTGGTAGTACGTCGCGAGCTTGAAGTACTCCCCGCCGGCCGTCAGCGCGCCGGCGAAGACGAGCTTGCGATCCCCCTCGTAGGTGTACGGCGCCTTGGCGGCGAGCACGCCGAGCTTCGGTTCGACGTGCGCGGGAAGCGCCCCCGGGTCGGTCGTACGGGTCGAGAAGCTGACCCGCTCGATCTCCGCGTCGTCCCACCCGAAGGTCGGGTACAGGGCGGACGAGGTCCCGGCGAAGTCCAGAAGCTGACCGCTCGGCTCCGGCAGCCCGAAGTCCCGCAGCATCGCCTGGACGGTGGCGCGCTCGAAGTGCGCCGGGGACAGCCCGTTGAAGTACACGTTCCACGTCCGGTTCGCGTGGTCGATCGCCACGGTCGACACCTTGCCGTCCAGGCCGTACTCGACGAGTACGTCCATCCACTTGGCGAGTGCGGTGGACATGGCGGGGACGGCGGCGAGCGGGCCCAGTTCCTGGAGCCGGCCCATCGGGAAGACGGCGTAGCTCTTGTTGAAGCCGCCGTTGACGCCGTAGTCGACGCCGTAGCAGTCGACCGGGAGCGCGGTCAGCAGGTCCGCGAACATGCCGCGGACCGGATGGTCCGTCTCCTCGGCGAGGCCGTGCTCCACGGCACGTTCATAGGGATTGCCCTCGGCCAGCGGCACGGTGAAGTCGAAGGAGACGTCCCGGATACGGCCCCCCTTGTTCACCGCGTTGAACACGATGGTGGAGTCGGTGGCGACGTTCGGGAACGCCGTCAGCAACGCGGACATCTTCTCGGGCGGGCAGTCCACGCCCACCAGTGCGGCCGCTTCTTCCGCAGCCGCACACAAACGCTCAATCCCAGGATTTGCGATCATTGCTCCCCCCACAGGGCGATGTGAAAAGGACCTGCCCGCTGCTGTTCCAGCAGGACATCGGATAGCGAACACAGACGGCCGACCGCGCCGGCCCCGGCCGTGGCCGGGAGCAGGACCGTGCGTCCTGCGGCGCGTGGCCGTACGGGTAAGTCCCCCGCCGGCGCCGGCTCTTCCGTTTCACGGTTCGCCGCACCGCCGTGATTCTCGGGGGGAATATCCCCCTCCGCATATTCCTCATCCGGGCAGGGGTGACGTGCCCAAAGTGTGACACGGCCCTGACCTCCGCGCCAGCGAAGCGGGCGGCGGCCCGGACCGTACCGGCGCGGCCCGGCCCCGACCGGCCCGCGCACGTGCCGACGGCAAGCCACCGGCAAGTCACCCTCAAGTCCGGCAGGTCAGTCTGGGAGCCGGCAACCGGGACTACGGGGGCCGGGCGGGTGTGCGAACCGGCCGACTGCCGCAGTCGGCACGGGTCCCTCGGGGGCGGCGGTTTTCGAGGCGATGGGTCAGACGGAGGGGCTTCGATGCCGTTTCATCCCTGTACGCGAGGTCATGCGCGGAGAAGCGGTGCTGCTGCCCCCGCTCTCCTGTGCGACCCCTGCATCAGGCAGGTCGGGCGTCATCTGCGGGAGCTGGCAGGGCTGCACCGGGAGTGCCTGTACCAGGCGTCGCCGACGGTGCCGACCCGCTGGCGCAATCCGACGAAGGTCTCCACGAGCCGCCGCCTCGACTATCCCGACATCGCGCTGCTGGACACGCGGCAGCGCATCTCCTCCCTGCTGGAGTCGTGGTCGGGGATGGTCGTGGAGAAGCGGCGGGCCGCCGCGCCCAAGCGGAGCGTGCCGCACCTGGCGGTGTTCCTCGCCGGGCAGTTGGACTGGATCGGCACCCAGCCCGCGGCCGCGCACTTCGCCGACGAGGTCGAGGCCCTGGTCAAGGAGCTGCGGCAGACCATCGATCCCGAACCGGCCGGGCACTTCACCCTCGTGGAGGAGTGCGTACAGGACGGCTGCGGCGGGACCATCACCGCGTCGCTCGGAGCCGGCGAGCCGGTGCCCGTGCGGAGCATCGCCTGTTCGGCGGGGCACGCCTGGGCGCCGCACGAGTGGCTCCTGCTCGGGCAGCTCGTGGAGCGGCAGCGAAAGGGCAGCGAGGCGTGAGCAGACCACCGCACCACAGGCTCGTTCCGACCAAGGTGGCCGCGTTGGCCATGGGGGTGTCGGAGGCGACGATCCGGAAATGGGTGAGCCGGGGGAAGTTGACCCGCTACGGCGCGCCGAACCGCCGCTCGCACTTCGACATCGAGGAACTCACCGCGCTCTCCGCGCGGCGCCGGCCCTGAGCCGGGCTCGACGTCCCGCGGGACTGCCGGAGGGACCGGCGGGCGGCGGGATCACGGTGCGGGCCCGCGATCGGGCGCCAGCCCGGAGATGAGCTGCCGGATGATCGACTTGACGGCGGCGTCGTCGCGCGGCGCGTCCCCGCCGTGGGCGAGGTACTGAGCCGCCTCGTCCAGCGCCCCCACGAGGACGAGCGCCAGCGGCCGTACGGCCTCCGTACGGATCCGGCCCGCGGCGACGGCGACGGAGAGCGTCGACTCCAGCAGCCCGATGGTGTGCCGCAGTTCGACCTCCCGCCAGCGGGCCCACCCCAGCACCGCGGGCGCGTCGAGCAGGATGATGCGCTGCACCGCCGGATCCGCCGAGGCGTCGAGCCAGGCGAGGCACCCGACGATCAGGTTGTCGACCGGATCGGCCGATCCCGAAGCGGCCACGGCCGCGTCGATCTCCCCGACCAGGGCGCGCTCGACGTCCTCGAAGACCGCCTCGAAGAGATCCCGCTTGTCGGCGAACTGGTGGTACATCGCCCCGCGACTCACCCCCGCGGCGTCGGCGATGGCCACGGTGCTCACGCCGCCGTAGCCGAGCCGCCCGAAGAGCTCGCGCCCGGCGGTGATCAGCGCCTGCCGTGTCGCGACGGAGCGCTCTGCCTGGGTACGACGATCACCGGCCATATCGGCGCCAGCCTATAAGGACGCCTTGACGGGCGGCCGCCGCGCTGCCAGGCTTCAAAACAATCAGCCTGTTTGTTTGTGCGACGGAGGCCGACCATGGACACGAACGCCACCCGCGACCTGTTCGAGCGCTACCACGCCTGCTGGGAAGCCCGCGACCCCGCCCGCATCGCCGAACTCCACACTCCCGACTCGGTCTTCCACCTGCACGCGGGGCAGCCACCGGCCCGTGGCCGCGAAGCCATCCGCGCCGCCGCGGCCGACTCCTTCGCCCTCGTCCCGGACCTCGCCTTCGACCTCCTGGCCCTGCGCGTGGGGGACGACTTCTGGACCGCCCGCATGCAGATGACGGGCACCTCCGCCACCGGCAACCCGGTCGCCATCGACCTGGCGGACTTCGTCCTGGTCCGCGACGGCGCGGTGCTGGAGAAGCACTCGTACGTCGACGGCCTGGCCATGCAGGCGGCCATGGCGGCGGCGTAGCGGCTCGCCGGGGCGCGCCGCGGGGCGGCAGCAGGCGGCACGGACCGTGAGGCGAAGGAGCCGGGCGGACGGGGTCCGCCCGGCTGGTTCGCTAGCCCGTGGCGGGAGGTGCCGTGGTGTGCATGTGGTTCACCAGGCGCGGGCGCCACTGGTAGTACGACTGGACCTTGCAGTACTCGCCGTCGCCCGGCGAGGTGGCGACGTAGACGGCCTTGGGGTTGTCGGCGCCGTACGGGATCTCCCGCAGGAAGTGCTCGATCTTCGGCTCCACCCGGTCCAGGATCGCCAGCGGGTCGGGGGTGATCGCCGAGTAGCAGAAGCGCTCGATGTCCGGCGAGTCCCAGCTCAGGGTGGCGTAGAAGCCGAACGCCTGCTGGGCGAACCGCAGCAGGTGCTCGCTCGGCTCCGGCATGCCGAGGTCGCTCAGCATGGACCGGACGGCCGCCGGCGTGAGGCAGTCGTCCACCTCGCCGAAGTACACGTTCATCGTGCGGTGCCCGTAGTCCATGCCGATCAGGGTGATCTTCTCGGCCAGCCCGTAGCGGTCGAAGAAGTCCATGTTCCCGGCCACGCTGGGCGGCATGGAGGGGAGGGCGGCGAGCTTCGGCAGGCTCTGCATCTGCTCGCCGGGGAAGCACGACCACGCCTTCTGGAAGCCGCCGACGAGGCCGAAGTCGATGCCGTAGCTGCCGATGGGGAACCGGCCCTCGATGTCGCGGAGGAGCGAGTCGACGGGGTGGTCCGTACGCGGCAGGAGGCCGTTGGCCTGCGCGAGCGCGTGCGGGTCGATGGTGCTCGGGAGCATCATCATGTGGCAGTTCATCTCCCCGGCGTGGCGCGCGTCGGTCGCCACCCGGAAGAGGATCGCGGCCTGCGGGAGCAGTTCCTCGAACGCGCCGAGGATGGGCCAGACCTTGTCGCGCGCGCAGGGCACGTCCACGAGCCCCGCGGTCTTCTCGATGGCGGCGTACAGGTTCTCTGCCGAACTGGACATGATTCTCCTGTCGTTGAAGTCGCGGTTACTCACTCAGGTAGCCCTGGAGCGTGGGCGCGAATGTCTCGACGAGCTCGTCCACCGACGCCGAGGCGATCGGCTCCATCTTCAGCACGTAGCGCAGCATGATCAGCCCGACGACCTGCACCACCAGCGCGTTCAGCCGCAGCCGCGGTACGTCGACGACCTCTCCCAGCCGGGTGACGAGCAGGGCGGAGAAGTGCTCGCGCAGATACTCCGCGCCTTCCGCGCTGCTGGTCGCGTCCTGGACCCGCGCCAGGAGCCGCGGCCGCAGCTCCGGGTTCTCCCAGGCCGTCAGGGACATGCGCAGCAGGTTCTCGCCGAGCTGCGCACGGGGCCCGGAGACCGCCTCCCGGAAGAGCGCGTCGGCCCGCGCGGCGAGGTTCCCGGGGGCGGCACTTCCCGCCTGAGCGGCTTCTGACATGGTGACCTCCAAGTCTCGGGTGCGGCGTCCTGCATCCGCGATGTCAGCCGCCCCGGGTGAGTTTCCTGAGCATGGGCGAGAGCTGGTAGTAGGAATTCGCCTCGACGAACTGCTCTTCCGGCACCCACTTGACGGCGATCAGATTCACCCGCTCGCCCTCGTACGCGAACGGCGCCTGCCGCACGAACCGTTCCATGTGCGGCTCCATGGGGGCCGGGATTTCCGCGGGCTCGAATCCCGCACTCGGCGGCGGGGCGAGCGCGACCCGGAAGATATGCGCGGAGTCCCAGCCGAGCGTGATGTTCGCCCGCATCGCCGCGCTGACGTACCGGAGCACCGCTTCGTCGGCCTCCGGCATTCCCATCTCGCGCAGCATCGAGGCGATGGCGCGGGGCTCCGGCCGGTTGTCCGGGGCGAACTGGAAGTACAGATTCATCGTGTTCGCGCGGTAGTTGACCCCGACCATCGCCACCTTGTCGAGCCCGTAACGCGTGAAGAGCCCCGCGTTCTCGGCGACCGCGTCCGGCATGGACGGGATGTCAGTGAGCGCCGCGAGCGGCTGCAATGCCTGCGGGAAGTGCGCGTAGAGCTTCTTGAACCCGCCGGCGACCCCGGCGTCTATGTAGTACTCCTGGACCGGGACACGGGCGCTGACGTCGGAGAGCAGGGCGCCGACGGGATGGCCGGTCTCACCGATGAACCCCTTCGCCAGCGCGTACGGGTGCGGATTCCCGATCTCACCCGGCACCCTGAAACTGAAGTCCAGCTCGGCCGCGTGACGCGCACCGCTCTGCACCCCGAGGACGACCAGGTCCTCACCCAGCACCGCCCCGAAGGCGTCGAGCACCGGCCACACCTTGTCGCGAACGCAGACGGCACCCACGAGCCGGGCGGATTCCTCCAGCGCCGCATACACTTCTTCCTTTTCGGTCTTGTCCGCCAACATTTCCTCCCTGTGTGATTCATTCGTGTGCGGGCATGGCTAAGCCGCCACCGGGTTACGTCCCGGACGGCGGCGTAGAAACGTGGCTGTGAAATGTGTGGGGGGAGAGAGGGCCGGAAGACGGCCTCACGGAGAGTTGCATCCCGAAGACGGCACCCGCGACGCCGGTCACGGGGAGGGGGAAGCCGACATGCAGAAGCGCCGGGAAATCGGGAATCAGAGCCCGAACCTCAGCGGCGCAATCTTATTTGTAGATTCTTCAGCCCCGCCTGTCAACCCCCCTGCACCGCGAGGCGGTACGCCCAACGAACCGGAACAACACCCTTCGGTAACCCCGCGGCGATTGCAGAACCCGCAACGCCGCACTGCCCCATTGTCCTTCCGGAACCCCGGTACCCGCGCGAAACTCCGCGGCGGAAGCCCCGCCTGAACGGGGGCGCCCATGCCGACGGGCCGGTGCGATCGCACCGGCCCGTCGGGTGGTTCGGGCCTCAGCGGTGCCTGGCGCGCCTATGACGGCTGACCAGGACGGCTGCCGCACCCGCACCTGCCAGCAGGGCGGCGACGGCGAGGATCTCTCCCAGGCCGGACGCGCCGGTGTCTGCGAGTGAACCCGGTTTCCTGTCGCCCGCCGGTGCCGGGGTGTTGGGTGCCGGGCCCGTCGGGGGCGCCGGTGAGGGTGGGTCGCTCGCCGGTGGCTCGGTTGCCGGCGGCTCGGTCCCCGGGGGCTCGGTTCCCGGGGGTGTGGGTGTCGGCGGGGTGGGTGTCGGCGGTGCCTCCTCCGGAACGTACACGCCGGCGTCGATGGTGTGATCGACCCCTCCCGGCCTGGTCGGCGCGGTGACCGGGGCGTCCCCGCTGCACAGCCGGCCGCTGGCCGGCGGGGTCACGTTGGAGTCGTGTACCCGGTCGTCACCGGCCCGCGGCAGGGTGAACCGCAGGTCGTCCGCGGCCGGCCGGCCCGGCACCTCGCCGGTGTCCGCCGTGCACACGTCGAACTGCACGGTGTACTTGGCGCCCGGAGTCAGCTCGTACTCCGCTCCGGCACCGCCGAAGTAGTACTCACCGGCGGCGTCGGTCGTGGTCGTGGCGACCTTCTCGCCGTCCGCGTCCAGCAGGTTGATCGTCGCGTCCGGCAGCAGCACGTGCCCGGCGTCCTGGACGCCGTTGTGATCGCCGTCGAACCACACCACGTTGCCGATCTGGATCGGCGCGTTCGCCGCGGCGTACGCGATGTCGCCGAGGCCGCCGGCCTTGCCGAACCCGTTCTGGTTCGGACCGACGAACTGGTAGGCGTTGGCCGCCGGATCGTTGCCGGGGCCGAGGCCGGTGGCGACGTCGTAGTAGCCGGTTCCGCTGGTGATGACCTGGCCGGTCGGGTCCATCTGGGTGCTGACGGCCCACTGCTGCTGCGGGATGTACGCGACCGATCCCAGCGAGGACTCCTGGTGCGGACCCGGCTGGGTCGCGGAGCCGCCGTTCGGGAAGAAGTCACCCGGGAAGTACTCGACGACGCCGCTGGGCTGGACCCCGTCGAGGGTGGGATCCGTGGCGTGGTCGGGGCAGTTGCCGGTGCCCTCCCACTCGAACCCGCCGGTGGGCGTGGCGCAGGCCATGTTGATGTCGCCGCCGGACATGCCGTTCTGCGGGTTGTCGACGCCCGGCCTCGGGTCCAGCCCGCCCCAGCTCACGACGTCCATGAACCGGTCGCGGAAGCCCAGGATCAGCGAGCCCTCGCGGGTGAAGGCCAGACTGACCAGCTCCGGCTGCGGATCGATCATCGCGCCGTTCACGTTGAAGGTGTCCCAGTCCTCCAGGGAGGTGTTCCACGGGTTCCAGTGGTTGACCTGGTCGCGGCCGGAGTTGCTGGTGAGCACGCTCCCGCGCTCGAAGTCCAGCGGCTGGGACAGCACGGTGGTGAACTCCCCGTCGTCATAGGTGGCGACGACGGCCTTCAGGTCCGCGCGGTCCTGGGTGCTCTCCGCGCTGCACACGCCCCCGACGTACAGGGTGCCGTTGTGGGTGGTCACGCTGAACGGGCGCCAGTCGTCCGCCGAGGCGCAGCCCGGGTCGGGGATCGGCACGGTCGCCTTGGGCGCCGAGGCCGTGGGCTTGGTCGCGTCGAAGCTGACGAGGCTGCGGGTGAGCAGGTTCACCGCGTACAGGGTCGAGCCGTCGTCCGACAGGTGGAGGCTGCCGATGCTCTCCTTGCCCGGTGCGTCGGTGAAACCGGCGTCCTTGATCAGGTTGCCGGTGTCGTGCGGCGTCTCCGTGGCGCCCGGCACCTTCGCGAACAGCTCCGGGGCGCCCCCGCCGTCGGCCGGCTGGATGTAGATCGCGTCGCCGCCGTCCGGCCCGTACTCGGTGTACCGCCGGGCGAACGACGACTGGAAGAGCTGGTCGCGGTGCTTGTCGTAGGCCAGCCCGTAGGTCGTGCCCACCTGGTCCTGCGTGTTGAGCACCTCCGGACATGCCTGCTGGTCGGGACAGTTGCCGCGGGCGTCCGTCCCGAAGGCCACCAGTGCCCGGGTGTCCGTCCCGCCGGCGCCGCTCTGGATCGGCACGAAGTAGCGGGAGTCGGGCAGTGCGTAGTCGGCCGGGTCCCAGACCCCGGTGACCACCGAGTCGTCCTTGCCGTTCGAGACGTCCACGAACGAGGTGAAGCTGTCGAAGTGGTTCGGCGCGGTCGAGGCGGGCGCCGCCCGCAGGTAGTCGCTGTAGGGCGCCGGGACGGTGACGTCGACGCGGTAACGGCCGCCGGTCAGCTCGTTCGACGGCGGCACGACGACCTTTCCGGTGGCGTCCGTGACGCCGGTGACTTGTCGGCCGTCGCGGTCGGTGACCTCGACCTTCATTCCCCGCTGCGGCACGTCCATGGTCGAGTTGATCACGCCGGTGCCGAAGAAGTCCCGCAGCACCTGGACGGTGAGGCTGCCGTCGGAGGCCGAAGCGCTGGCCTGCCCGGCACCGGTCAAGAGGGTGCCTGTGCCGCCGCCCACCAGTAAGAGGGCGGACAGCCCTAAGCGCACCACTCCACGTAATGGCATGGCATTCCTTTATTTGTTCGATTCCGACGCCAAATCGGCATATTGCAGGCTGAGTTTATGGGTTACCAAGGGTCATGTCACGAGAACGCAGAGTTTGCCTGTGACTCCGTGGAACCTGTTACTGTCGCGCCGCGTGCGGAGCATCAGAACGCGGAGCAGCGACACCGGGCGGGGCCCCATAGGACGCGAGGCGGGCCGGCGCCGCCGGTGGCCGAGGTTGCGCTGGGTGGCGGCCGCCGCCCTCGGCGTCACGGCTGCCGCCGCCACCGCCTTCGTCCTCCTCGGCGACGGCGATTCCCCCACCGCCCCACGGGCGTTGACCTCGGACGAGGCGAACCGGCTGGCGGTCACCCGGTTCCTCAACTACCAGGCCGGAGGGCGGGCGGTGACGATCACGGTGCCGAACGCCACCGGCGGGCTGGTGATCACCGCGTCGGTCGACTACCGCACCCACACCGGTTACGGGGTGGTGCGCGGCACCGGGCGCGACACGTCCAGCGACGGGCTGATCCAGTGGACGGCCACCACCGTTCTCGTCCACCCCATGACGGACCCACCGGCGGTCGCACCGGAGTCGCCGCCCGCGTCCGGCTGGCACAGTCGTCCGCTCCAGACCACCGGCATGGCCCTGGACACCTCGCTGGGCATCGCCCTCGGCCTCGGCAGCGACCGGCCGGAGAACGCCGCGCTGCTGCCGCAGAACGGCGCGGCATGGGTCGGGCGCGACGAGGTGCACGGCCATCGGACGGACATCATGAAGGGGCCGGACGCCGGCACCGAGGCCGGCTCGTCCGGCAAGGCGGATGCGTCTGACCGGGCCGGTACGTCGCCGACGGTGCGCTACTGGATCGGCGCGGACGGCACGATGTACCGGGTCCAGGTCGGCATCGCCTCCGAGTCGCGGCCGGTGGTCTTCGACTTCGACGACCGTACGTACGTCCCCGTCAAGCCGGCACCCGGTTTGACGCCGGCGCCGTAGCCGCCGCTCACGAGGTCCGTACCCGCGCACGGTCGGCGAGCAGCGACTCCGGCGGCAGCGCGACGCCCGCGATGTCCGGCAGCGCCGGAACGTCCGGCACGACGGTGGCGCCCGTGGTGGTGGCCCGCGGGAACTCCGGCTGCGGGCCCGGCGCGGCCACGTCGGTGAACGGGATGCCCGCGGGCCCGGTCGCACTGCGCCAACTGCCGGAGGGCGTGGGCGACGTGGCGGGAACCGGGCAGGACGCGGTGTCCACGAGCTCTGCGGGCACGGTCTTCCGAAGAGCGTTTCCCCGCAGGCAGTTGCCCTGCCCGCGGGTGGCGGTGGGGAACGTCGAGCCGATGTCGACGCCGTTGGCGGCGAAGGTGTTGTCCGTGACCTCGTTGCGGTCCGCCGTCAGGTCGGCCGTCGCGGTGATCACGAGTCCGGCGTTGGTGTGGCCGGTGATCCGGTTGCGGATGAACCGGTTGTCGCTGCCGCCGTCGACGCCGACACCGATGCCCCAGCCGCCGTCCGCCTGCTCCGGCGTCTGCGGGTGCTGATTGTCCGCGATCAGGTTGCCGGCGATGACGGCGTCGCGCTGCGGGAGCAGTTTCTCCTGGTGGTCGGAGCTGGTGGTCAGCCCGACGCGGTTGCCGGCAAGACGGTTGCCGGTCACGTACATCTCGCCGCTGGCGTTGGTGCCTTCGTAGCCGACCGCGTTGAGTTCGGAGACGTTGTCCCGCACCACGATCCGGCACGGCTTGCACTGGCCGACATAGATCCCCGAGTCCGCTCCGCCCGATGCGTAGGAGTGCTCGATGACGCCGTTCTGCGCGGAGAACGCGTAGATGCCGTACAGGCCGTTACGGGTCGCGGTCACGTGCGAGACCAGGAACGACTTCAGGAGCCTGACGGGTTCGTCACCGGTGTCGTAACCGCCGCTGCCCGGCAGCCCGGCGACCGCCGCCGCCGAACCGGTGACCAGCACCCCGTTCTGCGTGTTCCCCCGCACGGTCAGGTTCTCCACGGCCACGCCGGGCGCGGTGACGACCACGCCGTTCGGCCGCCGCAACTGACCGTCGACGACCACCTCGGCCCTGGACTCGCCCCGCAGGGTGACGCGAGCCGTGTCGAGCTTCACCGACTCGCGGTACACACCCGGCGCCACCAGCACCAGGTCACCGGGCTCGGCCAGGGACACCGCGGCCGAGATCGTCGGGGCGTCGCCGGGCACGCGGATCGTCACCTGCGCACCGTCCGGCCGCCGGCCCTTGTCCGATCCGTCGTCGCCACCGCTGCTACAGCCGGCCAGCAAAGTCAGTGCGCCCAGTAACGCCGCCATCACGCGAAGTGCCGATCGAGACATGAGGAGAGTCTGGCACGAGGACGAATTCCCCGCCGGAACAAGGCGGTTGAGGGGCAGAAGCAGGGCAGGTGTGACACTCTGCACATCATGGACCGCGTCGATCGCCCCCCGTCACGCCGCGCGTTCCTCGACGTCACCGGTGCCACGGTGGCCGCCGGTCTCGTCGCCGCCGGGTGCTCCTGGGACTCCGCCGAACCGGGCCGGCCCGCCGCTTCCGCGGCGGCCGGGTCCACGGCGGTTCCGGCGACGGGCCGCCATCAGGCGGGCGTGACGTCTCCCCGGTCGGCCCAGCGCAACCTGCTGGCGGTGGTGGCCGACGTCGGCACCGGGGTGCCGCCGGGCCCGTTGCTGGCCGAACTCGGCGAGGCCGTCCTCAGCCTCACCGCCGGGTCCGACCCGCGGCTGCTGGGCCTGTCCCCGGGTGACCTGACCGTGACCGTCGGCGTGGGTCCGCGGCTGGTGCGGACGGCGGGTGCTTCCCTGCCCGGCGCGGCCGACCTCCCGCGGTTCTCCCGCGAGCGGATCGCTCCGCAGGCCCGCGGCGGTGATCTGCTCTTACAGATCTGCGCCGACGACGCGCTGCTCCTGCCGGTCGCCGCCGCGGCGCTCCTGGACGAGGCCGGCGACCGCGTCCGCGAACGGTGGCGGCAGTCCGGACGCCGCGGTACGGACGTGCCGGTCGCCAAGGGCCGTACGGCACCGCGCAACCTGCTCGGCTTCATCGACGGCATCGTGGGCCCGCACACGAAGGCCGAGCAGGAACGTGACCTGTGGCTGGCCGGGCCCCCCGCGGTCGCCGGCGGCACCGTGGCCGTACTGCGGCGCATGGAACTCGCCCTGACACGGTTCGCCGCCCTGCCCGTCGCCGAGCAGGAGGCGGTCTTCGGACGGCGCCGCGCCAGCGGCGCACCCCTCTCCGGCGGCACCGCCGCCTCCGCCCCGGAACTGGGCTCCAAGACACCCGACGGGCGCTACCTCGTCCCCGCGGACGCCCACGTCCGCAGGGCGAACCCCACCGTGGTCGGCGTCGGCCACATGCTCCGCCGCTCCTACAGCACCGACGAGCCGGCCCCCGGCCTGCTCTTCATCAGCTTCCAGAACGACCTGCGGACCTTCACGGCCACGCTCACCCGCATGGACACCTCGGACGCACTGCTGCCCTTCACCACCACGACGGCCGCCGCGGCCTTCCTGATCCTCCCCGGCTTCGACGACCAACACCCCCTCGGCTCCTCCCTGTTCGGCTGATCGTCTCCCCGTCCGCCCACGCAAACGGCCCCGGACAGGAGCCCGGGGCCGAGTGAAGCCCGCCCCGGGGCGGAGACCCCAGAGACGGAGAGGCAATAGCTGTGCCCCCGGCAGGATTCGAACCTGCGACACCCGCTTTAGGAGAGCGGTGCTCTATCCCCTGAGCTACGGAGGCGGGGCGGGGCGGAGGCCCGGCCACCCGCGACAGTGTAGCGGGTGGCGGTCGTGGCGGCGGAGGCGTGGTCGGCGGCCGGGTGCGGGTTCACGGGCGGGGCCGATCACCGGGGTGGGTCGGGCATCAGGATGCGCCGGTTCGTGGGCATCACGGGGTGTTCTCAGGCGGGCCCGGGCTGCCGGGGTACGGGGCGCCGCGCCGTGGTCGCGCAGGACGCCCGCGGCGGCGGTGGCGGAGCCGTAGCGCAGGACGGCCGTGGATCCGTAGCGGGCGGAGACCCGGTCGGCGAGCCGGCGGCCGACGCTCGTCGGTGCCCCGAAGGCGTCCTTGAGGTGCAGGGCGCTCCGGTCGTTGGCGGCTCCCTCGCACAGCATGGTCGTCAGCGCCAGTCCGGCGAGGATCCAGACCTGCCGGGGAGCACGGTGCCGTCCGGCGGCCGGTTTCGGGGCCTGGGGGGGGCGGTGTCGCCGGAGCGCGGGGTCCGGGGTCCGGGCAGCAGGCCGCGCGCCGCGATGAGGGCGACCACGACACCCGTTCCGAGCCGGTCGGCCAGATACCCGGCCACGCCGTCGAGGCCACCGGTCTGTCCCTCCGTCTCGACCGCGTTCCCCTCCCCGGCTGCCTCGGCACCAGGTAGGTGATCGCCATCGGTGATGCGCCCAATCCGCTAGTCGGCCAGGCATCGTAGCTCTTGAGGGGCGCCCGCGGATTGTGCGTCGAGCGCAGATCTGCCACATCAGGGCGGCAGGCCGACGGACTCTCCCGTCGGCCTGCCAGTGGTTCCATCCAGCACGGCTTCGGTCGATCAGATCTGTCGGCACGGCACCCGAGGACCTGAGGCCAGCGTGACGTCGCTCACCACCACTCGGTGGTCCTCGTTCACCGTTCGCAGGATGCACCGCTCGGAGTTCATGCGGTTGTGGAGGATGTAATCGAACTTCCTGCCCGCATTGACCTGGGTCCACACGCACCTGCCGTCTGCCTGATCGGTTTCAGGACCGCAGAACGGGTCGACGTCGGAGTAGCCGGCCGTCCAGATCTGATCCATCTCCGGATACCACGGCTGGGCGTTCAGGTCGCCCAGGATGAGTTTGCGGCCGTACGGGCGCGATGCGGTCAGTATCTCCTTGATCTGTTCGTCTCTTGCCACCCGGGCTCCCCCGGCGCTGAGATGGGCATTGTGAACGCGCACCCATTTCCCCGCGAGGCGCGTGGTGAACCTCATGTACGTGCGATATTCCAGCGGTCCTTCATCGACGCGGTGCGCCACCTCACGGTAGTCCAGTATCGGAGTTCCGTTGGCGTACACAAGCGCCAGACCGTTCGTGCTCCACCCGTCGCAGCCGACGTTGATGACGCCCCGCCCCAGCTTGAAGCGGTAGTCGAAGCCCTGCCGGTTGAGCAAGCGCACGGCCTCGCGAACCTCGGTGCTGCAGGCTTCCTGTAGCGCCACGACCTGGGGCCGGAATATCTTGATCTGCGCGGCGAGGAGTTCAGGCGTGCCGAGACCCTGGCCGTTGGTGTTCCAGGACATGACCCGGTCGGGAATCGCCGACGACGCTGCGGTATTCGACTCCGCATGCGCGGGAACCGCTACGCCTGTGACCACCAGCGAGATGATGAGCCCCACCATCGTGGCGAGCTGTGCCGTGCACCTTCGTAACTTCTCCATTGGCCCTCCCGTTGTGCAGCGAACGATTACGCTGCTGACGCCGTGTCCGATTCGGACGCGGCGGCTGAATCTGCCAGTGGAGGGATGATGCTCAACTCGCGGCTCTGCTGACAATGCAACCGAGTGTTCGCGAATGTTCGGAACAGTTCCGAACGCGTTTGGAACGAACGTGAACATGGCCGTGATACGCAGTTCCCGTCCATCCTGGACTGTGCGTACCCCGCCAGGTCCCGGTGCCGACCGGTCCGGTGCCCGTTCTCGTTCGACCACCACGGGCACGGGGGCGGTTCGCAGAGGGAGGTGTCAGGGGCCGTGGGCGGGAGCCGTACCGATCCAGCGGCGGTAGGCGTCCATGTCGACGTTGCTGCCGCACACGATGGTGACCACATGCCGGCCGGCGAAGCGGTCGCGGTCTTCGAGGATCGCCGCGACGCCGAGCGCGGCCGACGGTTCGACGACGAGGCCGGCGTGGTCGAGGAGCATCCGCATACCGGCGACGATCGACGCCTCCCGGACCAGGACGGCGTCGTCGGCGACCAGGAGGAGGTCGTCCAGGACGGCCGGGATGGGGCACCGGCCGGCGACGCCGTCGGCGATGGTGTCGGTCGGGCCGGTGGTGACGACGCGCCGTTGCCGCCACGAGCGTGTCATCGCCGGTGCGCCCAGCGGCTGGACGCAGATCACCTCGGCTTCGGGTGCCAGGGCCTTCACCACATGTCCTACGCCGGTGGCCAGCGCCCCGCCGCCGAGAGCGATCAGGACGGTGTCGAACGACGGCGCGGTGTCGACCAGTTCCAGGCCGATGGTCGCCGCGCCCTCGCAGGTCTCGATGTCCAGGCTGTCTTCGACCAGCCGGATGCCGTCGCCGCGCGCGATGGCCGCGGCCCGCTCGCGTGCGCTCTCGTGGTCGCCGTCCACCAGTTCCAGTCCGGCGTCCAGCGCGCGGATACGGTCGAGCTTCGCCGCGGTCGCGAAGCGGGATGCCACGACGGTGACGTCGAGCCCCCGGCCGCGACCGGACCAGGCGAGGGCTTGGCCGAGGTTGCCCGCGCTGGCGCACACGACGGCTCGCGGACCGTTGTCGGCGAGTCGGCTCGCGACCAGTTCGGTGCCGCGGGCCTTGAAGCTGCGGACCGGGTTCGCCGTTTCGAGCTTGATGCTCACCGCGCACCCGAGACCGGGCTCCAGCGCCTCGCAGCGGTACAGCGGCGTGTCGAGAAACACCGGGTCGATCACCCGGCGGGCCGCCCGGATCCGGGCGGTGTCGAGGCGCGTCTCCCGCATGACACAGCAGCCTAGGGCGGCGCCCTGCCGCGGGCTGCCCGGCCCCGGAATTCGCTGCCGAGGTGCGAACGGCCCGGGCGGGACAGGGGCATTGACGGTCCCCACCCGCCTGGTTTCACTGACTCGCGGCCCGAGGCCCGGCATTCCGTACGGGCCAACCTGGTCGCCAAGGTGCAGGAGGTTCCCATCCCGGACGTCGTCCGACGCGGCGTCTTTTCCGGTTCGAGTTGAACGCGTACGGTCAAGTTGTAGGCCGCAACGAACCGGAGGACTCCTGCATGCGCCCACGCCGTGCTCTGCTCGTCCCCCTCTCCGCAGCGCTCGCCGCTCTCCTCGCCCTCCCGCTCACCGCCCAGGCCGCCGCCCCCCAGGCGCCCCAGCGCATCGACCTCGACGTGCTCTCCAGCCGTCCCGGCTCCGTCACCGGCGGCGACGCCCTGCTCCGCGTCGCCGCCCCCGACCCCGCCGCCGTGGAGATCCGGCTCAACGGGGCGGACGTCACCCCGCTCTTCGCCCCCGACGGCCCCGGCGCCGTCTCCGGCGTCGTCGACGGGGTACGCGACGGGCGCAACACCGTCACCGCCACCGCCCCCGGGCAGCGCGCCGCCCGGCTCACGCTCACCGGCCACCCCGCCGCGGGGCCCGTCTTCTCCGGGCCGCACCAGCAGCCCTTCGTCTGCGAGACCGGCACCTTCCGGCTGCCCGTCGTCGGCGGCACCCTCGGCGACCCGCTCGACGCCGACTGCTCCGCGAAGACCCGCGTCGACTACTTCTACCGGAACACCGCCGGCGTCTACACCGCCTGGCCCGCCGGCGCCGCCGACTACCCCGCCGACGTCGGCAGCACCACCACCTCCACCGGCCGCACCGTCCCGTTCATCGTGCGGATGGAGACCGGCACCGCCAACCGCGGCATCTACCAGTCCACGATCCTCCACGACCCCCTCGCCGAGCCGGACCCCGATCCCCGCACCCGCCCCGCCGGCTGGAACGGCCGCGCCGTCTACACCCTCGGCGGCGGCTGCATCGGCGGCTGGTACCGGCAGGGCAACACCACCGGCGGCGTCACCGACACCCACATGCTCGGCCGCGGGTACGCCGTCATGTCCTCGTCCCTCAACGTCTTCGGCGCCAACTGCCACGACCTCACCGCCGCCGAGACCGCCATGATGGTCAAGGAGCGGTTCACCGAGGCGTACGGGCCCGTCGACCACACCATCGGCTTCGGCTGCTCCGGCGGCTCGTACCAGGCGTACCAGATCGTGGACAACTACCCCGGCATCCTCGACGGCATCCTGCCCGCCTGCTCCTTCCCCGACGTCGGCTTCGCGATGACGAACAGGGTCACCGACACCCGCCTGCTCACCGAGTACTTCGCCGGGGACACGGACCTGGCCTGGACCGAGGAGCAGAAGCGCGCCGTCACCGGCTTCGCCTCGTACGCCGTCGCCACCGGCACCCAGGGCGACGCCACGCGCATCGACCCGACGGGCAACTGCGGCGTGCTGCCCGAGGAGCTGCGGTACGACCCGGAGACCAACCCCCGCGGCGCGCGCTGCGACCTCTACGACCACGCCGTCAACGTCTACGGCCCCGACCCGCGCACCGGCTTCGCCCGCCGCCCGCTCGACAACGTCGGCGTGCAGTACGGCCTCGGCGCGCTGGCCGCCGGGACGATCGGCAAGGAGCAGTTCCTGGAGCTGAACGAGCGCGTCGGCGGCTACGACCACGACGCCCGGATCGTCGGTGCCCGTACCACCGCCGACCCGATCGCCACCCGCACCGCGTACCGCACCGGCCGGCTCACCAACGGCGGCGGCGGCCTCGCGGACGTGCCGATCGTCGAGTACCGCGCGTACGTGGACGACGCCCCCCGCGGCGACACCCACCTGCGTTACTACTCGCTGTCGATGCGCAAGCGGCTGGTGAAGGCCAACGGCACCGCGGCCAACATGGTCTCCCTCATGGAGGACAACCGCTACGGCGGCCAGAGCACCGCCAGCCCCCTCGTCCGCCACTCCCTCGCGATGATGGACCGCTGGCTCACGAACCTCGACGCCGACACCTCCGCCGCCCCGCGCATCGACAAGATCGTGGCGGCGAAGCCCGCGGAGCTGCGGGAGGGCTGCAACACCCGGGACGCGGAGCCGCGGTTCGTCGCCGAGGCGCTGGACCGCGACCCGGACAGCACCTGCGAGCGGCTCTACCCGTCGAACTCCTTCCCGCGCGAGGTCGCGGGCGAGGACATCGCCACGGACGTGATCAAGTGCCGTACGGAGCCGCCGCGGCGGGACGCGTACGCGAGTGAGTACGGCGTGACGTGGACGGACGCCGAATGGCGGCGGCTGCGCGCCGTCTTCGACCGGGGCGTCTGCGACTACTCCAGGACGGGGGTGGGGCAGCAGGGGCTCGCGGGGACCTGGCTCTCCTTCTGAGCGCTCCCCGGGGACGCCTTCTGAGGGTTTGCGCAGTTGGACGGGCATAAGGTTCAGACCGCTCTCATCCGGTTCTCAGGGAGCCTCGATAGCCTGCATGCATGAGTGGAATGGCACCTGCAGGGTGGTATCCCGACCCGGACCGCAGCGACGACGCGTCGCCGAGGGAGCGGAGGTGGGACGGTGAAGGCTGGACGGACGAGGTCAGGCCCGCTGCTGTCGCCGCAGATGTCCCTGCGCAGAGCCCCGATGGGGCCACCGGGGCCGACGGAGCCGCCGGCGGGGCTGTCGGCGTGGGTGCCGGCGGGGCTGCCGACGGAGCCGGGGGCCCGGACGGGCCCGCGGTCCCCGCGGTGCCCCCGGCCCCCGGTGCCGCCCCGCAGGACGCTCCGCCCGGCGGCATCCCCGGCGGCATGCCTCCGCCCGGCGGCATGCACGGGGCGCCCACCGAAGTCATATCCGGCGGCCACGCCGAACCGCTCGGTCCCGAGGGGCCGTACGCCAAGAAGCGCTGGGGGGCCAGGCGGCCGCTCGCGCTCGGCATCGCGATCGGCGTGGCCGCCGCGGCCCTCGTCGGCGGCGGCATCGCCGGCGGGTACGCGATGTGGGGCGGCGACGACGGCGACGAGGCCGGCGGCGGCCCCGTGGTCTACGGCCCGGACGGCGAGCCCCGTTCGCCGGCCCCCGGCGAGGGCCCGGACGGCGGGCCCGGCGGCGGCTCCGGCGGCTCCGGTGGCAACGGCGGCGGCTCGGGCGGCGGGCCCGGCCAGTCGCCCGGTCCGCAGGACCCCGAGGGCGGCGAGCAGGACCCCGGCGGCCCCGGCGGCGGGCAGCCGCCGATGGAGATCCCCAGCGAGGACGGCTTCGCCACCGACCTGGCCAGCGGCATCAAGATCCCGGTGCCCGACGGCTGGAAGGGGCAGTCCGGGCAGATAGGCGCCTCGGTGTCGGTCGGCGAGTACAAGTGCCCGACGTCACCGAAGGACACGTGCGTACGCGGCGGGGTGAACTCCGCGCCCGCCCTCGCCCTCGGCATCGACGCCACCAGCCCGAAGAGCATCGCCGAGAAGGACATCGAGCCCAACGCGGAGGCGTCGTACGGCGACGAGGCGTACGGCGGCATCACCTCGCACGACGAGGTGGAGTCCGGCGAGGTCGAAGTGGCCGGCGAGAAGGGCTACCTGGTGCGCTGGAAGGTCGTGACGAAGGAGGGCGACGACGGCTACGTGCAGTCGCTCGCGTTCCCGTCCCCGGCCAACCCGGACACCCTGGTCCTCGTCCGGGCCGGCTTCGACATCGGCGACGAGGCGCCCGCGCTGGACGAACTGGAAGAGATCACGGACGGCATCGAGAAGTCCGAGGGCGGCGCGGGCCTTCCGGGCGGCGGCCGGCCGGCGAGCTTCACACCGGCGGCGACCGTCCGGAGCTGAGCCACGGCGGACACCTCCGGGACGCCGTGCGGCGCGCCCGGGGTCGTATCCGTACGACCCCGGGTACCGCCGGCGTGCCCCGCCGCCTACCCCTCGTACAGCCCCTCGATCTCCCGCTCGTACGCCGCCTCCACCGCGTGCCGCTTCACCTTCATCGACGGCGTCAGCATCCCGTTCTCCTCCGTGAACTCCCCGGCCACGATGACGAACCGGCGGATCGACTCCGCCCGCGACACCGCCTCGTTCGCGTAGTCCACCGCCCGCTGCACCTCCGCCCGCAGCTCCGGGTCGTCCCGCAGCTCCGCGAGCGGGGTGTCCCGCGGCCGCTTCCGTACCGCCAGCCAGTGCCCCAGCGCCTCCTGCTCCAGCGTCACCAGCGCCGCCACGTACGACCGCCTGTCGCCCACCACCAGCACCTGCCCCACCGGCGGCCGGCTGCGCAGCCGGTCCTCCAGCACCGCGGGCGAGACGTTCTTGCCGCCCGTGGTGATCAGGAGGTCCTTCTTCCGCCCGGTGATGGTCAGATACCCCTCCTCGTCCAGCGCGCCCAGGTCGCCCGTCGCGAACCAGTCGTCCGCCAGCACCTCCTTCGTCGCCTCCGGGTTCTGCCAGTACCGGTCGAAGACGATGCCGCCCTTGATGAGCACCTCCCCGTCGTCCGCGATGCGGACCGCCGTCCCCGGCAGCGGCCGGCCCACCGTGCCGGGGCGCGGGCGCAGCGGCGGGGTGACGGTGGCGGCGGCGGTGGTCTCGGTCAGGCCGTAGCCCTCGTAGATGACGATGCCGGCGGCGTAGAAGAAGAGGTTGAGGTTGCGGTCGAGCGGGGAGGCGCCGCTGATGGCGTAGTGGAGCCGGCCGCCCAGCTCCTTGCGGATCCGCCGGTAGACCAGCAGGTCGTACAGGCCCCACGCCAGGGACAGGCCGGGCCCGGGGCCCTTGCCGGTGCCGAGGAACCTGTTCAGGTGCGCCTCGCCGAAGCGCACCGCGATGCGGTCGGCGCGGTCGAACGACGAGCCGCGGCCCAGCTTCTCGGCCATCTCCCGGCCGGTGTGGTGGATCTTCTCGAAGAGGTACGGGACGCCGACGAGGAACGTCGGCCTGAAGACCTTGAACTCCGGCCGCAGCTCGTCGGGTTTGATCGACGGCCAGTGGCCGATCTCGATGCGCGCGGACAGGCAGGCGATCTGGATCGCCCGGCCGAAGATGTGGGCGAGGGGCAGGAAGAGGAGCGTCGAGGCGGTCTGCCCGGTGACCTCCTTGAAGATGGGGTGCAGTAATTCGACGCTGTTGGCGGCCTCGGCGTGCAGGTTGCCGTGGGTGAGGACGCAGCCCTTGGGGCGGCCCGTGGTGCCGGAGGTGTAGCAGAGGGTGGCGATGGTGCCGGGGGTGAGGGTGGCGCGGCGCCTGGCGATCTCGTCGTCGGGCACGTCGCGGCCGAGGGCCTTCAGCTCGTCGAGGCAGCCGTCGTCGAGCTGCCAGACGCGCGCGTCGGACGCGGCGGTACGGGCCGTCTCCTCGTTGGCGGCGGTCTCGGCGACGACGAAGCGGGTGCCGGAGTCGTGCAGGATCCAGGCGACCTGGTCGGCGGAGGAGGTCGCGTACACCGGTACGGACTGGCCGCCGGCTGCCCAGACGGCGAAGTCCAGCACGCACCACTCGTAGCGCGTACGGGACATGAGGGCGACCCGCCCGCCGGGTTCGAGCCCGGCGGCGACGAGGCCCTTGGCCACCGCCGTCACCTCGTCGGCGAACGCGCGGGCGGTGACCGGGACCCAGCGGCCGCCGGCCTTCCGCCGGATGACGACGGCGCCGGGGTCCTCGGCGGCGTTGGTGTAGGGGATGTCGGCGACGGCGCTGCCGCTGTCCGGGGCCGTCCCGGCCAGCGGCGGGACGGTCACCTGGCGCACGACGCCGCCGTCGGTGCGCACGTCGACGGGGGCGCGCCCGGCGAGGTCCGAGCGCTTCCGCGCGGCCTTGAGATCCTTTCGTACGCCCACGATCGCTCCTTCGGTTGGCGGAGGTTCAGGCTTCGAGCAGCGCCGTGACGCCCTGGCCGCCGGCGGCGCAGACGGAGATCAGGCCGCGTACGGGGCGGGCGTCGGCGGTCGTGCGCTCCGCCGCCCGCTCGTGCAGCAGCTTCGCCAGCGTCGCGACGATCCGGCCGCCGGTCGCGGCGAAGGGGTGCCCGGCGGCGAGCGAGGAGCCGGCGACGTTCAGCCGCTCCCGGTCGACGGCGCCCAGCGGGGCGTCGAGGCCGAGACGTTCCTTGCAGAACGCAGCGTCCTCCCATGCGGCGAGCGTGGCCAGCACCTGGGACGCGAACGCCTCGTGGATCTCGTACAGATCGACGTCCGCCAGGCCCAGTCCGGCGTCGGCCAGCAGCCTCGGCACCACGTACGCGGGGGCCATCAGCAGCCCGTCCGGGCCTTCGGCGAAGTCGACCGCGCCGGTGCGCGCGTGCGTGAGGTACGCCAGCACCGGCAGCCCGCGGGCGGCGGCCCACTCCTCGCTCGCGAGCAGCACGGTGGCCGCGCCGTCGGTCAGCGGGGTGGAGTTGCCCGCGGTCATGGTGGCGTCCGGGGCCGCGGCGCCGAACACGGGCTTGAGCCGGGCCAGTGCGGCGGGGGTCGAGCCGGGGCGCAGGTTCTGGTCGCGGTCCAGCCCGCGGAACGGCGTGAGCAGGTCGGCGAAGAAGCCCGCGTCGTACGCCGCGGCCAGCCGGCGGTGGCTGGCGGCGGCCAGCTCGTCCTGCGCGGCGCGCGGCACCCGCCACTCGCGGGCGGTCAGCGCGGCGTGCTCGCCCATGGAAAGCCCGGTGCGCGGCTCGGCGTTGCGCGGGATGTCGGGGACGACGTGCCGCGGGCGGAGCCCGGCGAGGGCGGCGACGCGGCGGGCGGCGGAGCGCTGCCGGCGGGCGCGGAGCAGGACGCGGCGCAGGCCGTCGTTGAGGCCGAGGGGCGCGTCGCTCGCGGTGTCGGCGCCGCCGGCGACGCCCGCGTCGATCTGGCCGAGCGCGATCTTGTTGGCGACGAGGAGCACGGTCTGGAGGCCGGTGCCGCACGCCTGCTGGACGTCGTACGCGGGGGTGCGGTGGTCGAGCCTGCTGCCGAGGACGACCTCGCGGGCGAGGTTGAAGTCGCGGCTGTGCTTGAGCACGGCGCCGGCCACGAACTCGTCGAGCAGCGCGCCGCGCAGCCCGTACCGCTCGACGAGGCCGTCGAGGGCGGCGGAGAGCATCTCCTGGTTGGACGCGGTGGCGTACGCGCCGTCCGCACGGGCGAAGGGGATCCGGTTGCCGCCGACGATCGCGACGCGCCGCACGCCGCCGCCGGTCCGCCCGCCGGTCCCCGCAGGTGCCGTCATCGCCGCGCTCCCTCCTTCGCCTCCCCGCGGCTTCTTGTGCGGCGGGGGGCTCGGTTCCTACGCTCCTTACTCCGCAGTAAACTTACTCAGGCGTAAGGGGATTGCCAATGGCCGATCGCTACCGGAAATTCACGAGCCGCGGAGCCGGGGCCTTCGTCGCCAAGCGGCTCGGCCTCCCGCGGCCCGCGCTCCTGGAGCGGTACCGGCCGGGGCAGCCCGTCGCCCGCGGACCCGTCGTGCTCGGCGGCGCGGCGGGCGGCCGGATGCGCAAGACGCTGCGCGAGCTGCTGGACGCGGCGGGCGCGGAGGTGGCCCAGGCCGCGGACGAGTCGTCCGTACGGGCCGGGGCGCTGGTCTTCGACGCCACCGGCATCGGCACCTCCGCCGGGCTCCGCGCGCTCTACGACTTCCTCCACCCCCGGATCCGCGAACTCGCCCCCTGCGGCCGCGTCGTGGTCGTCGGTACCCCGCCGGAGGACGCCGCGGGGGCGGGGGAGGCGGTGGCGCAGCGGGCGCTGGAGGGGTTCGTCAGGTCGGTGGGCAAGGAGCTGCGGGACGGCTCGACGGCGCATCTGCTGCTGGTCGCGCCGGGCGCGGAGGGCGGGGTGGAGTCGACGCTGCGCTTCGCGCTGTCGGCGCGCTCGGCGTACGTCTCGGGGCAGGCGCTGCGCGTCACGGGCACGGCGCCGGTGCCCGGGACGGCCGACTGGGCGCGGCCGCTGGCCGGGAAGACGGCGCTGGTGACGGGCGCGTCGCGGGGGATCGGCGCGGTGGTCGCGGAGACGCTGCACCGGGACGGTGCGCGGGTGGTGTGCCTGGACGTCGCCGCGCAGGGCGCCGAACTGGCGGCGGTGGCGGCCCGGGTCGGCGGCGGGGCGCTGGAGTCGGACATCACGGCGGCGGACGCGGGGGACCGGCTCGCCGCGTACCTCGGCGCACACCACGGCGGCGTCGACGTCGTCGTGCACAACGCGGGCATCACCCGCGACAGGACGCTGGGCCGGATGAGCGCCGGCCAGTGGGAAGCGGTCATCGGGGTCAACCTCACCGCCGTCGAGACCCTCACCGCCCGCCTCCTCGGCGACGGGCTGCTGCGCGCGGACGGCCGGATCGTCTGCACCTCGTCGATCAGCGGCATCGCGGGTAACGTCGGCCAGACCAACTACGCGGCGAGCAAGGCGGGCCTCATCGGCTACGTCCAGGCCGTGGCGCCGGAGGCGGCGGCCCGCGGCGTGACGGTCAACGCGGTGGCGCCCGGGTTCATCGAGACGCGGATGACGGCGGCGGTCCCGCTGGTGATCCGCGAGGCGGGCCGCCGCATGAACAGCCTGAAGCAGGGCGGCCTGCCGGTGGACGTGGCGGAGGCGGTGGCGTATTTCGCGGCGCCGGGCAGCGGGGCCGTGACGGGACAGGTGCTGCGGGTGTGCGGCCAGGCGCTGCTGGGGGCGTGAGATGGAGACACGGGAGCTGGACAGAGCGCCGCGGCTGCTGCCGCTGTACGGGCGGGCGGTGCTGCCGAAGCGGCGGGGGAGGGCGTACGGGGCGACGGGGGCGGGAAGCGGCGGAGGCCCCGGAGCAGGAGCCGCCGCGCCCGCCGCCCGGGCCGTCCGGGCCGCCGGGGAGGCCGGGGCGGGAGCCGGCGCCGGGCTGCCCGCCGTCCCCCGGCGCCGCCTGATCCTCCGCGACGTACGCCCCGACCCCGCCCGCCTCCGCCGCTACGCCGCCGTCTGCGGCTTCCCCGACGACGGCCGGCTTCCGGCCACGTACCCGCACGTCGTGGCCTTCCCGCTGGCGATGTCCCTCATGGCCGCCCGCGACTTCCCCTTCCCGCTCCTCGGTCTCGTCCACGTCGCCAACCGCGTCGAGCATCTGCGCCCCGTCGACGCCGGTGAGCGGCTGACGTACGTCGTCGCGACGGGCGGCGCGCGGCCGCACCCGAAGGGCATCGCGTTCCCGGTCGCCGCGCACGCGCGCCTGCGCGGGGAGACGGTGTGGCGCTCGACGAGCACGTACCTGAGCCGCGGGCCCGGCACCGGCACGGACGAGGCACCCGCGGCGCCGGAACTCACCGCCGACGCCCGGGAGGAGAACTGGCGGCTGCCGGGCTCGCTGGGCCGTTCGTACGCCGCCGCCTCCGGCGACCGCAACCCCATCCACCTGCACCCGCTGGCCGCCCGGCCGTTCGGCTTCCGGCGCGCGATCGCGCACGGGATGTGGACCAAGGCGCACTGCCTGGCGGCGCTGGCGGCCGAACTGCCCGGGGCGTACGCGGTGGACGTGTCGTTCCGCGCACCGGTCCTGCTGCCGGCGGCGGTGCGCTTCCGCGCGGAACGGAGGGAACGGACGGAACGGGCGGCAGGGGCGGCGGGGGCGGCGGGGGCGGCGGGGGCGGAACGCGCGGCCAGCGGCTGGGCGTTCCACGTCCGCGGCGCGGACGGCGACCGCATCCATCTGCGGGGCGCCGTCTCACCCCTGGGCGGCTGACGGTTCCGGTGGCGCCCAGGTCTCGCCGTCGAGCACGTTGCGCATGCCCACCCAGATCATGCTCATCAGCCGCCGCGTCATGCCCTCCGGCGACTCGGCGGGGTGCTCGGCCATCCAGTCGGTGAGCGCGTCGGCCGCGCCCACGATGGTGTGCGCGACGAACTCGGCGTCCTCGTCCCCGAGCCGGGCGGGCCCGCCGTTCTCCTCGATCCCGGCCCGTACCAGCGCGGTGACCTCCGCCATCACCGCGCGCCGCGCCCGCGCCGACTCCGCGGCGATGGCCTCGCTCAACTCGGCGGCGTGCCGGTGCAGCACGACCCAGCCGTCGCGGTGCTCGGAGACGAACGAGAAGAACGCCCGCAGCCCCGCCCGCAGCCGCAGCTCCGGCGTCAGCACCCCCTCGGCCGCCCCCTGGAACGCGGCCACCAGCCGCTCCGCCTCCCGCCGCAGGCAGGCGATGAAGAGCCCTTCCTTGGACTCCAGATAGAGGTAGACCATCGGCTTGGATATCCCGGCCAGTTCGGCTATCTCGTCCACCGAGGCGGCGTGGTAGCCGCGCTTGGAGAAGACCCGTACGGCCACGTCGATGATCTGCTGCTCCCGCACCTGCCGGGGAAGCCGCCGCCTGCGCTTTTCGGTCACGGTTGCGAGCGTACTCTGCCCCCTCGTATGTTTGACTATCGAGTAAGTCTACTGTTCGGTAAGGAAGATGGGGTGTGCGGATGACCGACGACACGCAGGGCCTTGAGGGCCTGGACTTCGCCGCGGTGTCGCCCGAGGAGTACGCGCGCATCGTCAAGGGGCTCTCCTCGCGGGAGATCGGGGAGCTGGCCCGGGACGAGGCGCTGCGCGGGCGGGTCGTCGGGGAGGTCTTCCGGCGGATGGAGCAGCAGTTCCGGCCGGACCGGGCCGGGGAGCTGGAGGCGGTCATCCGCTGGCGGATCGCGGGCGTGACCGAGGTGGTGTACGACGTGACCGTCTCGGGCGGGGCCTGCTCGGTGCGCGAGGGGCCGGGCGAGGCGAAGCCGCGGGTGACGCTGGACATGGGCGACGAGGAGTTCCTGAACGTCACGTCGGGGAACGCGGGGCCCGTCAAGCTCTTCATGACACGGAAGTTGAAGGTCACCGGTGACGTGGCGCTCGCGCTGAAGCTGACGAGCATGTTCGACATTCCCCAGGCCGACTGAGCGCGGGCGACCCCCGTCGCCCCGCCCGGTCCCGCCGGCGCCGGTCGTCAGCCCGGCGGCTCGGTGCGTTCCGTACGCTGCGTGGGTCCTGCGGGTCCCGTACGGCCCGTGATCGGGCCCGTCGACGGCAGGTCCGCCTGGTCGCGCAGCCAGAGCGCGCGCAGCGTCGCCTCCAGGGCGAAGCGCCGGTCCGGCTCGGTGAGCTGGGAGCCGAAGTGCTGGCCGAGGGTCCGCATCCGGTAGCGCACGGTCTGCGGGTGGACGTGCAGTTGCTCGGCGATGCGCCCCGCGGTGCCGCGGGTGGTCAGCCACACCCGCAGGGTCTCCACCAGCCGCTCGCGCCGGCCGGTCGTCACGGCGGCCAGCGGCTGGAGCTGGCGGCCCGCCATCTGCTCCACCAGGGCGGGGTCCGTGAGCAGCCACAGGGTGAGCAGGTGGTCCTCGACCCGTACCGGGGAAGGGGCGCGGATCGCGCCCGACTCGACCATGCCGAGGGCCTGCCGCGCCCAGCGCAGCGAGTCCGCGGTCTTGTGCAGCGGCACGGTGAGGCCGACGGCCACGCCCACCGGGCCCAGGGCGGCGTCCAGCGCCTCGCGCCGCTCGTCGTCGAAGGGGCCGGGGATGAGCAGGTACGGGTGCGGGCCCGCGGTGTCCGCCAGGACGTCCTGGGGCAGCCCGGTCAGCGACGTGAGCCGCTCCGCCGGCATCAGCGCGGCCGGCGTCACCTCGTCCGGCAACTGCCAGCGGGCCTGCGCGGCGAGGTCCTCCACGGTGTGGCGCGGTACCGGCGGCTCGGCGACCAGCGTCCGCAGCAGCCGCCTGCGCAGGCTCTTCAGCCGCTCCGCCGAGTCGGCCTCCGCCTGGAGGTAGCCCTCCCTGGCCAGCTCCGACAGCTCGTCGATGTAGGCGAGCAGGGCGTCGGCGAAGGCGTTCATCACGTGCGAGGCCAGGTGGTTGCGCTCGCCCACGACCATCGCGCGCCGCCACGCGACCCGGCCGCCGATGCGGTACGCGGACTGGAGGGCGTCGAGGCTGCGGCCCTCCTGCGCCTCGAACCGGCCCAGTCTTCGGTGCACCTCGGCCAGGTGCACGGCGCGTTTGCGGGGCGTCGCGACCCGGTCGGTGAAGGTGTTCAGCGACTGCCGGACGCCGAGCCGCAGGGCCCGGTCGTACGCCTCGCCCATCTGGAGCCCGTACTCGGGCACCGCACCGCGGATCGCCGCGACGATCTCCCGGTAGAGGCTCGGTAACTCCGGCCGGATCAGCGCGGCCAGCTCCCGCGGCAGCGGCTCGGGCGGCTCGGCCAGTGCGACTGCCTGCACTTCGGACGGCATAGGTCTACCCCTCACGCCGCCGGCGAGGCAGGGGGACACCGACCCGGTGGGGGGTGTGCAAGTCAGGTGCCCTGCCGCACGGTGGTGCCGGCAGCTCACTGTTCGGATGAGGATCCGCGGGCGCCCGGCCTGCGGCGCACCGGTGACCGCGGTGTTGCGTGGCATGTTCGGTACCGCGAGGAACGTGTAGCCCACACAGAGTGGATGCGGCACTACTCACCGGGCAAGCGCTTGTACGCATCTTTTGTACGCGGGTGATAGTTGGCCGCCGCCGCGCGGGCCGCGCAGCGGTCGTGTACGGCCGCGTGCGGGTCGCTTACGGCCGGGTACGGGCCGCGCGCCCCGGGGACGCTCAGCCGCCGTCGCCGCGCTGCCGCAGATGCAGCGTCCGTACCGCGACCTCCACCGCGAACCGCTCGTCGTGGTCGTCCAACTGCGCGCCGAACAACTGGTGGAGGCTGCGCAGCCGGTAGCGCACGGTCTGCGGGTGTACGTGCAGCAGCCGCGCCATCCGTGCCGCCGTGCCGCGGGTCGTCAGCCAGACCCGCAACGTGTCGACCAGCCGCTCCCTGCGCACCGGCGTGTGGCCGGCGAGCGGCGCCAACTGCCGCCGCGCCAGCTCCTCGGCCAGGGGCGGGTCGGCCATGAGCCACAGGGTCACCAGGTGGTCGTCGCAGGCGAACACCGGCTCGTCGCGGACGATGCCGGTCTCCGCGTGCGCCAGCGCCTGCCGCGCCCAGCGCAGCGAGTCCGCGGACCTGGCGAGCGGCACCGTCACGCCGAGGGCGGCCCGGCAGCCGGCGAGCGCCGCGGCGAGCATGGCGCGGCGCTCCTCGGTGAGGGGCCCCGGCACGAGCAGATGGGGCTGCGGATCGGCGAGTTCGACGAGCACGTCGGGGTGGAGCGGCTTGGGGTCGGGGCGGCGGTCGGCACTCAGCGCGACGGGCGTCGCCACGTCCGGCAGCGGCCAGCCGGCGCCGTCGGCGAGTTCGGTGACCGCGGGGTGGGCCAGGGGCAGCGCGCCGCCGGAGAGCAGCAGCCGGAGCAGCCGCCGCCGCCGTGCCTCGGCGTCCTCGGGCCCCGACTGCGCCTCCCGGTAGCCCTCGCGGCACAGCTCCTCGGTCGCGTCGACGTGGGCGAAGACGGCGTCGGCGAACATCGCCATGAGCGTGGGCGAGATGGTGTAGCGGGCGCCGACCGTCTTGGCGCGGCGCAGCGCCACCCGCGCGCCGATGCGCAGGGCCGAGCGCAGGTACTGGAAGCTGCGGCCCTCGTACGCCTCGAACCTGCCCAGCCGCCGGCACATTTCGTCCCTGCGGCCCGTCGGGGATTTCGGGTCTGCCACCTGCTCGACGAACGCGGCGAGATTCTGCTCGACGCCCTGCTGCAATACCTCCCCGTACGGGCCTTCCAGCAACCGGTCGTATTCGGGGATGGCCCTTCTGATCTCCACCGCGATTTCCTCGACGAGGCTGGGCAGTTCCGGTCGCATGATCGCGGCGAACTCCGGCGGCAGCGGTTCTGGCGGCTCGACGAGTCCGGCGGCGGGTCCTGCGTCTGGCATCTGCATGACTCCTCCCACCCCGGGCGGAGCCCGATCGGCGGGGCTCCGCTTGCGGGTGGCGCGATGAGACGGGGCGGTGAGACGGGGCGGGGCCGCGCGTGTGCCGCCAAGCATGCGGGGTGGGGCGGCCGTACGGGAGTGGAACGCGCGCGATTGCGCACTGCGCGACAAAAGCCGAGGAGGGAACACTTGCGTGGTGACAAGCGCGTCCCTTTCCTTGTCCCGGGGGCTGCGCCGGATTCCCGTGAGGTCTTCGATACGCGCCGGAAGAACGGGTGGGAATCGGGCATGGGGAAGAGAATTCGTGAGCGGGAAAAGAGCCGGACCGCACGATGTCCGTCCCGCCACCGGAACGCGCGGCGGTGGCCGGCCACTCGGGGGTGGCCGGCCACCTCATGCGGGCAGTGCGTTCAGCGCACCGCGGAGTGCCAGTACTGGGACAGCAGCTTGCCGTTGTCGGGCACGACGAGGCCCGGGGCCGTGAGGGCCGCCATGTACGTCGAGGCGTCGTTCAGGACGAGGTCGTTGTTGCCCGAGGCCGACGGGAGTCCGGTCTTCAGGTTCACGGCCAGGTCGATCAGGCCGAGCAGGCCGCAGCCCGTCGCGCCCGGCACGGAGAACGCGGAGTCGCCCTGGTCGGCGCCCGGCAGCTCGACCCTGGTCATCGCCGCGTCCGGTGCGGGGTTGGGGGTGCCGTCGCTGTCGAAGCGGGTCGCGCCGAAGGACGGCTGGGTGAGGTTCGCCGGGTGGAGGACGACCGGCTTCGAGGCGGAGCCGATGTAGCACGAATCGGCCAGCAACGGGTTCTCCAGGTGGATCCGTACCGGCAGGGTCACGATCGGCCTGCCCGTGGTCGCGCCCGCCAGCAGGTCGAAGTCCGACGGGGAGCCGGCGGACTCCATCGTCGCCGTGATGCGGTTGAGGTCGGAGTTGGTGATCGAGTCGCAGATCTTGCCGACCACCGGGATGTCGCTCGGGCACATCAGCCCGAGCAGCCCGCCCGGCACGGTGGCCGGATCGGCGACGAGCGCGCCGCCCTTGGGCGGTACGACCTCGAAGGTGCCCGCCGAGGTGTTCTGGACCAGGCCGAACTGCAGGTTCGAATTCCCGGCCGTCACCTCGGAGTTGCCGAGCTTGATGGAGCCGCTGGCCGAGGCCGAGGACACGCACTGGGCGACGAAGTCGTCGCCGTCGGCGGCCAGCATCCTGGGGTCGTCCACCGGGCAGCGGGTGAAGGGACCCCAGGAGCCGTTCAGCTCGGTGGCGGAGGCGGCGTTCGCCGTGGACATTCCCATGGAGAAGAAGGCGGTGAAGGCCGTGAGCGCGCACAGCAGCGAAGCCTTTACCCCGTTTCTGACTGCTTTCATGCTTCCCTTTCCGGTCGGGCCCACTCCGTGATCGCGGTCATGGGAAAGGGTCGTCCGCACAACCGGGCATGGGCGCCTGGGCAGTTGGATGGTGACCTGTGAGGCACCGGCCCCCGGTTGCCGGAGGCCGGAAGAGCCGGGAGAACTCAGCGTTCGGCCTGGGGGACGTCGCGGGGGTGGAACTCCTCGGTGCAGCCGCCGTTCGCTTCGGGGGTCCGCCAGGAGCAGGCCCCTCCCTGCGTCTGCTTGAGCAGGTTGTCCGGCCCGGACACCGAGGCGGTGAACAGCGGGTCGAGGTCTTCCTCCGCACCGCAGCCCTCGAAGCGCGGGATGGTGACGCTTCCGGGCAGGGTGCCGCCCGCGCCGAGCGTGTATCCGTCGAAACTGCCGTCCGGGTTACGGAAGGTGAACCCGGAGAGCACCATGTGGTCCTTGGTGTCCTGCGCCGGATCCGGGTCCTTGGAATAGAGCGGCCCTGCGGTGCGGCAGTCCGGTCCGACGTCCAGGGGCGTTCCGTTGACCCGTACATCGGTGATGCGGATCACCAGGGAGATCCTGATGACGGCGGTGGCCTCGCCCTGCGTGACGTCGAAAATGTGGGTCTTCGAGTCGGCGACGACCCGCATCGGCCCTTTCTGTTCTAGCACCATGGTGGCGGTCGTCGGCATGAAGCCGAAGGTGAGGAAGGTGGCCTTCACCGGGGGCGACTGAGGGCGGCCCTTGTACATCAGCTCGCCGTCACCGGTGCCGTGAATGTAGGCCCACGGGAACTGGATGTCGATGGTCGGCTCGTACTGCAGGAAAAGGCCGCACATCAACGGGAGCCGGGCCGCGCCCTTCAGCTTTTCGACGTTCGAGAACCCGGTGATGTACGCGGACAGCGACTGCACGTTGGTGACGTCCGAGGGGCAGGGCGGCGCGTCTTCCCGCGGGTCCGCGGGCGCCTCCGGGGAGACCGGTTCGTCCGCCTCGGCCCCCGGGGTGACCGTGCCCCCGCCGTCGCGCGGGCCGTCCGGGGCGCCGTCGTCCGGATTCCCCTCTCCGGGCGTGCTGCCGGGCGGCGGGCTCTCCCCGTCGTCGGGGCCGGTCACGGCGATGCTCGCGAGCAGCGAGTCCGCGCCTTCCGCGGGAGAGCAGGCCACGGACAGCGGCTCGGCCGCCGCTTCCCCGCCCCCGGCGGCCGGGCTTGCGGTGAGGTCCATGGCCAGGTCGCCGGCCGCGACGGTCAGGTCGCCCGGCGTCTGCGTCGTCATCGACGGCGCCAGACCCGGCGCGGGCAGCGTGACGTCACCCGTCTCCGGAACCGGGACCTCGCCCTCGGTCGCCGCGGTCCACTCCGCCTCCGCGGTGTCCTCGCCCTGGGCGACGGCCGTGTCGAGCGACACCTGTGCGCTCAGCGCTCCCGGCCTGCTCGCGGAGATGTCGGTCAGCGCGGACTCCGGGAGCCGGATCCCGACGGCCACCTCCCGCGGCTGGATCTCCTCGCCGGTGTCCACCCGGTCGGGGAGTTCGGCGGCGATCCGTACCGCGACGTCCTGCGCGCCGGAAGGGAATCGGCAGGTGTAAGGGATCTCCGTGTCGACCGGCTGGGTTCCCGCCGCGGCGCTCTCGGCCGGGATCGCCCCGGCCAGGAGCAGGGCGGCGACCACCGCGCCGGCGCGCGGGGTGATGCGCGGTCTGCGGCTCTTCGCCGCGTCGCTCTCGGTCACGACTTGCTCGATCCCTTCCGGACCTGGGCGGGACGCCGGCTGCTGAGACATGCCCGGGCTGCCCGGCCGTCGCGAGAGGCCGGGCAGCTTCACGTCAGGCGTGGTGCACTAGCGGGTCGTCACGCGGGCGGGTTGGACCCGACGATGGTCGGCTTGCCGCCGCCCGGGATCGTGACGTCGTACACCGAGTCGAAGCTCGGCTTGTCGCCGTTCTTGGCGATCGCACCGCAGTTCACGGAGTTCTGGACCGTGAGGTCGCCCACCACGCTGTCGACCGTCAGCTTCCCGGTGGCGTTGCTGTAGTTCCCGGACGCCTTGCCCACGACGTCGAAGGTGCACGCCAGGACGGCGAGCTTGGCGGTGACGTTGCCGACGTTCCCCTGCGTCACTCCGGCGCTGTAGTCGGCGGCGTTCAGCGACCAGGGCTCTACCGGGTCGACGGTGAGGGGGCCGAAGGGGGTCGTGCAGTTGTTGAAGGCGACGGCGGTGATATTGCCGACCGCTGCGGGGTTGCCCGTCTTGTTGGACAGGGTGCCCGAGGCCGTGGAGTTCGTACAGGTGAGCAGGATGCCGTTGAGTTCGAGCTTCGTGGAACTCGAAACGGCGTTGAATGCCTGCGGGCTGCCGGGGCCGACCGTCCACACGGTGGAGGGGTCGGCGGCGGCGGGACCGGCCGCCATGGCGATGGAGCTGACCGCAACGGCCGCTCCTACGGCGAACTTGCGGATCTTGCTCATTCTCGTCCTCGCATTCGTCGAGTTTGCAGGACAGATGGCAGTGCCGAGCCGAGAATCAGCGCACCGTGGTTGGGGGGCACAATGAATACCTACACTGTGCTCGTGGGCTCCGAGCGTTTGCCGGCTTCAATTACGCAGACCGGCCCGCCTGAATATGCCAACATCTCAGCTACTGACGGGTACCGTAGCCACATCCGCAAGAGGGCACAACACCTTCGCCGGGAAACTATCCAAGAAGTCCCGCGGCCGCGTCGTTTCTGTCGAATCATTGTCACGCCGTGACAATCGGGCCCTTGCGCGGCGCGCAGTCGCTGACAATTCCGGAAGTCCCGCCGCCGGACGGGCGGTTGAGCGTACGGGCGGCCGGAGCCGCCTGCCGTCCGTCGGCCGCCGGACCGTGCTGGTCAGGGCGGTGCCGGTCCGCGGCGCGCGCCCGCTCCCGCGCGTGGTGCGCGTCGGATCCTTCTTTTTGGCCTGGCTGATTCCGTTGTCACGGGATGAGGAACGGCGGTACGCCCGCGGCCGTTCCGGCCCGCCGTGAGATTGTCAGCCGGTGACAATCCGGCGGGTCCGATTGCTCAGCGGACGACAAGAAAATACCCGCTGGTAAGGGGCCGGTGACTTTCCCTGCCACGGCTATTGATTCCCCGGTTACCCGTGCGTAGCGTCTCCCCCCGCAGGTGCTCGTGCAGCCCGTCCCCCACGAAGGCCGCACCGAAGAAGTCGGGTCCGCCGCCAGCGTGGATCCCGTAGGCGCAGAGGCCGCACCGGCTGCTGCAGGACTGCTCATGGAGTGATGCACGCATGTGCACGGCAGAACACGCGTCGCGCAGAAGCCGGGTCCGGCCCGCTCCTCTTTGCTCACTCGGAGACAAACGCGTCGCCCGGGATTGTCACCGGATGCCAGTCGCCGTTTGCGGCGGGGGCACCCGGGCCGCGGCCGTGCTGTGCTGTGCCCGCACCGGAGTTGACGGGACCGGCCGCGGTGTACACGGCCGGCACTGCGCACCCGCCAGGGGGCTGTGATGGGAATCGAAGTCGTCGTGGACGGCCTGACGAAGTCCTTCGGCCGCCAGAACATCTGGCGCGACGTCACGCTGACGCTGCCGGCCGGCGAGGTCAGCGTGATGCTGGGCCCGTCCGGCACCGGCAAGACCGTGTTCCTGAAGTCGCTCATCGGCCTGCTCAAGCCCGAGGAGGGGCAGGTGCTCGTCGACGGCGTCGACATGGTGAACAGCCGCGAGCGCGAAGTCTTCGAGGCCCGCAAGAAGTTCGGGCTGATGTTCCAGGACGGCGCCCTCTTCGGCTCGATGAGCCTCTTCGACAACGTCGCCTTCCCGCTGCGCGAGCACACCCGCAAGAAGGAGTCCGAGATCCGCCGCATCGTCATGGAGCGGATGGACCTCGTCGGCCTCGGCGGCGCCGAGGGCAAGCTGCCGGGCGAGATATCCGGCGGCATGCGCAAGCGGGCGGGGCTCGCCCGCGCGCTCGTCCTGGACCCCGAGATCGTGCTGTGCGACGAGCCGGACTCCGGTCTCGACCCGGTGCGCACGGCGTTCATCTCGCAACTGCTCATCGACGTCAACGCGCAGATCGACGCGACGATGCTGATCGTCACGCACAACATCGACATCGCCTCCACCGTCCCCGACAACATCGGCATGCTCTTCCGCCGCAACCTCGTCACCTTCGGTCCCCGCGAGGTGCTGCTGACCAGCGAGGAGCCGGTGGTCTCGCAGTTCCTCAGCGGCAGCAGGCTCGGCCCCATCGGCATGTCGGAGGAGAAGGACGCGGCCACGCTCGCCGCCGAGGGCTTCGACCCCGACGCCGCCTCCGGTACGGGCCCGCGCGCGATCGTGCCGCAGTTGGAGCCGTCGCCCGGGATGCCCCCGCGGCAGGCGGTGGACCGGCACCGCGAGCGGGTGCTCGGCATGCTCACGCAACTGCCGACCGCCGCCCGCCAGGCCATCCTCGCCGGCATCGGCGGCTCGGTCGCGCACGCGAAGACGCTGACCATGCCCGCGCTCCCGGAGGAGCGGCCATGACCACGACGCTGCCGCCGGTGCCGCACTCGCCGGAGCCGCAGGACCCCGACCCCGGCGAGGAGCCGGGGGAGGCCGGGCCGCCGGCGCCGCCGCGTCCCGCCTGGTCCGTACCCGGTGCGGGCGCGCTGCGCGAGACCGGGAAGCTCTTCGCGCTGGCGCTGTCCGTCGCCCGGCTGTCGTTCAAGCGGCCGTTCCAGTTACGGGAGTTCGTCGAGCAGTTCTGGTTCATCGCCAGCGTGACGATCCTGCCCGCGGCCCTGGTGTCGATCCCGTTCGGCGCGGTGATCGCCCTCCAGGTCGGCTCGCTCACCCAGCAGTTCGGCGCGCAGTCCTTCACCGGCGGCGCCAGCGTGCTCGCGGTCATCCAGCAGGCGTCGCCGCTCATCGTGGCGCTGCTGATCTCCGGCGCCGGCGGCTCGGCGATCTGCGCGGACCTCGGCTCCCGGAAGATCCGCGAGGAACTGGACGCGATGGAGGTCATGGGCGTCTCGCCGGTCCAGCGGCTCGTGGTGCCCAGGGTGCTGGCCACGATGGGCGTCGCGGTGCTGCTCAACGGGCTGGTCTCGGTCGTCGGCACGCTCGGCGGCTACTTCTTCAACGTCATCCTCCAGGGCGGCACCCCCGGCGCGTACCTCTCCAGCTTCTCCGCCCTCGCGCAGCTTCCCGACCTCTACATCAGCGAGATCAAGGCGCTGATCTTCGGGTTCATCGCCGGCATCGTCGCCGCCTACCGCGGCCTCAACCCCCGCGGCGGCCCGAAGGGCGTGGGCGACGCGGTCAACCAGTCCGTCGTCATCACCTTCCTGCTGCTGTTCTTCGTCAACACCATCCTGACGTCGATCTACCTGCAGGTCGTCCCCCCGAAGGGAGGCTGAGCGATGGCCCTGACCCAGAAGGACGGCACGGCGGGGGAGTACGAGCAGGGCCCGCGGCGGCTGCGCCCGGGACGGCTCCTCGACCGCCCGCTCTCCTGGCTCGACCAGGCGGGCGACCAGCTCGTCTTCTACGTGCGCGCCCTGCTGTGGACCCCGCGGGCCGCCCGCCGCTACCTCAAGGAGGTGCAGCGGCTGCTCGCCGAGGTCGCCTTCGGCAGCGGCGGCCTCGGCGTCATCGGCGGCACGATCGGCGTGATGTTCGCGATGACCCTGTTCACCGGCACGGTCGTCGGCCTCCAGGGCTACGCGGCCCTCAACCAGATCGGCACCGCCGCCTTCACCGGCTTCGTCTCCGCGTACTTCAACACCCGCGAGATCGCCCCGCTCGTCGCCGGCCTCGCGCTGTCCGCCACCGTCGGCGCCGGCTTCACCGCCCAGCTCGGCGCGATGCGGATCAACGAGGAGGTCGACGCGCTGGAGGGCATGGGGGTGCGCTCCATGCCGTACCTCGTCACCACGCGCATCGTCGCCGGGGTGGTGGCGATCATCCCGCTCTACGGGATCGGGCTGCTCAGCTCGTACCTCGCCTCGCGCGCCGTGACGGTCCTCTACAACGGGCAGGCCGCCGGCACGTACGACCACTACTTCAACCTCTTCCTCTCCCCGGCCGACGTGCTGCTGTCGTTCATGAAAGTGCTGATCTTCAGCGTGATGGTGATCCTCGCGCACTGCTACTACGGCTTCCGCGCCACCGGAGGACCCGCCGGGGTCGGCGTCGCCGTGGGGCGCTCGGTGCGTTCCGCGATCGTGCTCATCGCGGTCACCGACTTCTTCCTCAGCCTGGCGATCTGGGGCACCACGACCACGGTGAAGGTGTCCGGATGAGCGGTCTCGAGACGACGGGACGCAGGATCGCGGGGCTGGTGTTCCTGCTGGTGATGGCGCTGCTGGTGTGGCTGTCGGTGGCCGTCTACAACAAGGAGTTCACCGACACCGCGACCGTCACGGTCGAGACCGGCAGCGTCGGCAACGAGATGCACCCGTACGCCGAGGTGAAGATGCGCGGCGTCGTCGTCGGCGAGGTGCGGGAGATCTCCGCGGCGAACGGCGGGCGGACCGCCCGGCTGACCCTCGCGCTCAACCCCGGGCAACTGGACCGGATCCCCGCCGACGTCTCCGCGCAGATGCTGCCCACCACGCTCTTCGGCGAGCGGTTCGTCTCCCTCGTCCCGCCCCCGGACGGCGGCACGGCCGGCGAGACGCTGGCGGCCGGCAGCGTCATCCCGCAGGACCGCAGCGAGAACGCCATCGAGCTGGAGCAGGTGCTCGACAACGTGATGCCGCTGCTCACCGCCGTGAAGCCGGCGAAGCTCTCCGCCACCCTCACCGCCATGGCCGACGCGCTCGACGGCCGCGGCAAGAAGCTCGGCGACACCCTCGTCGAGCTGGACGAGCACCTGCGGAAGCTCAACCCGCACCTGCCCACGCTCAACCGCGACATCCGCGAACTGGTCGAGCTCGGCCACCTGTACGCGGACACCGTCCCCGACCTCATCAAGGCGCTGCAGGACGCGACGACGACGAGCGGCACCATCGCCGAGAAGGCGCAGGACCTCGGCGGGCTGTACGGCACGCTGACGACCACGTCGCAGGACCTGGACACCTTCCTGGAGCAGAACCGGGAGAACATCATCCGGTTGTCCGCCGACAGCCGGCCCACGGTGGAGAAGATCGCCGAGTACGCGCCGTCGTTCCCCTGCACGCTGCGTACCCTCGCCGACTTCGTGCCCGTGATGGACAAGGCGCTCGGCAAGGGCACCGGCAAGCCGGGACTGCACGTCGACGTCGAGGTGCTGCCCGCCCGCGGCAAGTACGTGCCCGGCCGGGACGCCCCGCGCTTCGACGCCGGCGGCGGCCCGCGGTGCTACGGCGTCCCGTACACCGGTGCGCCCGCCGGGAGCGGCACCGCCGGTGCACGGGACGCCGGCCGGCCGCAGTCCGCGAAGACCCTGGCCACCGGCCTCGCCACCGACGAAACGGCCCTCGGGCTGCCCAACTCCCCGGCGGAGAACCAGCTCGTCAACGAACTCCTCGCGGCCGGCATGGAGAGCCCGCCCGCCGACCTGCCCGACTGGTCGAGCGTGCTCGCCGGACCCGTCTTCCGGGGCACGGAGGTGCGGCTGAAGTGAACAGAAGAAGCCTCGCGGGGCCCCTGATCAAGTCCCTCGTCTTCGTCGTGGTCACCGCGCTCGCCACCACCGCGCTCGCCTTCTCCATCGCCAACACCGGCGTCGGCCCCACCGACGGCTACAGCGCCCGGTTCACCGACGTGACCGGCCTGGTCGAGGGCGACAGCGTGCGGGTGGCGGGCGTGAAGGTCGGCGAGGTCGAATCCATCGAGCTGAGCGGACGGCGCTACGCGCGGGTGGAGTTCACCGTACGCGAAGGGCGTGAGCTGCCCGCCTCCGTCAACGCCTCGGTGAAGTACCTCAACATGGTCGGCCAGCGCTACATCGACCTGGAGCAGGGCGAGGGCCCGGTGGGACGGTCGCTCGCGCCCGGCGGCACCATCCCGCTGGAGCGCACCCGGCCCGCGCTCGACCTCACCGAGCTGTTCAACGGCTTCCAGCCGCTGTTCCAGGGGCTGTCGCCGCGGGACACCAACAAGCTCGCGAACGAGATCGTCCAGGTGCTCCAGGGCCAGGGCGGGACGGTCGACAGCCTCGTGGAGACGGTCGGCTCGCTGACCAGCACGCTGGCCGCGAAGGACCAGGTGATCGGCGAGGTGATCGACAACCTCACCGAGGTGGTGGAGACCGTCAACACCCGCGAGAAGGAGTTCAACGACCTGCTCGTGACCCTCCAGGACCTGGTGTCCGGCTTCTCCGACGACCGCAAGCCGCTCTTCCGCGCCGTCGACGCCATGGGCGACCTGACGGCCACCACCGCCGATCTCGTACGCGACGGCCGCGCCCCGCTGAAGGAGGACATCCACCAGGCCGGCCGGGTCGCCGAGCTGCTGGGCGACTACGTGCCGCTGGTGGAGGAGTTCCTCGAACAGACGCCGGTGAAGATGGCCACGCTGGGGCGGCTGGCCTCGTACGGCTCCTGGTTCAACCTCTATCTCTGCGAGGCGCGGGTGACGGGCGTGAGCATGTCCGACGGCAGCGAGCCGCCGACCGGGATCTCGGTCCAGCCGCCGAGGTGTGAGCGATGAGAGTGCCGAGGCTGAAGCCCGTACGCGAACGCAACCCCATCGCCGTGGCGCTGGTGGGGCTGCTGGTCCTGGCCCTGGGCGGGCTCGCGGCGTACCGCGCCGACGCGCTGCCCGGCGTCGGCGGCGGCACCTCCTACACGGCCCACTTCTCCGAGGCCGCCGGGCTGCGCTCCGGCGACGAGGTGCGGGTGGCGGGCGTCAAGGTGGGCGAGGTCGACGAGGTCGGGCTCGACGGGCCCAGGGTCGCCGTCGACTTCACCGTGCGCGACGCCTGGATCGGCGACCGGTCCACCGCCGCGATCGCCATCGAGACGCTGCTCGGCGAGAAGTACCTGGCCGTCGATCCGCTGGGCAGCGTCCGGCAGGACGCCGGCCGGCCGATCCCGGTCGAGCGCACCACGTCCCCGTACGACGTGACGCAGGCGTTCCAGGACCTGTCGTCGACCGTCGGCGAGCTGGACACCACGGCCCTCGCGGAGAGCTTCGAGGTGATCTCGGAGACCTTCGAGGACACCCCGCCGAACGTGCGCAAGGCGGCGAACGGGCTGGCGGACCTGTCGCAGACGATCTCCTCCCGGGACGCGGAACTGGCCCGGCTGCTGTCCGGCAGCGACGAGATCACCAAGACGCTGAAGGACCAGAACGACACGTTCGAGACGCTGCTGAAGGACGGCAACGACCTGCTCGCCGAGGTACGCAGCAGGCGCGACGCGATCCACGCCCTCTTCACCGGCACCCGCGACCTGGCGAAGGAGCTGGACGGGCTGGTCGAGGACAACGAGGAGCAGATCGGCCCGATGCTCGACGCCCTCGACCGGGTCACCGGCGTGCTCCAGGCCAACGAGAAGAACCTCGACAAGGCGCTGGCCACGGCCGGTCCGTACTACCGGCTCGTCGGCAACACCCTCGGCAGCGGCCGCTGGTTCGACAGCTACCTCTGCGGGCTCGTGCCGCAGGAGTACGCGCCGGACGTCGTACCGGACCGCGGGTGCCTGCCGCCGAAGCCGAAGGGGGGCCGATGATGGCACGCCGTGCAACGGCAGCGGTGCGGCGGCTGCGCGCGGCCGCCGGCCGGCTGCGGGACCGCAGACCGGTCGCGCTGCTGGTGACCGCGGTGCTGCTGCTTGCCGCGGGCACCTGGGGCGTACGGGCGCTGACGGGCCCCGACGGCAAGGCGGTCACCGCCTACTTCGACTCCGGAGTCGGCCTCTACGGCGGCTCGGACCTGCGGATCCTGGGCGTCAAGGTCGGCACCGTCGACTCCGTCGAACCCGAGGGCGACCGGGTGCGCGTCGAGCTGACCCTGGACCACGGCGTCCAGGCGCCCGCCGACGTGCAGGCCGCGGTCATCGCGCCGAGCGTCGTCTCCGGCCGCTACGTGCAGCTCAGCCCGCCCTACTCCGGCGGGCCCGAACTCGCCGACGGCGACGAGATCCCCGTCGAGCGCACCGCGACCCCGGTGGAGATCGACGAGCTGTACGCCTCCCTCACCGACCTCAGCGACGCCCTCGGCCCCGACGGCGCCAACGCCACCGGGGAGCTGAGCAAGCTGCTCGAAACCGGCGCCCGCAACCTGGAGGGCAACGGCAAGGAGATCGGCGACAGCATCGACCGGTTCGGCGACGCCACCCAGACGCTCTCCGGCCGCAGCGGCGACCTCTTCGGCACGATCGAGAACCTCCAGTCCTTCACCACCATGCTGAAGGAGAACGACCAGCACGTGCGCGACGCCGAGCGGCAGCTCGCCGATGTCGGCACCTTCCTCGCCGAGGACAAGGACGAACTGGCCGCCGCGCTGGAGGAGCTGGGCAAGGCACTCGGCAGGGTGCAGGGGTTCATCAAGGACAACCGCGGCCGGCTCAAGGCCAACGTCGACAAGCTCGCCGACCTGACCCGCATCCTCGTGGACAACCGCGCCTCGCTCGCCGAGGCGATGGACAGCGCGCCGCTGGCCACCGACAACCTGCTGCGCGCGTACAACCCCGGCAAGCGCACCATCGACGGCCGCGGCAACCTCAACGAGCTGAGCATGGGCGGCCCGCCCGACGCCGGCCTGGCGAAGGACGGCGGCGCCGCCGCCGGCCGCGCGGGTCTCGTACCGGCGCCCGCGGACCGGCAGGACGAACTGCCCGGGCTGCCGCTGCCCGCGGTCGGCGACGTCTACGGCACGCCGGAAGAAGGAGGCGGGCGATGAACTGGCACGTCAAGGCGGTCGCCGGAGTCGTGGCCGCGGCGCTCGTCATCGCCTCGCCGCTGGTGGTGATGAAGGTCTACGAGTCCGCGGACGTCGAGTTCACCGGCATCCAGGACCTGCCGCTGCCCGGCGGCGCCGACCTCGGCGGCCACCCGTACGAGGTCACCGCCGAGTTCGAGGACGTGCTGAGCCTGGTGCCGCAGTCCTCGGTACGGGTCAACGACGTGGCCGTCGGCCGGGTCACCGACATCGAGGTCGCCGACGACCGCTGGACCGCCGTGGTCACGATGAAGGTCAACGGCGACGTGCGGCTGCCGGCCGGCGCGTACGCCCGGATCGAGCAGTCGAGCCTGCTGGGCGAGAAATACGTCCAGTTGATCGCCCCGCCCGGGAAGAAGCAGGTCGACGCGCAGCAGGCGGGCGACCTCGGCACCGCCACCGGGGACGCCACCATCGCGATCCTCCCCGACGACACCAAGACCGACATCCCGCTGGCGCGCACCAACCGCAACCCGGAGGTCGAGGAGGTCTTCGGCGCCCTGTCGATGCTCCTCAACGGCGGCGGCATCGAGCAACTGCGCACCATCAGCCGGGAGCTGAACAACGCGCTCCAGGGCAACGAGCCGCAGGTCCGCTCCATGCTCAAGCGCGTCGACACCCTGATGAAGAGCCTCGACGACAACAAGGACGGCATCACCGACGCGCTCGACAGCGTCAACCGGCTGTCCGCCACCCTCGCCACCCGCAAGACGGAGATCGGCGTCATCCTCGACGACCTCAGCCCCGGCATGAAGGTGCTGGAGGAGCAGCGCGGCGCACTGGTCACCATGCTGCGCTCGCTGGACCGGCTCTCCGACGTCGCGGTGGAGACCGTCGACGCGAGCAAAGAGGACATGATCGCCGACCTCAGGGCCCTGGGGAAGGTGCTGAAGAACCTCGCCGACGCCGGGCGGACGCTGCCCGCCTCGCTGGAGGTGCTGCTCACGTACCCCTTCACCGACGAGGTGCTGCGCGGCGTCAAGGGCGACTACCTCAACATCTACCTCGGCGTCACCTCCCCCCGCGGCACGGAGCTGATCCCGCCGCTGACCGGGGAGTCCGTGCCCGGCGCCACCGGGCCGAGCACCACCGTCGACCCGCGCTCCGCCCCGCCCGGCACCGCCCTCGCGCTGCCGCTGCCGCTCCCGTCCGTGGGACCGGCGCCGCCGGGCGCCGACCCGTCCGGGTCCCCGGATCCGGACGATCCGGCGCCGGACGACACGGGGTCAGGGGACACGGGGTCCGCCTCTCCCGGCGGCGGCCCGTCCGACGGCGCCGGCACGCCGTCGGGGCCGCCGCCGGGCAGCCCGTCCGCTACGGAGCCGGAGTCGCCGCCGGCGTCCGGCAGCGAGCCGCCCGGGGGTGAGGGCCGGTGATCACCAGGTCCGTCATCGTCAAGAACATCGTGTTCGCCCTCGTCGCGGTGCTCGTCATCGGCTACGTCGGCGTGCGCTACGCCGACCTCGGCCGCTACGTCGGCATGCGCGACTACTACACGGTGCGCGTCGAACTCGCCGAGACCGGCGGCCTGTTCCCGCACGCGGAGGTGACCTACCGCGGGGTGTCGGTCGGGCGCGTCGGGTCGATCGAGCTGACCGGCACGGGCGTCGAGGCCGAGCTGCAGATCCGCGACTCGGCCCCGCCGATCCCCAGCGACCTGTCGGCCGACGTCGCCAACTACTCCGCGGTGGGCGAGCAGTACATCGACCTCAAGCCCGCCGCCGACTCCGGCCCGTACCTCGCGGACGGCGCCGTCGTCGGCCGCCAGCACACCGCGACGCCCGCGCCCGTCACCAACCTCCTCACCAGCGTCGACTCCTTCGCCACCTCCGTCGACACCGGCGAGCTGCGCACCGTCGTGGACGAACTCGGCGACGCCCTCGCCGGGCAGGGCGACAACCTCCAGCGGCTCCTCGACACCGGCAGCGAGTTCATCCGGGCCGCCGACGCGGCGCTGCCGCACAGTACCCGGCTCATGATCGACGGCGAGACCGTGCTGCGCACGCAGAACGACTCCGGCGAGGCGCTGCAGGAGTTCGCGAAGGGCGCCGAGGAGCTGACCGAGCAGCTCAAGCGCTCCGACGGCGACCTGCGCCGCGTCGTCGAGGCGGGCCCCGGCGCCGCGAGCCAGGTCACCGGGCTGCTGCGCGACCTCGACCCGAGCCTGAGCATCCTGCTCGCGAACCTGCTGACCACCTCGGAGATCGCGGTCACCCGGCAGGACGGCCTGGAGCAACTGCTCGTCCAGTTGCCGCAGGTGGCCGCCGCCGGCTCCACCGCCATCACCTCCGACGGCGCCCGCTTCGGCATGGCGCTCAGCTTCTTCGACCCGCTGCCCTGCACCCAGGGGTACGGCTCCACGGCGTACCGCAACGGCCTCAAGACCAGCCCGGCGGGCTTCAACACCGCCGCCCGCTGCACCGCCCCGGCGTCGAGCGGCGTCAACGTCCGCGGCTCCGCGCACTCCCCGGGCGGCGGCGCGGTACCCGAGCCGGCCGAGCCCGGCTCGGGACTCGCCGACGACCGGCCCGGCACCCGCGCCGCGCCCGGCACCCTGCCCGGCGCGCTCGGGCTGCCCGCGGTCGGCGACGGCCCCACCGACATGGCCGGGCTGCTCGGCCTGAAGGAGGCGCGATGAGCACCCGACTCCCGTACGTCCGCGGCGCCCCGCGGCGGCAGACGCTCGCCGCCGCACTCGCCGTCGCGCTGGTCCTCGCCTTCGCCGGCTTCTCCGCCTGGCGCTACGCCGCCGCCGCGACCAGCGAAGAACTGGACTTCGGCCGCGAGCGCGACCGCGTGCTGGCCGCGGGCCAGGAGCACATCGGGACGCTCAACAGCATCGACGCCGCCGACCCCGAGGCGGGCCTGGCGCGCTGGCAGGACGCCACCACGGGACCGCTGCACGAGGACCTGCGCCGGTCGCGGGCCGCGAGCGCCGACGCCTTCGACCGCGCGGGCGTCACGGCCCGCGCGACGGTCACGGAAGCCGCCGTCACCGAGCTGGACACGCGCGCGGGCACGGCGAAGGCCCTGGCCACGGTGCGGGTGGAGACGAGCGGCGGGGCGGACGGGGAGCGTACGGACCGCAAGCGGTTCGAGGCGGGCCTGGAGCGGACGGGGGACGGCTGGAAGATCGCGTCGCTCACCGCGATCACGGTGGAGGGGAGCGGTTCATGAGCCGGGACGGCGACGGGGACGGCAAGGCGGGCGTGGCCGTCGAGGCGCGGGAGCGGGAGCCGGCGGAGTCCGCAGAAGCAGCCGCAGCGGAAGCCGCTGAAGCCGCTGAAGCCCCTGAAGTCGCGGAAGCGGAAGCCGCTGAAGCCGGAGCCGCCGGGTCCGGTGAGTCCGGCGGCGGGGCCCGTACGGGATCCGCCGCCGCCCGGCGCCGCCGGCGGGCCGCGGGCGTCGCGGTGCTGGTCGCGCTCCTGCTCGCCGGCACCGGACTCCTCGTCCAGGCCGCTCGCCTGGGCGGCGACGACGCGCTGGCCAACCGGGCGCTCACCGACTCCTCCGGCACCGCCGCCGTCGCCGGCGACGTCAGCAACGCCCTCAGCAAGGTGTTCTCGTACGCGCCGCAAGACCCCGGCGTCACCGCGCGGGACGCCGACGAACTCCTCGCCGGGCCCGCCCGCGAGCAGTACCGGCAGCTCTTCGGCCAGATCCGGCAGCGGGTCGTCGCCCAGGAGCTGACGCTGACCACCCACGTCGTACGCGCCGGGGTGATCCGGCTCGACGGCGACGACGCCACGCTGCTGGTCCTCCTCGACCAGATCACCGAACGCAAGGGCAAGGACCCGACGAGCGCCGGCGCGCAGCTCTCCGTGACCGCGGAGCGGCAGGACGGGCAGTGGCGCATCACCGACCTGAAGTCCCGCTAGCGAAAGGGCGGATCGACGTGAGCCTGAGGAAGAACCCCCTGCTGACGCTGGCCCTGGTGGCCGCGGCGCTGGCGGCGGTGCTCGCGGCGTGGGCCGGCACCTCCTGGTACGCGGCCGCGCACGACGACGCGGCGGACTTCGCCGCCTCCCGGGACGACGCGCTGGCCGCCGCCCGGCAGGCCGTGACGAACCTCAACACCCTCGACCACCGCGAGCTGGGCGAGGGCCTCGACCGCTGGGAGGCGTCCGCCACCGGCGAACTCCTCGCCCAACTGCAGCAGGGGCGCGAGGGGTTCGAGAAGGAGGTGGCGAGGGCGGAGACGGTGACCACGGCCGAGGTGCTGTCGGCGGCGCTCACCGAGCTGGACGACCGGGCCGGCCGGGCGGACGTGCTGGTCGCGGTCCGGATCACGGTCGCCGCACCCGGGGAGAAGCCGCAGGCCAAGGAGAGCCGGATGCTCGGCGAGGTCACCCGCACCGGCGACGGCTGGAAGCTCAGCGCCCTCGGGCAGGCGCCCGCCGGCGACTCCGCGGGCGGGGACGCGGGCGAGGGCTCCGGCCAGGGCGCGGGGCAGGGCACCGACCAGGGATCGGGCTCGGACTCGGGCCGGGCCGGCGAAGCCGGGCAGTGAACTTCCGGAGAGGACCGCACAGATGTCGACCACCCGCCACCTGATCAACCGGCGCCGGCGCACCGCACCTCCCGCCGAGGAGGCGCAGAAGCCGGCCCGGCGGCAGCCCGCGGCGGCCGTCCGGGCCAGGCCCAGGACCAGGCCCGCGGCCCGGCCGGCGGAGCCCGCGGGGAAGCAGACACCGGCGCCGGCCCGCAGACCGCGGCCGGGCGCCCGGGACCGTACCGCCGGGGACCGTACCGGCGCCGCAACGTCCCCGCGGGGCCGGCGGCTTGCCGCGGCGCTGGGCGCCGCGGCCGTGCTGCTCGGCTGCTTCGCGGCCTTCGCCGCGGTGCAGGCGGGCGGGGGCGGCGACCCCGCGGCCGACAACGCGGCGCTCGTGGACGCGCCGCTGACGAGCGAGGTCAAGGGCGGCGTCGGCGAGGCGGTGGAGGCGGTGTTCTCCGTCGACTACACCGACCTCGACGAGAACCGGAAGGCGGCCCGCACGTACCTCACCGGCAAGGCCGTCGGCCAGCACCGGCAGATGCTCGCGGACGTCCGGGAGCAGGCCCCGTCGCAGAAGCTCGTCCTCACCACCACCGTGACCGACTCGGCGGTGGAGCTGGCCGACGGCGGCGCGGCGCGCGTGCTGGTCTTCGCCGACCAGCGCAACACCCGTACGGACACGGACGAGACGTCGTACGGCGCCGCGATGGTCGCGGTGGACGCGGTGAAGGACGACGGCAGGTGGCGGATCTCGAACATCGACACCTTCGGCTGACGGCCCGGGCACGACGGCGGGCACGGCCGCCGCCGCGCACGACGACCACGGCAACCGCAACCCCGACTTCGCCGGGAGGCAGGTCCATGGCTTCACTCAGCAGGATGCGCCACAGCGTGGCGACGGCGGCGCTCGCGGCGGCGGCGATGGTCGCGCTGACCGCCTCGCAGGCCCCGGGCGACGAGCCGGAACGGGCGGGCGGCGGCGGGGCGGAGGACCGGCTCGACACGGCGCCCGTGCTGCCGCCGGGGACGCCGGGCGACGGCCAGTACCACACCGAGATCCCGCCGTTGCAGGGCATGGACCCGATCGTCGGCACGCAGCCGACGCCGCCCGCGGTGATCGAGCAGCAGTCCGGCGTGCCGGCGACCGTGCTCGACGCGTACCGGAAGGCGGAGCGGCGGCTCGCGGCCGGCGACCCCGGCTGCGGGCTGCCGTGGGAACTGCTGGCCGCCATCGGCAAGGTGGAGTCCGGGCACGCCCGCGGCGGCGCCGTCGACGCGGACGGCACCACCCTCACCCCGATCCTCGGGCCGGTCCTCGACGGCAACGGCTTCGCGAACATCTCGGACACCGACGGCGGCCGCTACGACGGCGACACCGGCTACGACCGGGCCGTGGGGCCGATGCAGTTCATCCCGTCGACGTGGGCGGGATGGGCCGCGGACGGCAACGGCGACGGGCGCTTGGACCCGAACAACGTCTACGACGCGACGCTGGCGGCGGGCCACTACCTGTGCGCGGGCAACCGGGACCTGACGGCGGCGGCCGACCTGGACCGGGCGATCCTCAGCTACAACTACTCGCGGGACTACCTCGCCACCGTGCTGGCCTGGCTGGGCTTCTACCGCTCGGGCGTGCACGCGGTGCCGGACGGCACGGGGGTGCTGCCGGCCAGTTCCGGCGCGGGCAACCCCCGTTCCGTACCGGAGAAGGGGAGCAGGAAGACGCCGGGAGAGCCGGACGGTCCCGGCGGCGGGATCGTGGTCGGGCCGCGGCCGAGTCCTTCGGACGGCGGTTCCGGCGGTTCTGGCGGCTCCGCATCCGGAGGCTCGGGCGGTACGGGCGGATCAGGCGGTACGGGCGACTCCGGCGGCTCCGGCGACCCGGGCGGCACGGGCGACCCCGGCGGCGACCCCGGCGGCGGCGACCCGGGCCCCAGCCCCACCGACCCGGGCGAGACCGGCGGCTCAGGCGATCCGGGCGGCAGCGGCGACCCGGGCGGCGACCCCGGCGGCGGCACGGGCGACCCCGGCGACCCTGACCCCAGCGACAGTTGCTCCGCCGATCCCGGCGAGTCGCCCTCGCCGAGCCCCGGCGATCCGGGCGAGGAGTCCCCCTGCCCGGACGACTCCACCTCGCCGGACCCGTCGGGCACGACCTGACGGGCCGCCGGCAGCACACGATCGCCCGGTCCGCGCCGAGGCGCCGACCGGGCGATCGACCGCGGCCCCGCTGCCCGCGCAGCCGGCCCGCAGGGTGCGTACGGCGTCCGCTCAGACCAGCGTGGCGTTGAGCGTGATGTTCTCGACGCCCGCCAGCGCCTTGCTCACCGGGCAGTTCTTCTTCGCGTCCTCGGCGGCGGCCTGGAACTCCTCCTCGGACAGCCCCGGCACGGTCGCGCGCACGGTCAGCACGATGCCGGTGATGCCCTCGCCGGGCTGGAACGTCACGTCGGCGCTGGTGTCCAGGGACTCCACGGTGTGGCCCTTGCCGGCCAGGCCGTGCGAGAAGGCCATGGAGTAGCACGCCGAGTGGGCCGCCGCGATCAGCTCCTCGGGGCTGGTCTTGCCGCCGGGCTCGGCGGAGCGTGCCGGCCAGCTCACGTCGTACGTGCCGATCTTGGAGGACTCGAGGGCGACGGTCCCCTTGCCCTCGAGCAGGTTGCCCTCCCAGTGGGTCTTCGCGGTGCGGGTGGTTGCCATGGCGGTCAGCCTCCGAGTCTGGAGCGAAAGACGGTACGTGCCCCAAGTTATCGGTGCCGGGGCGCCCGAGGGCGTCCGGGCCGGGGCCGGACGTTGGCGTGGCGCAGATCACAGTGAAGCCGGGAAATAGCGGGGAGTGCTTCCCCGTTTAGCAGGTGTCCGAAGAAAGCGGGGAGTGATTCCCCGGAAGCCACCAGGGAGGCAACCATGGGCACGGGCAAGAGCGCCACGCTCCCCGAGCAGCGGCAGCCGCGCATGCGGGCCGATGCCTCCCGCAACCGTGAACGGATCATCGAGGCCGCCCGGGAGGCGTTCGTGGAGTGGGGCCCCGACGTCCCGCTCGACGAGATCGCCCGCCGCGCCGGCGTCGGCAACGCGACGGTCTACCGGCACTTCGCCGACCGCCGCGAGCTCATCCTCCAGGTGACCCTGGAATCCATGCGCCGCATCGCCGGCCTGGCGGAGGCCGCGCTCGCCGAGGACGGCGACGCGTTCGACGCGCTGCGGGGCTTCGTGCACCGGGGCGCCGACGAGCGGATCGGGTCGCTGTGCCCGCTGCTCGCCGACGGCTTCGACCACGCGGCGCCCGACGTGATCGGCATGCGCGAGCGGCTCGACACCGCGCTGGAGAACCTGATGGCGCGGGCCCGCGCCGAGGGCACGCTCCGCTCGGACGTGGGCGTCGGGGACCTGATGGTCGCGCTCGCCCAGCTCACGCGCCCGCTGCCCGGTCTGGAGTGCGGTGTGGGGTTCGACACGTACATGCACCGTCATCTGGAGCTGTTCCTCGACGGGCTGATGAATCCGGCCAGGTCAACGCTGTCCGGCAGCGCCGCCACGTTCGAGGCTTTGCGGCAGAAGGGCACGTAAATGAGGTGATCCGCGAACGGTGAGTCTGTTCTGATCATCGAGACTCTCTGTTTCCGAGCCCTGTGCGGTGATGAGCACCGGTTCGTTCTGATTCGTACCACGATCAACCCTGAACTCGAATGGTGGGTACCCCCATGCCAGAAACGGCTCTGCAGCCTGATCCGAGGCGCTGGAAAGCCCTCGCGTTCATCGCTGTGGCTCAGTTGATGGTCGTCCTCGACGCGACCATCGTGAACATCGCGCTGCCCTCCGCCCAGGAGGACCTCGGCATCTCCGACGGCAACCGCCAGTGGGTCATCACGGCCTACGCGCTCGCCTTCGGCGGCCTGCTGCTCTTCGGCGGCCGCATCGCCGACCTCTGGGGCCGCAAGCGCACCTTCATCACCGGCCTCGCCGGCTTCGCCGCCGCCTCCGCGCTCGGCGGCGCGGCGACCGGCGAGGTCATGATGTTCGGCGCCCGCGCCCTGCAGGGCGTCTTCGGCGCCCTGCTCGCGCCCGCCGCCCTGTCCCTGCTCGCCGTCCTCTTCACCGACGGCAAGGAACGGGCCAAGGCGTTCGGCATCTACGGCGCCATCGCCGGCGCCGGTGGCGGCGTCGGGCTGATCCTCGGCGGTGTGCTGACCGAGTACCTGGACTGGCGCTGGACGTTCTTCGTGAACATCCCGTTCGCCGCCGTCGCCATCCTCGGCGCGATGGCCGTCATCCACGACCCCAAGGGCAGCCGGAACCGCTCCACGCTCGACATACCGGGCGTGCTGCTGGCGACCACCGGTCTGGTGGCGCTGGTGTACGGCTTCACCCGGGCCGAGTCGGACGGCTGGACCGACACCCTCACGCTGGTCATGTTCGTCGCGTCCGTGGTGCTGCTGGCCGCGTTCGTGGCGGTGGAGGCGAAGGTCAAGAACCCGCTGCTGCCGCTGCGCGTCCTGCTGGACCGCAACCGCGGCGGTGTCTACCTGTCGCTCGGTCTCGCGGTCATCGCGATGTTCGGCGTCTTCCTGTTCCTCACCTACTACCTGCAGATCGTGAAGGGGTACACCCCGGTCAAGACCGGCCTGGCGTTCCTTCCGATGATCGTGGGCATGATCATCGGCTCGACGCAGATCGGCGCCCGGCTGATGACCCGCGTGCGGCCGCGGCTGCTGCTGGTGCCCGGCTTCCTCGTCGGCGCCCTCGGCATGCTGCTGCTGGCCCAGATAGAGCCGGGCAGCTCGTACGCCGCGGTCGTCCTGCCCGGCCTCGTGCTGCTGGGCCTGGGCCTCGGCACGGCGTTCATGCCGGCCATGTCCCTGGCCACCTTCGGGGTCGAGCCGCGTGACTCGGGCATCGCCTCGGCGATGGTCAACACCTCGCAGCAGGTCGGCGGCGCCATCGGCACCGCGCTGCTGAACACGATCGCCGCCAGTGCGACGACCAGTTGGATCTCCTCGAACGCCTCGGAGGCCCGCAGCCTGGGCCGGCAGGGCTTCGAGAACTCCGCGGCCGTGCACGGCTACTCGACGGCGATCTGGTGGGCCGTCGGCATCCTGGTGGTCTCGGCCGCCATCGCGTACGCCCTGGTCAACGCCCGGGCGCAGGCGGGGCACGAGGTCTCGGGCGACGGCAAGGACGCCGGTGCGCAGGACGAGGTGCAGGCGCCGGTGATGGTCCACTGACCGCGCCCGTGCACTGACTCAAAGGAGAGTTCAGGGCTGGGTGAAGGCCCCTTTCCGTTCCTCGGGGGGACGGGAAGGGGCCTTCGCCATGCCTGCCGGGCTTCCGTCTGTCCGCTGCCGCCTTCCCGCTCAGCCCAGTTGGAGTGAGCGCTTGGCCAGCCCCATCCAGAAGCCGTCGATGACGCTGCGCTGGGTGGGCAGGTCGTCCTCGGCGGCGCCGAGGGTGACGAACAGCGGGGCGAAGTGCTCGGTACGGGGGTGGGCCAGCCGGCCCGCGGGCGACTTGTGCACGAAGTCCAGCAGCGCGTCCACGTCCTGCGCCGCCAGCGCCTCGCGGCCCCAGACGTCGAACTCCGCGGACCACGCGGGCGGCCCGTCGCCGGTGTGCCGCAGCGCGGCGAGGTTGTGGGTGAAGAATCCGCTGCCGACGATCAGCACGCCCTCCGCGCGCAGCGGCGCGAGCCGGCGGCCGAGCGCGAGCAGCCGCCCGGGGTCGAGGGTCGGCATGGAGAGCTGGAGCACCGGGATGTCCGCGTCCGGGTACATCTCCACCAGCGGCACGTACGCGCCGTGGTCGAGGCCGCGGTCGGGGAAGTCCTGCACGCTCTCGCCGGGGGTGCGCAGCAGTTTGCGTACGGACTCGGCCAGTTCGGGGGCGCCTGGGGCGGGGTAGCGGACGCGGTAGTAGTGCTCGGGGAAGCCCCAGAAGTCGTAGACCAGCGGGACCGTGGTGGTGGCACCGAGGGCGGCGGGGGCCTCCTCCCAGTGCGCGGAGACCACGAGGACGGCCCGCGGGCGGGGCAGGTCCGCGGCCCAGGCGGCCAGCTCGGCGGGCCAGACGGGGTCGTCGGCGAGCGGCGGGGCGCCGTGGGAGAGATAGAGCGCGGGCATGGTGGGCATGGTGGGTCGCCGCCTTCCGGTCCCCTGAAGTTTAGACTTCAACCATACCCGCGCTCGGCCGGATGCCCGGCCGCGCCCGCCTCAGAACGCCGGGTCGATGAGCGCGACGGACTGCAGCGCGGCCACGCGCGCGGTGTCGTCGCCGACGTCCAGCGCGGTGTCGACGAACTTGATCGTGTGCTCGTCGCCGTGCGCCGCCGCCCGGGTCAGCAGCTCGTCGTCGGCGGCCGCCGCGTCGCCGGCCGGCGGCGCCGGGATGCGGTCCTGCGGCAGCGGGGCGGCCGGTCCGTACGCGGCGGTGACGGCGGCGCTCGCCGCCCAGGCGGCCGCGTAGCTCGGGACCCACAGGTCGCGGGGGAGCGCGGGCAGGGCGCGGAGCACGGCGTTCGGGGCGGTCGCGGCGTGCACCAGCATCACCGGCTCGCCGTGCCCGTACGCCGCATAGCGGTGGACCGCGGCCCGTACCAGCGCGGCCAGCGCCTCACGGGCCTCCTCGGGGGTACGCGCCGGAGCCAGGGCGCCCACCGCCGCCGGCCAGCCGGGCGTCGACTCCGCGGTGAGCTGCGCCAGCCGCTCGCGGATGCCGCCGGCCTGCGCGGGCACGGCGGGCACCGCGGCCAGCGCCGCGTCCGGACCCGCGGTGCCGGCGGGGACGGGGGCGCTGGGCAGGCGGGCGAAGCGGGCGGCCCAGTAGCCCAGGGCGTGCGCCAGCTCGGTGACCCGGGGGCCGGTGGGGGCGCGGCCCGCGGCCTCGGTGTCCTGGAGGGTGCGTACGGCATGGCCCGCGCGGATCACCGTGTGCGTCGCGGCGCCGGCCAGCCCGGGCAGCAGCCTCGGCCACCACTCCGCCAGCACCTCGCGCCACGGCCGGGCGTCCAGCTCCCGCGCGAAGTACGCCGGCCAGTCCCCGAGCCGCGCCGGATCGCCGAGCGCCTCGTGCCAGGCGGCGGGGTCGATGGGCCGGGCCTGCGGCGGCATGTCCTCCAGCTTGTCCCGGTAGCGGTCCAGCCAGCGGTGCACCGTCGCCGCCCGGTCACCGTGCACCAGGGCCTCCACGGCCATCGGGCCGTGGTTCGTCAGCCAGCCCTGCCGCTCGGGCCCCGCGGCGTGCAGCCGCTCCAGGGCCTCGTCGAGCACCCCGCTGCCGTCCCTGCCGTCCCGGGTGCGGCCCTTCTCCGTACGCGCGTCCTCGCGGCTCGTCTCCATGCCCGGGACGCTACGTGCGCCGCCGCCGGTCCGTAACGGCCGCGGGCCCTAGGTCCCCGTAGGTCTACGGGCCCAGGCACCCACCCGCACTTTCCGGCCGCGGGAGCAACCAGAAGGCCCCGCGCGCCGTCTTCACACGGGGAGGGGCGGCCCAGGACGGCGCCGCCCAGGGGGGAGGCCACGATGCCGGATGTGACGGGCATCTCACGGACCAGCGGCGGCCGGCACCGGCCCGGACCGCGGCCACCCGCCGACTGCCCGGCCTGACCAGGCCCTCTCCGGCCCGTACGGCACACCGTACGGCGTCCTGAGCCTGCCTTGAGGCGGGGCAGGATACTGCAAGATCACGAAAATCGGTGTACCCGAAGGGAATTCTGTCCTGAATCTCTTCGTTGGACCAGGTGGAACGGACGGACACCCGGTAGGTGTCGACCACCGGTTAGGAACTCACTCGCAAGGGAGCACGCATGGCAACCCGTGCCGTCGCCCGCCGCCAGGCCGAGACCCCGGCCGGCGGGGCAAGCAGCGCTCGCGGCGCTCGCGCCAAGAGCGGCGAGATCGCCGACCGCGACCTCGTCGGGATGTACCTCGACGAGATCGCACGGACGCCGCTGCTCGACGCCGCGAAGGAGGTCGAGCTCTCCCTGGACATCGAGGCCGGCGTCTACGCCGAGAAGCTGCTCGCCGGCGACGCGAAGCCCGAGGCCGTGGACGCGCCGAGCGCATCGGCGGACCGGGAGGAACTCGAAGCGATCGTGGCCCAGGGCGAGCGTGCCAAGGACCTCTTCATCCGCTCGAACCTCCGCCTGGTCGTCGCCGTCGCCCGCCGCTACCCGCGCAGCGGGCTGCCGCTCCTCGACCTGATCCAGGAGGGGAACGCCGGCCTGGTGCGCGCCGTCGAGAAGTTCGACTACAAGAAGGGCTTCAAGTTCTCCACGTACGCCACGTGGTGGATCCGCCAGGCCATCACCCGCTCCATCGCCGACCAGTCCCGGACGATCCGGCTCCCCGTCCACCTCGTCGAGGAACTGGGCCGCATCCGGCGCGTACAGCGCGAGTTCAACCGCGAGCACGGCCGTGAGCCGGAGCCCGCCGAGGTCGCCGCCGAGCTGGGCTCGACGCCCGAGCGCGTGACGGACGTCCTGGACTGGGCCCGCGACCCGGTCAGCCTCAACATGGCGGTCGACGACGAGGGCGAGACCCAGTTCGGCGACCTGCTGGAGGACACCGGCGCGGACTCGCCGGAGGACTCCGTGCTGGTGATGATGCGCCGCGAGGAACTGGAGGGCCTCATCGGCCGGCTGGAGCCGCGCACGGCGTCGATCATCAAGGCGCGCTACGGCATCGAGGACGGCCGCGAGCGCACGCTGACCGAGGTCGGCAAGCAGCACGGCCTCACCCGCGAGCGGATCCGGCAGATCGAGAAGCACGCCCTGGTCGAGCTGAAGAAGCTCGCCCGCGACACCGGCTTCGAGTCCGCGGCCTGACGGCCGGCCCGGCCGGCCGCCCAGAAAGCAGCCCCCGATGTCTCCCCCCGGCATCGGGGGCTTCCCCGTGCCCCGGTGGGGCAGGCGGTCTCACGCGCCGGTCGCCGCGTCGGCCATGTAGGCGGCGGACGCCAGGGCGAGGACCAGATACAGGCCGGGGAACGCGATGTTGTGGAAGACCCGCGCCTTGACGTGGGCGGCGAGGGCCCCGGCGAAGAACAGGGTCAGGCCCACCCCGGCGGCGACCCCGAGCCACGGCACCGCCGCCAGCCCGACGACGAGACCGGCCGCACCGGCCAGCTTCAGCGCCGCGAGGTACGGCAGGGCGGCGGCGGGGGTGTGCACGGCGGCGGAGTTCTTCATGACGAACCCCGCCCTGGCGAAGTCGGCGACGGCGATGAACGTGTTGGCCGCGATGCACACCACCACGGCGGTGGCCAGCGCGGTCGTCTGTACGCTCATGGGCAGTGGAACTCCTCGGCTGGTGGGCTTCCGGGACGTGAGAGTGGTGGTCTCGTCCGTCCCAACGTCTCCCGTCGAGGAAAGGTGACATCCCGTGGTTCAGGTTGCGGAGTTCGAGGCGGCCAGGCCGCAGTTGACGGCGCTGGCGTTCCGGCTGCTCGGATCCGTACACGATGCGGAAGACGCCGTGCAGACCACGTGGATCAAGGCGTCGGCCGCCGCCTCCGCGGAGCCGCGCAACCCGGCCGCGTGGCTGACGACCGTCCTCACCCGGGTCTGCCTCGACCACCTGCGCGCGCGGCGCCGGCGCCGCGAGGAACCGCTGCTCGCGGATCTGATCCCGGACGGGAGACTCGCGGCGGACGAGCGCTTCGTGCAACGGGAACAGGTCTCCCGCGCCCTGCTGGTGGTCCTCGACCGGCTGACCCCGCCGCAGCGCGTCGCGTACGTCCTGCACGACCTCTTCGGCCTGCCGTTCCGTGAGGTGGCGGAGACCCTCGGCACCACCGTGGTCAACGCGAAGAAGCACGCGAGCCGTGCCCGCGTCCGCATCCGGGGAACAGGGCCCGTGCCCGCATCCGCATCCGCATCCGCATCCGCGTCGACGTCGGCAACCGCGCCCGCCGACACCGCCGTTGCCGACGCGTTCCTCGCGGCGGCCGCGGGCGGCGACATCGGCCGCCTGCTCACCCTGATGACCGCCACCTGCACCCGCACCGCCGACCCGGCCCTCCTGCCCCCGGGTACCCCGACCACGGTCACCGGCGCCGCGGAGATCGCCCGCGAGACGACCCACTTCACCTCCAGAGTCCGCACCACGACCCGCCTCCTGGTCGCGGGCACCCCCAGCTACGTCATCGCGCCCGGCGGCCACGCCCTGGCAACGCTGACCCTCACCACGGAGGACGCCCGGATCACCAGCCTCACCCTCACCCGCCTCAGGCCCGGCACACCCCTCACCCTCCTATCGCTTGAACGAAACGTTTAAAGCAATGCGTTGACAACGTTCCATGGGCGCCGCATTCTCTTCTCATGCCGTCGACTCCCGAGCAGCACACCGACCCGTTCACACCTCCGCGGCCGGAACAGGCGCGAGCGCACCGCGTCCACGCGTCCCTGTTCCGCATCGCCGAGCGCCACGCGACCACCGGCGAACAGCGGCACCGGCAGATCCATCCCTCGGCCATCGGGCCGCACGAAGCGGTCAGACTCGTGTCCTTCCTGCTCAGCGGGATCGCACAACGCGATGACGGAGAGCCCGAGGTGGACCACGCCGACATCACCGCCGCCCTGAGCCTCGTCCCACTGGTGCGCGGCGAGATGGACGAACTGGAAACCGGTCTCCTCCAGATGGCACGTGGCCGCGGCATGACGTGGCAGGAGATCGCCTTCGGCCTCGGCCTCGGCACTCCCCAGGCGGCCAGACAGCGATACGAACGACTGGCCAGCCGCGCCGCACCGGACGCGGAAGGCCCGGAGTAGCGGCGCGCCCGGTCGTCAGGCGGGGCCGTAGAGGTCGGTGTACGACGGGAAGACGCCGCCCGGGCCGTCGACGGATGCCGCGGCGCGCAGGGCCCTGGCCATGGCCCGGGTGAGGGCGTCCGCGCCGGCCGCGAAGATCTCGTTGAGCGCGCCGGCTTCCTGGTGCACCGCGAACGCCGGGTCGGGGGCGGCGGCGTCCGGGGGCAGCAGCGGCCGGGTGCCGGTGGCCAGGGCGAACACGGTGTCGCCGTCGGAGAGCAGGTGCGCGGGGCGTACGGCACGGGCCAGCCCGTCGTGCGCGGAGCCGGCCAGCTTCTGCGCCTGCGCCTTGCCGAGGGCGGCGTCCGTGGCGACGACGGCCAGCGTCGTGTTCAGCGGCGGCCGGGCCGAGGCGGCGAACCGCCGCGCGGTCTCCTCCCGAGCCGCCTCCAGCCGCCGCACCGCGGCGGCATGCACCTCCGCACCGGGCAGCCCCCTCGCGGCGCCGTTGGCCACACCTCCGGAAGAAGCCCCGGGGGGGACCCCCCGCCCCCCATCCCCTCCCCTTGCTTCGCCGGGCGCCGCGGGTCCGCCCGCGGCCCCGTCGAACAGCTCCGCGTACAGCGCGCCCGTGGCCGGGTCGAGGCCGGAGCCGGCGGCGTTGACGACGGCCAGCGCGGCGACCGTGGTGCCGGAGGGCAGCACCGTGCTCGCCGTGCCGACGCCGCCCTTCATCGCCCCGCACACCGCGCCCGTGCCCGCGCCGACGTTGCCCTCCGCGACCGCGGCACCGGACGCGGAGGCCGCTGCCGCGGCGGCGGCATCCCGGCCCATGGCGGCGTCGGGGCGGGCCCGGAAGTCACCGCCGCGGCCCAGGTCGAACAGGGCCGCCGCCGGGACCACCGGGACCACCTGCGCCGGATCGGGCCCCACCCGGAAGCCGCGGCCCTGCTCCTCCAGCCAGGCCATCACGCCGGAGGCGGCGGCCAGCCCGTACGCGCTGCCGCCTGTCAGCACCACCGCCTCCACCCGCGGCACGATGTTGCGCGGGTCGAGGGCGTCGGTCTCCCGGGTGCCGGGCCCGCCCCCGCGTACGTCCACGGAGGCAACGGCGCCGCCCTCCGGCGCGAGCACCACCGTCGTCCCGGTCAGCCACCCGCCACCGGCCCGCGACGCATGCCCGACCCGCAGCCCCGCCACATCCGTGATCCCGTCCACGCCCATGCGACGCACTTTAACGGCCGACCCCACGGGCCCCGGCCGGCAAAAGCCCGACGGCCGCACAGGGCCACAGCGCGCGTGACTGCGCCCGCGCACCGTCCATACAGCGCCTGCCGACGCCCTACGCCCGCACTCGTACCGCCCGTCCGGCATGCGCGCCGTGCCGCCGGACGTGCCGGCCCGCTCCGCTACGCCGCCGCCCCGGCCCCGGCAGGCGGCGGCCCCGTACCCTGGGGGCTATGAGCACCGAGCCCGAGAACCCGCTCGTCTTCGACGATCCGCTGGCGCAGCCGAGCCGGGACGACACCGACGAGGGCTGGGGCGAGCGGCCCGCCGCCGAGGGGAGCGCCGCCGATCTGGCCCGCTTCCTCGACGAGAAGCCGCCGCACCACATCTGACCCCGCCGGGGCCCGCGGCGACGGCCCCGGCGCTTCCGGGCGGCCGCCCGCCGCGCTACCTCTGCGTCGGCAGCGTGCCGCCGTCGCGGCTCGGCGTCGCGCCGTTCCGCTGGGCCACCAGCTCGTCGCGGATCTGCGTCAGCAGCTCGATCTCCGTGGCCTCCGCGGGGGTCTCCGCCACCGGCTCCTTCGCCGCCTGCCGCTCCCTGAGCTTGTTCATCGGCAGGATCATCGCGAAGTACACGACGGCCGCCGTCATGACGAACGTCAGCGTCGCGCTCAGCACCGGCCCCCACAGGATCGCGACGCCCTTGGTGACCTCGCCCTCCGGGCTCGTCGTGCAGACATCGCTGAAGCACGAGTGGTACTTGTCGAGGTTCTTCGAGCCGAAGATGCCGACGATGGGGTTGATGACGCCCTTGACCACGGCGTTCACGATGCTCGTGAACGCCGCGCCGACGACGACGGCGACCGCGAGTTCCATCACGTTCCCGCGCATCAGGAACTGCTTGAACCCGGCGATGACGCCCTGACTGTCCGAGGTGCTCCCGGCGTCCTGCGTGCTCAATGCCCTTCCTCGCTTCACTCTCGACGGGTCGGTCGACCCAGCAAGGTATGGCAGAGATACGGAAGGATTGTCCAATCCTCCCACTCATGCCGGTGACCATCCGCGCAAGTGTCGTCATCGCAGCGTCACCGCCAGCCGCTCTCCGGCCGCCGCACCGGCCAGCGCCGCGGCCGCGGACCGCGGTACGGACAGCACCACCAGCCCCCCGTCCTCCCAGCCCGTCAACCCCGCTGCTCCGGAGGGCACTTCCTCCGGGGTCTCCGCCCAGTCCGAAGCGTCAGGTGCCTCTGCCGACCCGTCCGGAGCCTCTATCGGCTCCGGCGGCCCCATCGCTCCCTCCGTCTCCGCGGCCCCCGGCGCTTCCGCCCCCTGCTCCGCCTCCAGCGCTCCCGCCGTCCCCGGGATCTCCGCCACCCTCGCCGCCCGTGCCACGACCCGCGCCGGGCCGCCGTCCTCGGCGTCCACGGCCAGCACGTCGACCACATCGCCCGGCTTCAGCAATCCGACTACTCCCGCGTCCGCGAGCCGCACCGGCGCCAGTACCTCCGCGCCGCCGCTGCCGCCCCCGTCCCGCCCCGTGGTCGCCGGGTCCGTGACATCGCCGGAAGCCCCCCGCTCCGAGCCGTCCGGGGCCGCGGCGTTCGGTGGGTCCGGGTCAGAGCGCGGCGCCGCGGCCAGGGCCGCTGCCGCCATCGCGAGTAATGCGGCCAGCAGCCGCCGGCGGCTCGCCAGTACCCGCCGCACCCGCGCCCCGCGTGCTGGGCGCAGCGGCTCGAAGTCCGGCACCCCACCCGGCGGCGGCGCCCCACGCGGCAGCGATCCCGGGCCTGCCCCCGACGGCGAGCGGGGTCCCGACGTCGGTACCGGACCCGGTCCTGCCGCCGAAAACTCCCCCGAGAACTCCGCCGGCAACGAGCCCGGTCCGGCCGTGCCACCGCCGCCCCCGCGTGAATTCACCGCCCCCGCCGGGCCGTTGCCTCCGGCCCTCAGCTCGCCGTACCGCAAGCCGGCCTCGGCGTCGGGAGAAAGAGTCAGAGAAGAGCCGGGAAGAGTACGGGCCAGGGCAGACATGGCGGCCACCACCTGTTCGTGACGAGTCGATCGCGTTCCGTGACGCCCTCGACTCTGCCCGATCTCCGCCCGCCCCGCTCCAGCCTGTGGATAACTCCCCAGTTGTGGATAACCTCGTCACCCGCACCCAGGGGAAACCGCCCCGCATCCCGGGGAAACCGCCCCTGCGGCCCGGGTGAGCCGCTCCTGCCGCCCCGTGCGAACCGCCGCTACGGCAGCTTGATCCCCGTGTCCATCCCCGCCAGCGCACCCGCGCACAAGCAGTTCCGGTCCGCAGTCGCCGGCAGTCGCCCCACCGCGTCGAACAGCACGTCGCGCAGCCGCCCGACGTTCGCCGCGAAGACCTCGAGCACCTCTTCGTGCGAGACGCCCTCGCCCGTCTCGGCGCCCGCGTCCAGGTCCGTGACCAGCGTCATCGACGTGTAGCAGAGCTCCAGTTCACGCGCCAGCACCGCTTCCGGGTGCCCGGTCATCCCGACCACGGCCCACCCCTGCGCCTGGTGCCACAGCGACTCCGCCCGGGTGGAGAACCGCGGCCCCTCGATGACGACCAGCGTCCCCCCGTCGACCGCCTCCCAGCCGCTCTCGTGCGCGGCCTTCAGCGCGGCCCCCCGCCCTGTGGGGCAGTAGGGGTCGGCGAGGCTCACGTGCACGACGTTCGGCGTGGCGCCGCCCGGCAGTTGCTCGCCGTCGTAATAGGTCTGCGCGCGCGACTTCGTACGGTCCACCATCTGGTCGGGTACGAGCAGCGTCCCCGGCCCGTGCTCCGGCTGCAGCCCGCCCACGGCGCACGGTCCCAGCACCTGCCGTACGCCCAGGGAGCGCAATGCCCACAGGTTGGCGCGGTAGTTGATCCGGTGCGGCGGGATGTGGTGCTTGCGGCCGTGCCGGGGCAGGAACGCGACGCGCCGCCCCGCGATCTCGCCGAGGAACAGCGAGTCGCTGGGCGGCCCGTACGGTGTCTCGACGGCGATCTCCGTGACGTCGTCGAGGAACGAATAGAACCCGGAGCCCCCGATGACGCCGATCTCTGCCTGTACTGCCGCTGCCTCAGCCATGCCGCAACGATAACCGCGGGGCCGGGCCCGGCGGCGCTCAGGCCGCGGACGTCCCGCTGGACGACTTGGAGGACGACGAGGGAGAAGAAGACGAGGACGTCGAGGAAGACGACGAACCCGAAGAAGAGGAGGAAGAGGACGAGGACGACGACGAAGAGGACAAGGTCGACGACTCCGAACTCTTCTTCTCGCTCGACCCCGAACCGGACCCGCCGGAACCCGAACCCCCGGATCCCGAGCCGGAACCGCTGCGGCTGTCCGTCCGGTAGAAACCGGAGCCCTTGAAGACGACGCCGACCGCGGAGAACACCTTGCGCAGCCGCCCCTGGCAGGCGGGGCACACCGTCAGCGCCTCGTCGGTGAACTTCTGCACCGCTTCGAGGCCCTTGCCGCACTCGGTGCACTGGTACTGGTAGGTCGGCACGTGCTTCCTCCTGGCACTCTCAACTGTTGAGTGCTAACGACGCTTCATCATGCAGCATTCCCGCCCGTCAGTCCACCGGCGCCGGTACGGGACGCTCGCCGCCACGGAACGTGATCACTCCGTGGCTGTCCGCAGGCCGCAGCCGGCGCCGGAGCAGCAGCAGTGTGGCGCACGCGAGCGCCGTCGCCGCCAGCGGTACGAGGAACCCGGCCCTCGCGCCCGGGCCGTCCGCCAGCCGCCCGGCCGCCGTCGTCGCCGCGGCCTGCCCCAGCGCGACGGCGCCCGTCAGCCACGTGAACGCCTCCGTACGCGCCTCCTTGGGCACCAGCGCGTCCGCCAGCGTGAAGCCCGTGATCAGCGCGGGCGCGATGCACACGCCCACCGCCAGGCCGAGCCCGCCGAGCGCCGCCGCCGACTCCAGCCCCGCCACCGCCCACAGCCCCGAGGCGGTGGCGACCAGCAGCGGGTACGCGACGAGCAGGCGCCGCTGCGCCGGGCCGCGCCAGTGGACCACGCCGATGACGACACCGGCGAGCATGTTGCCGGCGGCGAAGACCCCGTACAGGATCCCGCTCAGCCCGGGGCGGCCGATCGACTCGCTGAACGCCGTCAGGGACACCTGCATGCCGCCGAAGACCGCGCCGACCCCGAAGAACGCCGCGACCAGCACCGGCAGCGCCGGCGCCCGCAGCGCGGAGGCCCGCCGCCCGCGCGGCAGGCCCGCGCGGTCCGCGAGCCCCACCGGCGGCGCCGTCCGCCGCTGCGCCGCGAACAGCAGCCCGCCGGCCAGCGTCAGCACCCCTTCCGCCACCAGTCCCGCCGCCGGATGCACCCCCGTGCACAGGGCCGCGGCGAGCACCGGCCCGACGACGAACGTGAACTCGTCCGTCACCGACTCGAACGCCGTCGCCGTGTGCTGGAGCGGGGTGCGCGGATCCGGTCCGGTGGCGAAGAGATGCGACCAACGGGCCCGCACCATCGGCCCGATCTGGGGGATGGACGCGCCCGTCGGCACCGCCGCGGCCACCAGCGCCCACCCCGGCGCACCCGCCAGCGCGAGCACGCTCAGCAGGACCACCGCGGCGGCGTGCAGCAGCACGCTCGGGAGCAGCACCGCGCGCTGCCCGTAGCGGTCGGTGAGCTTGCCGCTGACGGGGGCGCAGAACGCCATGGACAGACCCGCCGCGGCCGCCACCGTGCCGGCCAGGGTGTACGAGCCGGACGTGTGCTCCACCAGCAGCACGATGCTCATGGTCAGCATCGCGAACGGCTGCCGCGCGGCGAAGCCGGGGAACACGAAGCTCCGCGCCCCGGGCGTGCGCAGCAACTGACGGTATCCGGGCCGCGCACCGGCTGCACCGGCTGCACCGGGTCGACCGGGCGTACCAGCAGCCCGGTCCCGGGGCGTACCGGAGGAAGATCCCGAAGGTGAAGGGGACCCCGAAGACGACGGGGGTCCGGAATGCGAAGGGGATGCCGGAGGCGGAGGCTGAGACGGGCGCGACACGGCCCGGTCCTTCCTGCTGCCTGGTAGTGCCGCGCACCGAGGGCCGTCCGCTGTGCGCACCCGTCAGGTGCGCCGGCCCTGCATCAGACAGAGACAACAGTTCGTACGAATTCCACCCCGACCCTACCGCCCCCGCCGCTCGTCCGCCGACAGCCACCGCGCCAGCTTGCCGCCCCGCCCCACGTCCCGAAGCCGCTGCTCCGCCGCGTCCCGCACCTCGTCCGTCGTCACCACGAGCAACTCGTCCCCCCGCCGCAGGATGTCCGTCGGCGTCGGCACGAAGCTGGCCCCGTCCCGCACCACCAGCGTCACCGCCGCCCCCGGCGGCAGCCGCAGCTCGCCGACCTCAACCCCGTGCATCCGCGACCGCTCCGGCACCGACAAGGACAGCAGGTGCCCCCGCACCCGCTCCAGCGGCGCCGACTCGATGCCCAGGTCGTACGCCTCCTCGCCGTCCCCGAGGCGCAGCCACCGCGCCACCAGCGGCAGCGTCGGCCCCTGCACCATCGTGTAGACGATGACGAGCACGAAGACGATGTTGAACACGCGGCCGGAGTCGGGCACGTCGCTCACCATCGGGATCGTCGCCAGCACGATCGGCACCGCGCCGCGCAGCCCTCCCCACGACATCAGCGCCTGTTCCCGCCACGGGATGCGGAACGGCAGCAGGCTCACGATCACCGACGCCGGCCGTGCCACCATCGTCAGCACCAGCCCGACGATCACCGCCGGCACGATGTCGTCGCCCAGCTCGTGCGGCGTGACCAGCAGTCCGAGCAGCACGAACATCCCGATCTGCGCCAGCCAGCCCACCCCGTCGGCGAAGCCGCGGGTGGCCGACCAGTGCGGCAGCTTCGCGTTGCCCAGGACCATCGCGGCCAGGTAGACCGCCAGGAAGCCGCTGCCGTGCGCCAGGGCGCCCACCGCGTACGCGACGATGGCCAGCGCCATCACCGCGATCGGGTACAGGCCGGAGGCCGGCAGCGCCACGTGCCGCAGCGCCATGGAGCCCAGCCACCCGATCGCCAGCCCCAGCGCCGCCCCGATGGCCAGCTCCAGCAGGATCTCGCCGAGGAGGATGTACCACGCCTCCATGTGCCCGGAGGTGGAGAAGGCGACGACCAGGATGACGACGGGGGCGTCGTTGAACCCGGACTCGGCTTCCATCACGCCCGTGACCCGCTTCGGCAGCGGCACCCTGCGCAGCACCGAGAAGACCGCCGCGGCGTCCGTGGAGGAGACGACGGCGCCCATGATGAGCGCCTGCTTCCACTCCAGGCCGACCAGGTAGTGCGCCGCGGTCGCCGTCACGCCGACGCTGACCGCGACGCCCGCCGTGGACAGGACGGCGGCCGCGGGCAGGGCGGGTTTGATCTCACTCCACTTCGTGCCGAGGCCGCCCTCGGCGAGGATCAGCGCGAGGGCCGCGTAGCCGAAGACCTGGGTGAGTTCGGCGTCGTCGAAGCCGTAGCCGAACAGGCCGTCCTCGCCGACGAGGACGCCGATGCCCATGTACAGCAGGAGGCTGGGCAGGCCGCTGCGGGACGCGAGCCGGACCGCCGCGACCGCGACCAGGAGCACCAGCGCGGCGACGAGCGCGAGCTTGTTGAGTTCTTCGACTGACAGCTTTCTCCCTCTCGTGTGATCCGCCTTGACGGAGAATTTACCCGGAGTGACCGTCCGCCTGCTGCTTCGGGGGACAGCACAGGGGCCGTTCGGAGCCCCTTGACCGGACGCCTAAGGTTGCTCCAGCAAGTGCTCCGCTGGCTCCAGAAGGACAGGCATGCCCGTCAACGAGAACGGCCGCACGGCAGGCAAGAGGCGCCGCCTCATCTTCGTCGCGATCGGGCTCGCCACCGTGCTGGTGCTGGGCGTCGGCGCCGCCGCGTTCTGGACCGTCAGCACGGTGCGCGACTCCTTCCCGCAGACCACCGGATCGCTCAAACTGCCGGGCCTCGCCTCGCCGGTGACGGTCAAGCGTGACGCCCGCGGGGTGCCGACGCTGTACGGGGACAGCGCCGAGGACCTCTTCCGCGCGCAGGGCTTCGTGCACGCCCAGGACCGCTTCTGGGAGATGGACGTCCGCCGGCACATGACGTCGGGCCGGCTGTCGGAGATGTTCGGCGAGGACCAGGTCGAGACGGACGAGTTCCTGCGCACGCTGGGCTGGCGCCAGGTGGCGCAGAAGGAGTACGACGAGGAGCTCTCGGGGGAGACCAAGAAGTACCTGCGCGCCTACGCCGACGGGGTCAACGCCTACCTCGCGGACCACAGCGGCTCCAGCCTGTCCCTGGAGTACGCCGCCCTGGGGTTCGTCAACGACTACGAGCCGGAGAAGTGGACCCCCGTCGACTCCGTCGCCTGGCTGAAGGCGATGGCGTGGGACCTGCGGGCCAACGTCGAGGACGAGATAGACCGCTCGCTCCTGTCCCAGCGCTTCGACGAGGGCGAGATCGCGGACCTGTACCCGCCGTACCCGTACAAGCGCAACAAACCCATCGTGGAAGGCGGCACCGCCACCACCGACGGCTACGAGCCGCGGAGCGCCGGGGGGGCGCAGGGGGTCGAGAACACGTACAGCACCGCCTCCGAGGGCCTCAGGAGCCAGATGGGCTCGCTGGCGAAGACCATGGACGACATCCCCGCCCTCCTCGGCCCCAGCGGCAGCGGCATCGGCTCCAACTCCTGGGTCGTCTCCGGTGACCTGACCACCACGGAGAAGCCGCTCCTCGCCAACGATCCGCACCTGTCCGCGCAGCTCCCCTCCGTCTGGTACCAGATGGGGCTGCAGTGCACCCGCGTCAGCGACGAGTGCCCGTACGAGGTCAGCGGCTTCTCCTTCTCCGGCATGCCGGGCGTGGTCATAGGCCACAACGCCGACATCTCCTGGGGGCTGACCAACCTCGGTGCCGACGTCGCCGACCTGTATCTGGAGAAGGTCGAGGACGACGGGTACCTGTACGACGGGAAGACGCGCGAGTTCGGCACCCGCGAGGAGCTGATCAAGGTCGCGGACGGGGAGGACAAGCGCATCACCGTACGCACCACGCGCAACGGACCCGTGATCTCCGACCGCAGCGACGAACTGGCCGAGGTGGGCAAGGAAACCCCCGTCGGCAACTCCGCACCCGACCGCGGCGACGGCTACGCCGTCTCGCTGCGCTGGACCGCCCTGGAGCCGTCCGGCACCATGGACGCCGTCTTCGGCATCAACAAGGCGGCGGACTTCGAGGAGTTCCGCGAAGCCGCCCGCGACTTCGCCGTGCCCTCGCAGAACCTCGTCTACGCCGACACCGACGGCAACATCGGCTACCAGGCGCCCGGCAAGATCCCGCAGCGCGGCAGCGGCGACGGCAGCCTGCCCGCGCCCGGCTGGGACCCGGCGTACTCCTGGGACGGCTACATCCCCTTCGACGCGCTGCCCTGGGAGCTGAACCCCGAGCGCGGCTACATCGTCACCGCCAACCAGGCCGTCGTCGACGAGAACGACTACCCGTATCTTCTGACCACCGATCCCGGCTACGGCACCCGCAGCCACCGCATCTCCGGGCTCATCGAGGAGAAGATCGGGGACGGCGGGAAGATCTCCCCCGACGACATGCGCACCATGCAGCTCGACAACCACAGTGAGATCGCCGAACTCCTGACCCCGCTGCTGCTGGAGATCGAGATCGACGACCCGATGGTGCGCGAGGCCCAGGACCTGCTGAAGGACTGGGACTACAGCCAGGACACCGACTCCTCCGCGGCCGCGTACTTCAACGCCGTGTGGCGCAACATCCTCAAGCTCTCCTTCGGCGACAAGATGCCCAAGGAGCTGCGCCCGGACGGCGAGTGCCTGCACGTGCCGCCCGCCAACCCGGCGGCGAACCCCGACGGGCCCGCCACCGTCCGCGAGTGCGGCGAGCGCGACGCGGACGCCGCCCAGCCGGACGGCGGCGACCGGTGGTACGAGGTCGTACGGAGCATCCTCAAGGACGAGGACAACCGCTGGTGGCAGACCACCGGCAGCGACGGCGAGCCCCTCGACGAGAACCGCGACGAGCTGTTCGAGCACGCCATGAACGACGCCCGCTGGGAGCTGACCGCCGAACTGGGCAAGGACATCGGCACCTGGTCCTGGGGCCGGCTGCACCGGCTGATGCTGCGCAACCAGACGCTGGGCACCGAGGGCCCCGGCGTCGTGCAGTGGCTGCTCAACCGCGGCCCGTGGAACCTCAGCGGCGGCGAGGCCGCCGTCAACGCCACCGGCTGGAACGCGGCGGGCGGGTACGACGTGATGTGGGTGCCGTCGATGCGGATGGTGGTGGACCTGGCGGACCTCGACGCCTCGGGCTGGGTCAACCTCTCCGGCGCCTCCGGGCACGCCTTCCACCCGAACTACACCGACCAGACGACGGCGTGGGCGAAGGGGGAGCTCTACGAGTGGGCGTTCTCCGACAAGGCGGTGCAGGAGGCCGCTGAGGACACGATGACCTTGTCGCCGTGAGGTGTACGGGGCCGGCGCCCCGGCCGCTACGGGGGCGGGAAGCGATGCACCGCGGAGGGTGTGACGGCGGCGGTCACGGGGCGATCGTGGGCCTCGGCCGGTACGTGGTCCAGGACTTCGCCGTCGTAGAGGAGCACGACGAGAGCGGGCCCGGCGGGGGACGGCGCGTCGGCGGGGGGCGCGCCGGTGTCCGCTCCCGCACGCCGGGGGCTCACGCCCGTACGCCGGGCGCCCGCGCGGCCCGCACCGTCCGGGACTCCGCCGTCCGCACCGCCGTCATCACCACTGCGGCCACCGCGGGCACTTCCGCTCCCTGCACCGCCGTCGCCCGCACTTCCGTCGGCAACGTCCCCGCCGTCGACGCCCTCCCCGTCAGTACCCCCCGCCAGCCGCGCCAGCACCCGGTCGTACGACCCGCCGCCGCGCCCCAGCCGCAGCCCCCGGCCGTCGACGGCCAGCCCCGGCAGCAGCACCGCGTCGGCCGCCCGCACCGCCTCGGGGCCCAGCCGCGGCCCGGCCGGCTCCAGCAGCCCGCGCCCGGCGGGCCGCAGCGCGTCAGGACCGCCGTACTCCGCCCAGTCCAGGTCGTCGTCCGCCAGCAGCACCGGCAGCAGCACCGCCGTCCCGCGCGCCCGCAGGGCTTCCAGCAGCTCGCGCGTGCCCGGTTCGCGCCCCACCGACACGTACGCCGCCGCCGTCCGCGCCCCCGCCAGCTCGGGCAGCTCCAGCGCCCGCCGGGCCAGCCGCCGCGCCGCCGCCTCGGCCTCACCCCGCGGCACGGCGGCCCGCGCCGCGAGTAGGGTGCGGCGCAACGCCGCCTTTCTGGCCTGGTCGCTGCCCACTTGTCCGTACCTACCCTTATGGTGCTGAACATGGATTCTTCGCGTACTCGGATCACCAAGGCTGTCATCCCGGCCGCCGGCCTCGGCACCCGCTTCCTGCCGGCGACCAAGGCGACGCCGAAAGAGATGCTGCCCGTGGTCGACAAGCCCGCGATCCAGTACGTCGTCGAGGAGGCCGTCTCGGCCGGACTCACCGACGTCCTCATGATCACCGGGCGGAACAAGCGCCCGCTCGAAGACCACTTCGACCGCAACCACGAGCTGGAAGAGGCCCTGCGGAAGAAGGGCGACGACGGGCGCCTTGCCAAGGTCGCGGAGTCCAACGACCTGGCGAACATCCACTACGTCCGCCAGGGCGACCCCCGCGGCCTCGGCCACGCGGTGCTGTGCGCCGCCGAGCACGTCGGCGACCAGCCGTTCGCCGTCCTCCTCGGCGACGACCTGATCGACCCGCGCGACCCGCTGCTGGCCCGCATGGTGCGCGCCCAGGCCGAACACGGCGGCAGCGTCATCGCGCTGATGGAGGTCGACCCGGAGCAGATCCACCTCTACGGCTGCGCGGCCGTGGAGACCACCGCGGACAGCGACGTGGTGCGCGTCACCGACCTGGTGGAGAAGCCGGCCGTGGCCGACGCGCCCAGCAACTACGCGGTCATCGGCCGTTATGTGCTCGACCCGGCGATCTTCGACGTGCTGCGCACGACGGAGCCCGGCCGGGGGAACGAGATCCAGCTCACCGACGCCCTGCAGCGGCTCGCGACGGACGAGGCGCTCGACAGCCCGGTGCACGGCGTGGTGTTCAAGGGCCGGCGGTACGACACGGGCGACCGCGGCGACTACCTGCGGGCCATCGTCCGCCTCGCGTGCGAGCGCGAGGACCTGGGCGCAGACCTGCGCGCATGGCTGCGGAAGTACGTCGCGGAGGAGATGGCGGATTGAGCGAGGCGGTGAAGGGGGCGACGGACGCGGGGGAGCAGAGGCCGGAGACCGGAGTGCGGGAGACGGACGGCGCCGTGCAGGAGACGGGTGACGCGGCCCGGGAGGACCGGCCGGGGCGCCGGTCCGCCGGGGTATGGTCCGTCGACGAGCACATCGACGACATACTGCGGCAGATCCGCCCGTTGGAGCCGCTGGAGATGCAGTTGCTCGACGCCCAGGGCTGCGTCCTCGTCGAGGACGTCACCGCGGCCGTCGCGCTGCCCCCGTTCGACAACAGCTCCATGGACGGATACGCGGTCCGCACCGTCGACGTCGAGGGCGCGAGCGACGAGTTCCCCGCCGTCCTGCGCGTCGTCGGCGACGTACCGGCGGGCGGCGGCGGCGAGTTGCCGCACGTCGGCGCCGGCGAGGCCGCCCGCATCATGACCGGCGCCCCGCTGCCGCCCGGCACCCAGGCCGTCGTCCCGGTGGAGTGGACCGACGGCGGTACGGGCCGCGGCCGGGTCGACGCCATGCGCCCGCACAGCGAGTCGCCCGCGGGCGCCGGCGGCGCGGTGCGGATCTACGAGCCCGCCGGGACCGGCCGGCACGTGCGCACCCGCGGCAGCGACGTCCTCGCCGGCGACCTGGTGCTGCGCGCCGGCACCGTGCTCGGCCCGGCGCAGATCGGGCTGCTCGCCGCCATCGGCCGCGGCACGGTGCGGGTCCGTCCGCGCCCGCGGGTCGTCGTGCTGTCCACCGGCAGCGAGTTGGTGCCCCCGGGCGAGCAGCTCGCACCGGGACGTATCCACGACTCCAACAGCTACGCGCTGACCGCCGCGGCCCGGGACGCGGGCGCCATCGCCTACCGCGTAGGCGCCGTCGCCGACGACGCCGAGACGCTGCGCGCCACCGTCGAGGACCAGCTCATCCGCGCGGACGCGCTGGTCACCAGCGGCGGCGTCAGCGTCGGGGCGTACGACGTGGTGAAGGAGGCGCTGTCCGAGCTGGACGGCGAGGCGGGCGGCGGCGTGGAGTTCCGGCGGCTGGCGATGCAGCCGGGCAAGCCGCAGGGCTTCGGCCGCATCGGCGCCGACCGCACCCCGCTGTTCGCGCTCCCGGGGAACCCGGTGAGCGCGTACATCTCCTTCGAGATGTTCGTCCGCCCGGTGATCCGCAGGCTGATGGGCGTGGAGCCGGTGCAGCGCCCGGTGGTACGGGCCCGGCTGGCCGGCACCGAGACGCTGACCTCGCCCGCGGGCCGCCGGCAGTTCCTCCGCGGCTGGTACGAGCACGAGCGGCCGGACGGCGGCACGGACCCCCGTGGCACCGACCCCGGTGGCAGCGTCACCGGCGGCACCGACCCCGGCGGCCCGGGCTCCGGGGCGGTCACCCCCGTCGGCGGCTCCGGGTCGCACCTCGTCGCGGCGCTGGCGCGGGCGAACGCCCTCGTCGTCGTACCGGAGGAGACCACGGAGGTGACGCCGGGGGCGCCCGTGGACGTCGTACTCCTCGACTGAGCGGCGGGAGCCGGGAAACGCGCGGAGCCGGACCGCGGGCCGTGGAGGTAACGTGGCTCCGCGCGAATTCACCCCGGGAGCTCCTGACACCATGAGCCAGCCAAGCCGCCTGACCCACCTCGACGACACGGGCGCCGCCCGCATGGTCGACGTCTCCGCCAAGGACGTCACGGCACGGACCGCCCGCGCCTCCGGGCGCGTCCTCGTCTCGCCGCGCGTCGTCGAGCTGCTCCGCGGCACCGCGTCCGGCGAGACGCTGCCGAAGGGCGACGCCCTGGCCACCGCTCGCCTCGCCGGCATCATGGGCGCCAAACGCACCCCGGAGCTGATCCCCCTCTGCCACCCGCTGGCCCTCTCCGGCGTCACCGTCGACCTCGCCGTCGCGGAGGACGCCGTGGAGATCGCGGCGACCGTGCGCACCACGGACCGCACGGGCGTGGAGATGGAGGCGCTGACGGCGGTGTCGGTGGCGGCGCTCACGGTGGTCGACATGGTCAAGGCCGTCGACAAGGCGGCCGTCATCACGGACGTGCGGGTCGAGACGAAGACCGGCGGCAAGTCCGGCGACTGGAGCCGGCCGTGAGGGCCCTGGCGGTCACGGTGTCCAACCGGGCGGCCGCGGGTGTGTACGCGGACACGGGCGGCCCGCTGCTCGTCGCGGGCCTGACGGAGATGGGCTTCACCGCGGACGGCCCGCTGGTGGTGCCGGACGGCGAGCCGGTGGAGGCGGCGCTGCGCGAGGCGGTCGCCGCCGGCTACGACGTGGTCCTGACCACCGGTGGCACGGGCGTCTCGCCGACCGACCGCACCCCGGAGATGACCGCCCGGGTCCTCGACCGCCAACTGCCCGGCGTCCCCGAGGCGATCAGGGCGTACGGGTACGCGAAGGTGCCCACCGCCGCGCTCTCCCGCGGGCTCGCCGGGGTCGCGGACCGTACGGTCATCGTGAACCTCCCGGGCTCCTCCGGGGGCGTACGCGACGGGCTCGCGGTGCTCGCGCGGCTGCTGCCGCACGCGGTCGACCAGGTGCACGGCGGCGACCACGCGCGCGCCGACGACGGCCCGCGCGCGGAGGACGGCCGCCCCAGACACCCCGGCGGTGCCCACTGAGCGCGTCCTGGCCCGCGGTGCTGGCGGAGGGACCCGTGACCCTCCGCCCCATCCGCGTGCGCGACCAGCGCGCCTGGCGGGACATCAACCAGCGCAACCGCGACTGGCTGCGCCCCTGGGAGGCCACCCTCCCGCCCCCGCCCCCCGGCACCCCGCACACCCGCCGCCCCACGTTCCGGCAGATGGTCCGGCATCTGCGCAGCGAGGCGACCGCGGGAAGGATGCTCCCCTTCGTCATCGAATACGAGGGCACGCTGTGCGGGCAGTTGACCGTGGCGGGAATCACATGGGGCTCGATGCGCTCCGGCCACGTCGGTTACTGGATCGACCGGGATTACGCGGGCCGCGGCGTGATGCCGACGTCGGTGGCCCTCGCCGTGGACCACTGTTTCCGGACGGTGGGGCTGCACCGAATCGAGGTCTGCATCCGGCCGGAGAACGTGCCGAGCCGCCGGGTGGTGGAAAAGCTGGGCTTTCGCGAAGAAGGCGTGCGCCCGCGCTACCTGCACATCGACGGGGCCTGGCGCGACCACCTGGTGTTCGTGCTGACCGCGGAGGAAGTCCCGGAGGGGCTCGTCAACCGGTGGCGAGGGCTGCGCCACTCGGAGAAATGAAACAAAGATTCGATAGCACTGGCGTAAAAAGTCAGAAGAAAAGGTCGAGATATCAGCCAGATGGTGCGACACACCGAGCCAATTGGCCCATGCGCTGTCGCCGGGGCCTCTACCGTGTAAGGCGTGAGCAGCAGCGGCCTCATCTACGCAATGATCGTCGGGGCCTGGGCCGCCTACTTGGTGCCGATGTGGCTCCGTAGGCAGGACGAGCTGAACGAAGCCCGTCCGACGGAACGCTTCAGCACCGCCATCCGGCTGCTGACCGGACGGGGCGGGGCGGACCGTAGCCAGGACCGGGACGGCGCCGACTCCGGTGCGGACGCGGGCGCGGGCCTGGACCCGGCGCCCGTTGCCGGTGCCGGGGAGGGCGCCGGGGACGACGACGAGAGCCCGGATGCCGCACCCGCCGCAGGCGGCGTGGTGGACGTCCGGGCCGCTGCCGTGCCCGTGACCGACCCCCGCGCCGCCGCCCCGCGCCCGCGCCGTACCCGTAAGGAGACCCCGGCGGCGCCGGTGGCGCGCCAGGGCGTGACGGCAAGGGCGGACGAGGAGCCGGAGGCGGCTCCGGCGGCGCGTACGGACGCACAGGCAGGCGGGACCGCGGGCCCCCGCGCCCCGGAAGAGAACCCTCCCGCGCCGTCCGCCCGCAACCCGCACTCCCCGTCCACTCCCGAGCGCCGGGCGCGCGCGCGGGTGCTGGCGCGCCGGAGGCGCACGCTGACGCTGCTGTTCGTGGCGCTGACGGCGGGCGCGGTGGCGGCCTCGGTGGGCGGCCCGCGCTTCCTGTGGGCGGTCGTGGTCCCGGTGGTGCTGCTCACGGCGTACGTGGTCCGCGTACGCACCCAGGAGCGCCGCCGCCGTACGTTCACCGCGGACCAGGCCCGCGGCGAGGCGGCGGCCCGCAGGCTGCGCGAGGACCGCGAAGCGGCACCGCGCAGGCCGCAGGAGAGTGCGCCCGACAGCGGTGACGGGGACGCCCGGGACGCGGAGGCCGGCACCGGGGACGACCCGTCCGCCACCGCCCCGTTCGACGCCCCGGCGGCGGCGTACGAGGCGGACCGCAGGGCGCTGGTGGAGCAGACCGACCACGCGGAGTGGGTCGACCAGCAGCGCGAGCGGGACCGCCCGGCGGACGCCGGCTGGGACCCCGTACCGGTGCCGCTGCCGACGTACGTCACGGCCCCGGTGGCGCCCCGCGCGACCCGGGGGCTGGACCTCGACGCCCCGGACACGTGGAGCTCGGCCCGCTCCAGCACGGCGGAACCCCAGCAGCCGCACCAGGAGCCCCCGCCGGCCGACCCAACCCCCGAAGCGGCACCCCCACCCCGCCGCCCCACCAACCGGACCCCGCTCTTCGACCAGTACGCGGACCCGCCCCGCCGGCGCGCGGCGAACGAGTAGCGCGCGCTTTCGCCCGCGACGGGAACCGATTTCCTGGCCAGGGACCGGGGATGCTAAGGTTCCTTCCGTTGTGAGGGCCTGTAGCGCAGTCCGGTAGCGCACCTCGTTCGCATCGAGGGGGTCTGGGGTTCAAATCCCCACAGGTCCACTTCAGAGCCGTTTATGAGTTGGCTCGCAGGAACTTCACGAGATCCCGTTCGATCGCCTTGATCAGACGGGATCTCGCTGTTTCCGGGTTCGCCGGGAGGTCTGCGTGCCGGTGCCGCCGGGGTCTGGTGGGCGCGCATCGGGTACGTGCCTGTTTCCGGGCATGGGGAAGCACGCCGACCGTGGCGATCGGCGTGCTTCGGTCATGTGGTGTTGTCCTGAGAAAACTCGGTCAGCAAGCGTGCGGAGGCGGCGGGCGTCCCGCCGGCAAGACGCGCCTTACGTCGGGATCGGTGCGCGGTGGCAGAGGGCCGCGCGCGTCGAAGTCGGCGGTGGTGAGTTCGTCGGGGCTGTTGCGTTCCAGGAGCCAGGTTTCCAGGACGGTCAGGTTGGCGATCGTGAGCACGACCGCGAGGAGAAGCGCCTGGGTGACCTGGCCTGGGGCCGGCCGGTGTTCGGGGTTGCCGATATCGAGTTTCCCGCTCTCGAAGCGCCCGTTGGCGCCTTCGTTGTGGCTGCGGATCGGCCGGTAGGTAAGCAGGCTGGGGAGGGCCTCTGGGGCGATCGGTGTGGCGTCCTGGGCACAGCCGGCCCAACCGTGCCTGCGTTGTTGTGCCGGCTGACCCGTTCTTCTTTCGGCTATTCGACCTCGAACACGCCGTAGCCGAAGCCCGCCGCCCCGATGTCCCCGCTGTCCGTGATGGCGACACCGGATGCCTCTAGTGCGGTACAGCGGACTCCTGCCGGGAGCGTGGCTGTGGCGGGCGTCCGGCCCGGGTTGACCACGACCACGTATCGACTGCCGCGGACGTAGACCAGCGGATACCCGGCGCACAACACCTCCACTCCAGCGGAGGCGCCCAGTTCCGGGGTGGCCTTGCGCAGGGCGATCAGGCGCCGCACCAGGTGCATCAGGGATGTCTCGTCGGCCCGCTGGGCGGCCACGGTGGGACGGTCCGGGTCCGGGTCGAGGGGGAGGTACAGCCGGTCGGCGGGGCCGGTGGAAAAGCCGGCGTTCGTGCTGCTGTCCCACTGCATGGGGGTGCGTGAACCCGCCCGGTTGTAGCGCGGGCCCAGGACGCTGCCCTCGTGGTCGGGCAGCCCGGGGAGGTAGCGCATGCCGATCTCGTCGCCGTAGTGGATCGCCGGCAGGGTGGGCCAGGTGAGCTGGAACACGAACGCGGCCGGCAACTGCTCCGCCGTACGCGGGCCGCAGGCCAGCCGGGAGAAGTCGTGGTTGGACGAGGGCAGGACGGCGAAGCCGGCATCGCCTATCGTGTCGGTCGCCGCCCGCCAGGCGGTCAGGAAGGTCTGGGGGGTGCCGGCGCCCTCGGCGTCGAAATAGGGTCTGGCCGGGGCCCATTCCTCGCTGACCGTGCCGGCGTCGTTGTTCCACAGCGAGCGCAGGGGCAGGCCGTCGTCGTCTCCGCCGAACTGCAGGAAGAAGTCGCCGTGGAAGCCGGCCGGGACGGCGGTCCCGGGGTCGCCCCACTCGGACAGCAGCACGGCCTGCGGGTGCGCGCCGTCCAGCCAGCCGCGCAGCTCGGTCCACAGCTTCGCGGTCTCGACGTGCCCGGGGTCGTCCTTGACCAGGGAGGCGGCCATGTCGACACGGAATCCGGCCAGGCCCAGGGCCAGCCAGTGGTCCATGATGTCGCGCAGCGCCTGCCGGTTGGCGCGCGGGCCCTCGGCGTCTACCGGCAGGCGCCACGGCTCGCCGGGGTCGGCGCGTGCGTAGCCGAAGTTGAGCGCCGGCTGGCTGGGGAAGAAGTTCGGTCTGTACCAGCCGGGGCGGCTGCCGGGTGAGGGCTGGTAGCCCGGCGGGCGCAGGTCCTCCGGGGCCCAGATGTAGCGGTGGTCGCCTGGGTCGCCGGCGGAGGCGGTGAACCAGGGGTGCTGGTCGGAGGTGTGGCCGGCGACCAGGTCGAGCAGCACCCGGATGCCGCGCCGGCCGGCGCTGTCGACGAGTGCGGCCAGGTCGTCGTTGGTGCCGTAGCGGGGTGCGACGGTGAGGAAGTCGGCCACGTCGTAGCCGGCGTCGTGGAACGGCGAGGTGAAGCACGGGTTGATCCAGATGGTGGTGATGCCCAGCCAGGCCAGGTGGTCCAGCTTCTGCTCGATGCCGGCGAAATCGCCGATGCCGTCGCCGTCGGAGTCGGCGAAGCTCTGGGGGTAGACCTGGTACAGGACGGCGTCGGCCAGCCAGGCCGGCGGGGACGAGGTCATGCGGCCGCTCCTTCGAGTAGGTGCCCGTCCGGGGTGTCGCCGACGTCGCGTTGCAGTGCCGCCAGCCGGCCGGTGAGGTCGCGTACGACATCGGCGCAGCGCGGATCGTCGTAGAGGTTGTGCAGCTCGTGGGGGTCCGTCGTGAGGTCGAAGAGTTCCCAGGCGGCGGGGCGCGGAAGGACCTTGGCGCCGTCGGCGCCTGAGCCGTGGCCGGGGTAGCGGATCAGCTTGTGCGCCGCCGTGCGGATGCCGTAACTGGCCTGCACGTTGTGGCAGTCGTCCAGATGCATGTAGTAGCGGTAGTAGACGGCGTCCCGACGGCGCTCGGGCTCCTCGCCCCGCAGCAGGGGCACCAGCGACTCGCCCTGCATCCGCGGGTGCGGAGCCACGCCGGCCAGGTCCAGCAGTGTGGGGGCGAAGTCGACGTTCGCCACCAGCTCCCGCCTGCGCGATCCTGGCGCCGTACGGCCCGGCCAGCGGACCACGAGCGGGATGCGTATGCCCTCCTCGTACATGAAGCGCTTGTCGAACCAGCCGTGTTCACCGAGGAAGAAGCCGTGGTCGGAGGTGTAGGCGACGGCGCTGGAGCCGTCGAGGCCGCTGACGTCGAGGTAGTGCAGCACGCGGCCGACGTTCTCGTCGAGGGCCGCGATGACCCGCAGGTAGTCCTTGATGTAGCGCTGGTAGCGCCACTCGCGCTCGTCGTGCGGTGACATACCCGGCGGCACCGGCACGCCCTTGAAGTCCTCGGTGGTGAGGTCCTCCATGCTCATCGCCGCCTCGCGGGCCGCGGGGGCGCGGCCGGCCAGGTCGTCGTGCAGCGTGGGGGGTGCGGGGACGTCCTCGTGCTCGTAGAGGTGAGCGTGCCGCTGTGCGGGCTCGAACGCCCGGTGGGGCGCCTTGTGCTGGATGAGGAGGCAGAACGGCTTGTCCGGGTCCCGCTTGTCCAGCCAGCTCAGGGCGAGGTCGGTGATGATGTCGGTGACGTAGCCGGGGTAGGTCCTGCGGCCCTCGGCGGTAAGGAACTCGGGGTCGTGGTAGACGCCGTGCTCGGGCAGGATCTCCCAGTAGTCGAAGCCCTGCGGGTCGTGGCCCGCGCCGTGGCCCAGGTGCCACTTGCCGACGATGGCCGTCTGGTAGCCGGCGTCCTGGAGCATCCTGGGGAACGACGGCTGGGCCGCGTCGAATCTGTGGGTGGGGCTCTCCAGCGAGGTCATGCCGTTGACGTGGCTGTAGGTGCCGGTCAGCAGGGTGGCTCGGGCCGGGGAGCAGATGGCGTTGGTGCAGTAGGCGTTCTCGAAGACGGTGCCCTCGGCGGCGAGGCGGTCGACCGCCGGGGTCCTGTTGATCACGCTGCCGTATGCGCTGATGGCAGCCGGCGCGTGGTCGTCGGTCATGAAGAGGATGATGTTCGGCCGCCGGAGCGCGGTCATGCTGGCGAACCTCCGTGGTGCAGGGGCGGACGCGGGTGCCTTCAGGCGATCGTGAGCGTGCAGCGGGCCTCCGTCAGGGAGCTGCTGCCGACGTACACGTCGATCCGGCCCGGCTCGACGACATACTGCCCGGCCGCGTCGTTGGTCCAGAAGCCGAGGTCTTCGGCGCCGAGTGAGAAGCGCAGGGTGCGCTTCTCCCCCGGGCCGAGGGTGACGCGGGTGAAGCCGCGCAGCCGGCGCACCGGCTGGGCGATGCTCGCCACCGGGTCGTGCACGTACATCTGCACCACCTCGTCGCCGGTGCGGTCGCCGGTGTTCGAGACCTCGACCTCGATCCCGATCCGCTCGCCCCGCTCAAGGGCCTCGGCGGTGACCGTGTCCCGGACGGGCCGGGGCTGCCCGGTGCTGAAAGCGGTGTAGCTGAGGCCGTGGCCGAAGGGGAACTGCGGCCCGTCGGCCAGGTCGAGGTACTTCGAGGTGTACTTCTCCTCCGGGTCGTACGGACGGCCGGTGCTCTCCCGGTTGTAGTAGAGGGGGATCTGCCCGACGGTGCGGGGGAAGGTCACCGGTAGCTTGCCGCCGGGGTTCACCGCGCCGAAGAGCACGTCGGCGACGGCGTTGCCGGCCTCGATGCCCGGGTGCCATGCCTCCAGCAGGGCCGGGACGTCGCCGGCCCAGTCGCCGATCGTCAAGGGCCGTCCGTTGACCAGGACGACAGCGAACGGCTTGCCGGTGGCCGCGACCGCGGCGATCAGCTCCCGCTGTCCGGCAGGCAGAGAGATGTCGCTGCGCGCGGCGGCCTCACCGCTCAGTTCCGGGGCCTCGCCGACCACGACGACGGTGGCGTCGGCGGCGCCGGCCGCGGCAGCGGCCCGCGCGGGGTCCGCCGCGGCGTGGGTGACCTCCGCGCCGGGGGCAGCGGCACGTACGGCGTCGAGGACGCTCACGGAAGGAAACCGCCGGCAGCCGGGGCCGGCCCAGGTGCCGTGCAGGTCGGTGGAGTCCGCGAACGGGCCGACCACGGCGACGGAGCGGAGGCCGCGGTCCAGTGGCAGGACACCGTCGTTCTTCATCAGCACCATGGAGCGGGCGGCGGTCTCGCGCGCCGCAGCGCGTGCCTCGGGTGTCGGCGCGTCGATGGCGGCGTCCTCGTCGGTGTACGGGTCGTCGAAGAGACCGAGGGCGAACTTCAGGTGCAGCACGCGCGCGACGGCGTCGTCGATCCGGTCCTCCCTGATCCGCCCGGCTGCGAGCAGTTGCGCGCCGTGGGTGGCGATGCGGGTGCTGACCATCTCCATGTCGATGCCCGCCGTCAGGGCCAGCCGCCCGGCGTCGGCTCCGTCGGCGGCGTACCCGTGCGCGATCAGCTCTTCGACGCCGGTGTAGTCGCTGACGACGAGCCCCTCGAAGCCCCACTCCTCCTTGAGGATGCCGGTGAGGGTGTGCGGGTTGCCGTGCGCGGGGACGCCGCTGACGGTGTTGAAGGCCGCCATGACGGTGGCCGCTCCGGCGTCCACGGCCGCCTTGAACGGCGGCAGGTAGTGGTTGCGCAGCCGTTGTTCCGAGACGTCCACCGTGTTGTAGTCGCGCCCGCCTTCGGCGCCGCCGTACGCCACGAAGTGCTTGGCGCAGGCCGCCAGGCTGTCGTCGGCGGCCAGGTCGTCGCCCTGGTAGCCGCGGACCTTGGCGACCGCGAGCACACCGTTCAGGTACGGGTCCTCGCCGCAGCTCTCGGCGATCCGGCCCCAGCGGGGCTCGTGGGTGACGTCCATCATCGGCGAGAAGGTCCAGCGCACTCCGTTGGAACGGGCCTCCTTCGCCGAAACCCTGGCGTCGCGCTCGACGACCGCGGGATCGAATGCGGCGGCCTCCGCAAGCGGGATGGGAAAGGTGGTCCAGAAGCCGTGGATGATGTCCTGCGCGAACAGCAGCGGGATCCCCAGCCGGGACTCCTCCACGGCCATCCGCTGCAGGGAGTTGGTGTGCCGGGCCCCGTGCAGGTTGAGCACCGAGCCGAGCAGGCCGGCCCGGGCCGCTCGCTCGACCTCCTCGGTCTGGCCGCCGCCGGGTCCGGTCGCCCCGGTCCAGGTCAACTGCTGGAGCTGGCCCAGTTTCTCCTCGACGGTCATCCTGCTGATCAGGTCCTTGACCTTGCCTTCGTGCGGTCCGTGCATGTGAATCCGAAGTCCTCTTGCCTTGGTGACGCGCCCCGGCGGGATCATCAGCCGGGGTGCGAGCGCATACATACGGAAGTCGCGGCTCCCCCGTGGGCCCGCGATCCTGGGTGCCGCGGGCCCACGGGGCGCGTCAGCCCCGGTGCACGGTGAACTCCCGCCGTCGCACGCGCAGCAGCGTCCGGCCGCCTTCCACGGAGACCTTCGCCCCCGCGCAGCGGGCCGGTCCGTCGACGGCCACGACCGCCTCGTCTCCGAGCGCCCGGAAGGCCATCCGCCCGTCCGCGATCTCGCTGATCTCCGCGGTGGCGTACGCGATCCGCAGGCCGCCCGTACGGACTCCCAGCGGCAGCATCGCCGCGCCGCGCCCCGGCAGGTGCAGCCGCTCACCGCCGAAGAGAGGCTTGCCGCGCTCCGCGAAGGTGACGTCCTGCCCGTATCCGGAGGAGATGTTGAAGGCGTGCAGCATCCGTCCGCCGTCGCCGTCGGCCGTGGTGGCCAGGAAGACGCCGGGCAGCTTCGCGTCGTGGGTGAAGCGCGGCTCGGCGCCGAGCCGACGCAGCGCCGCTGTCCAGAATCCGAGGTCGCAGCGGTACGCACTCGTGACGACGACGGCCCGGCCCGCGCCGACGGGAATGTCGAATCCGCAGCCCTGGCCCGTGGACAGCTCACGCAGCACGATGTCGGCGCGGCTCCCGCGGCTCGCCGTGCACAGTTGCGCCTTGGGCACCCGGATCTCGGCGCGCGGTGCGGCCCAGCCGTGTGCGGTCACCGAGAGGGAGAACCGGTTCGCGTCGGTCAGGGTCTTGCCGGGCGTCAGCCCGAGCGCGTCACGCAGTTCGGCCGACGGGCGGCCGGACATGTCCTTGCCCGGCAGCAGACCGGAGAGCAGCAGCTTGCCGCCCGCCCGGAGATAGCGCACCAGGCGCCGCTGGACCACGCTGTCCAGGTACTCGCCGGTGGCCAGCCCGAGGACGGGAGTACGGGCCGGGTCGAGATCACCGGCCTGCAGGTCGACGCTGCGGTAGCGGTAGCCGCCCAGCAGCATGCCGCGGGACAGCGCGCCCCGGGGGCCGAAGCCCCGTACCGGTTCGACATCGCTCAGCACGTCCCGCACGGCGTCGGTGTCGGGGCGGTACTCGGTCAGGTAGTGATCCGGTACGAAGCCGAGGGCGAGATCGTCGTACTCCGCCCGCATCGGCGCGAGCACGGCCGCGTTGGCGCGGACCGCACGGGCGGTGCGGACCAGGGAGGGATAGCTGGGACCGGGCCGCCCCTCGGGGTCGACGGGGGCGGCGAAGCCGTGGCGTTCCCCGGTGGATCCGATGCGGTCGTTCCCGTCGTCCAGCGGCTCGTCGAGCTTGGGGTTGAACCCGCCGGCGAACAGGTAGTAGTTGATCATCTTGGCGCCCTGGGCCAGGCAGAGCCGGGTCTTGAGGTCGGCCGCCTCGGCGCCGGACTGGTTGTCGAGGTCGTTGCCGTAGTCGGCGTGACCGGCATCGAACTCCAGGGCGGTCACCGGCTGGTCGCCGTCGTTCGTCGCGTCCATGAACGAGTTGACCAGATACAGGTCGGTGACGTTCCGGAACGTCAGGTCGCCGAGGTAGAAGTCGGCGCCGGAGATCAGCCCGGGCTTGCCGGAGTACGTTTCCATCAACTGGCTGATGCCGATGGGGAAGTTCGTGCCCCGATCGCCCCCGGTGCCGTGGATGTTGACGAGGAACGGAATGCCGCGCACCCCGTTGTCCTCCGCGGCCTCGCGTAGCGCATCGACGTAGCGGGCGAAGCGGCCGCGCATGAAGGTGCCCAAGTCGTGCATGAGGGCGGCGGAGTAGCCGTCGGCGGGCTCACGGACGCCCTCGTCGAACGCGCCGTCGGATTCCCCGGCGAACGGGTACCGGCCGGCCAGGCCGTCCCCGTACGTCCGCTCCAGCCAGCCCCGGAAGTCCCGCAGCACGTGGTCGGTGAGCGCGGGGGTGTTGCTCACCCAGTCGAGCATCCCGATCTCGTTGTCGAGCTGGCAGGCGATGACACCCGGCCGGCCGTCGCCGCGCAGCCGTCGGGCGATGACCGGCATGACGGCGTCGTACCAGCGGCGGGTCTCCTCCAGGAACGCGGGCGCGAGGTAGTCCACGGCGGGCGTGGTGCCCTCGGCGCCGTGCCAGCCCCTGGGGTTGATCTCCGGGTGCTCCCTGCGCACCCGTTCCGGCACTCCCTCGCCCTTCAGCTCGGCCATGGTGAACGGACCGGGCCGGACGACGGCGTCGAAGCCGTTCTCGAAGCACAGGTCGAGGAAGGCCCCGAGGTCACGCTCCGGCCGGGTGCGTCCCGTCACGTCGATACGGCCGTCCGGTGTCTCGTGCCACATCCAGGGGATGTACGTGGCGATGGCGTTGAGCCCGGCCGCCCTGGCCCTGTCGAGCCGGGACTGCCAGTCGCCGCGCTTGAGCCGGAAGTAGTGGATCTCCCCGCCCAGGACGAGCGCCGGCTCGCCGTCGATGTGGATCTGCTTGTTCCGGTACGTGACGGGATCGGCCGCGCGCCGCGTACCGGCCGCGGAGGCGGGCGCGGCCGCCGGGGCGCCGGCGGCGGACGCCTCCGGGGTCCTGCCGAGGGCGCCGGACGTGGCCACGGCGGCGGCGCCGAGGCCGCCGACGACCGTCCTGCGGCTGGGGGTGGTGACCGGCAGGGTGCTCATATCCCGAAGTCCTCCTTGGCCAGCAGCGGCTTGAGGGTGCGGCGGAAACCGCCGGTGCGGAAGGGACGCTGCAGCAGGCCGGGCCTGAGCACCTGGGCGAGCGCGGCGGCGAACATGCCCTGGTCCAGGGAGAGCATCCGGTCGCTGACCTTGCCGGTGCCGACGTTGACGGAGTCGTAGAAGCCGAAGCCGCGCTCGTAGGCGTCGAAGTCGCGGGCGACGCGCCTGAGGTTGTCGAAGGCGTACCGCGGCGCGACCATGAGCGCCATCGCCGCGGCGTGCGGGGTGACGACCCCGTTGGTGTAGGCGGAGGGGTCCGGCTTCGGCTCGCCGTACGGCACGTAGGTGCGGTCGGTGTTGGAGCAGTAGCCCTCGGGGGAGATGCCGAAGTACTGCACCCCGTACTCCTGGTAGCCGCCCTCGGGCACGTTGGCCGGCGAGAAGCCCCAGTAGCCGTATTCGGCGTCGAGCAGGCCGTGGTCGCGGTGCCCCAGGACGTGGTGGGTGAGATTCGTGCGCCATGACGTGGACCAGTGGGCGGAGGGCACGAACAGTTCCGGCATCAGAGCGCCGAACATCGAGCCGCCCCAGCCTGGCGCGTGGCGGCGGCCGCGGTAGGTGTAGTGGCCGTTGAAGTACCGCACGCCGTCGCGCACGACCCAGTCGCCGCCGGGGGGCATCTCCTGTGCCTGGTCCGGGGTGAAGGTGCGCAGCATGTGCCAGTAGTGGTCACCGGGGACGGTGCTGTCGGCGATGCCGAGGTAGCCCGCGATGCGGGTCTCGGAGACGAGGGCGCCGTAGAAATGGGGGGTGAGCGCGTCGTCGGCGAGCCGGAATCCGGTGGACATATGGCCGGGGTGGGCGACGGGGTCGGCCGGGTCGTAGGGGACGTACATGAAGGACCAGTCGATGTCCTCGCGGAGCTTGCGGATACGGCCGCGCAGCAGGGGGTCGGCGTCCTCGGCGATGCGGAGGGCGACGTCCAGCCAGCCGTTGTCGACGGTGGAGAGCAGGTGGTCGACGGGGGCGCCGCTGCCGGGCCACTCGTCGAGCACCTCGCCGGTGAAGGTCTGGTACCAGTTGAACCAGAATCCGTGGATTCGCTCCATCCGCTCGATGGTGGCCACCGTACGCGCCAGGCGTGCGTGCATCTCACGCTCGCTGATGACGCCGAGGCCGGCGGCGGCCACGGTGGACCAGATCCAGCAGCCGATGTTGGTCACCGAGGTGTTCTCGGTCAGGACGGGTTCGCCGCCGCTCAGGTCGATGTTGTCGGCGGGCAGCCCGGTGTCGGCGACCATCGCCTCGAGCGAGCGGTAGGTGTCCTCGAACCAGCCGGTGAGCACCGGCTCCGGGTCCGGTGCGGAGCGCGCTGCGGCGTGCCCGGGGGCAGCGCCGAGACCGGCGGAGCCCGCGGCTCCGGCGGTGACGGCAGTGGCTGCGAGGAACGAGCGGCGGTCCATGAGCGATCCAACTCCCTTGACAGCAGGTGTCTGTGTGCAGGCAGATGCATGGGGGTGCGGTGATCGGAGTGTGCTCTGCGGGTGGTGGGCCGTAAGGGACCGCGGGCCGTCAGGCTGTCGGCGGCCCCTCACGGCCCGGGCAGCGGACTACTTCAGCCCCGCGGTGGCGATGCTCTGGGTGAAGAACCGCTGCAGCATGATGAAGACGACGAGCACCGGCAGCACCACCAGGAAGGCGCCGGCCATCAGGACGCCGTTGGAGCCGTCGGCCTTGGTGGGGTCGGTGGCGAAGGTGGCGAGCGCCACGGGCAGGGTGTATTTGTCGGCGTCGTTCGTCGCGACCAGGGGCCACAGGAAGTTGTTCCAGGAGCCCAGGAACACGAAGATCGAGAGGGTGGCGAGTGCGGGCTTGACCTGTGGGATCACGATGCGCCAGAAGATGTACCACTCGCGTGCGCCGTCCACCCGGGCGGCTTCCAGCAGTTCGTCGGGGACGCTCGACATGAACTGCCGCATCAGGAAGACGCCGAAGGCTCCCGCGGCGAACGGCAGGATGAGCGCCGCGAAGGTGTCGATCAGCCCCAGCTTGCTCATCATGACGAACTTCGGCATGAGCATGAGATTGCCGGGCACCATCAGGGCGGCCATCACGATGCCGAACACCAGCTTCTTGCCGGCGAAGTTGAGTTTGGCCAGCGCGTACCCGAGCATCGAGCAGAAAAGCAGGTTGCACAGGGTCACACAGACCGCGACCACCGTGGAGTTGAAGAAATACAGTGGCGCGTCCAGCAGGTCCAGCAGCGTGCGGAAGTTGTCGAGCGTCCACTCCCGGGGAATCCACCGGGGCGGGCTGGCGGAGAGCTCCTGCTCCGTCTTGAAGGCGGACAGGGCCATCCACAGGAACGGAGCCGCGGTGATCAGCAGGCCGATGCCGAGGGCCGCGTAGGTGAGGGCTTTGCGCCGCCGGGCTCGGGCGTCGCGTTTCGCATAGCCGTTGTTCGATGCGGTGGTGGTGCTCATTTCGTCTTGTCCTTCAGCAGCCTGAGCTGCAGCAGCGTGACGGCCAGAATGATCACGAACAGCGTGTACGCCATCGCGCTGGCGTAACCCATGTGGAAGAAGTTGAAGCCTTCGCGGTACATGTACAGCGAGACGGTCAGGGTGCTGTCCGAGGGACCGCCGTTCGTCATCACGAACGGCTCCTCGAAGACGTTGAGGAAACCGATGCTGGTCATGACGGCGACGTAGAGCATGGTGGGCCGCAGCAGTGGCAGCGTGATCCGGCGGAACTCCTGGAAGGCGCCCGCTCCGTCGATTCGCGCGGCCTCGCGCACCTCGGTCGGGATGGACTGCAGTCCGGCGAGGAAGAGCACCATCGCGGTGCCCATGTTGCGCCAGACCGCCATCACGATCAGCGAGGGCATGGCGAGCGTCTCGGACGCCAGGAAGTCCGGGGCGGTCAGTCCGACCTGGGCCGCCAGCCCGGCGATCAGGCCCTCGGTCGGGTCGAGCACGAAGCGCCAGACGACGGCGACCGCGACGATGGCGGTGACCACCGGGGCGTAGAAGCCGACCCGGAAGAAGGTGCGCAGCCGGTCGATGCCGGAGTTCAGCAGCACCGCGGCCACGAGCCCGCTGCCGATGGTGAGCGGCACACCGAGGACGACGAAGTAGCCGGTGTTGAGCAGCGCCCGCACGAACTTCTCGTCGCCGAAGAGCCTGCTGTAGTTGTCCAGGCCCGTGAAGTCGGCGGAGAGCGGGTCGGTGACGTTGCGCAGCCCGAAGTCGGTGAAGCTCATCAGGAGCGTCGCGACGATCGGGAACGCCATGAAGGTGAAGAAGAAGGCCAGGAAAGGGGTGGAGAACAGCCAGCCGGAGAGGTTGTGCCGGGACAGCCGGTCGCGGCGCAGGGACGCCCGGGGTGGCGCCTGGCCGCCGGCCCCTCCCGGGCTGCCCGCCCGGGAGGCCGCCCGCTCGGCGACGTCTGGCTTGGCGGTGGCGGAGGTCATGCCTCAGCCCGCCAGACCCTCGGTCTTCTCCTGGAGCTGCTTGGCGAGGTCGGCGGGGTCGCCGCCCTTGCCCAGCTCCTCGAGGGTGAGGTCGATCTCGTGGGCGATCTCCTCCCACTTCGCCAGCGGCGGAATCGTGCCGGCGGTGTCCAGGGACTTCTGGAAGACCTTGATGTCGGCGTTCTGGAGCGCCGGCTCGTCCCAGGCGGCCGTGTTGGCCGGCAGCGACTTGGCCATCTCGTACCAGTCGGCCTGCGTCTTCGGGTCGGAGAGGAACGACGTGAACTCCTTCGCCGCCGCCTTGTGCCCGCTGTCGGCGAAGGTGACCAGGGAGGCGCCGCCGATGATGGAGGCGGGCTCGTCGCCGGCCGGCAGCGGTACGACGTCCCACTTATCTTTCAACTGCGGGGTCTGGTCCGTGATGTTCTGGACCATCCAGGGCCCGGAGGCGAACATCGGCACGCGGTCCGCCCCGAAGTCCTTGATCACGTCGTAGCCGGGGGGCTCGGGGGTGCTCTTGGACAGGCCCTTGTCGAAGTACTTCCGGTATTCGGTGAAGGACGCGACCGCCTCGGGCGAGTCCAGGGTGAGGTTGCCGTCGTCGTCCATCAGCGAGCCGCCCGCCGAGAAGAAGTACGGCATCCAGTTCTGCCAGGAGCCGACGCCGCCGGCCGGGAGGGAGAAGCCCCACTTGGTGCTGTCCAGCCCCTGGTACGCCTCGGCAAGTGCGAGCTGGTCGGCCCAGGTCTCGGGGGCCTTGTCGACACCGGCCTTCGCGGCCAGATCGGTGCGGTAGTACAGGGCACGGGTGTCGACGTACCACGGCACGCCGTAGACCTCGCCGTCCCGCTCGTTGCCCTCCCAGGCGGCGGGGAAGAAGTCGTCGGCGGAGAAGGCGCCGGTGTCCACCGGCTCCAGGACGCCGAGGTCGATGAACTCGCCCACCCAGGTCGAGCCGAGCTGCGCCATGTCCGGCAGCTTGCCCGCGGCTGCGGCGGAGACCAGCTTCTGATGGGCGACGTCCCAGCCGATGGGGGTCACCTTGATCGTGATGTTCGGGTGGTCCTTGTTGAACTTCTTCGCTATTTCCTGGATGTGCGTGCCTTCTTCCCCCATGGCCCAGACGGTGAGGGTCTGTTCGGCGTCGGCGCCCACCTCGCCGCCCCCGCCGTCGCCGCAAGCGGCCAGTCCCAGCGCTGAGACGACGGCAAGTGCAGTGGCAATCCGGGCTTTGCGGGCCATGAGGGGCTCCTATCGAGTGCACACGCGGGTTTGTAAGCGCATACATGACCCTGGCGGAAACTCGCCGCCCCTCACAAGGGTCGACTCGATAACGCTTCAGTAACGGTGACGTAAAAACCGGGCCGGGTATCCGACGCAGGTCCCCGAGAGGTCAGGAAGGGCAGCCGCAACTCACCCGGCGGACCAGGACCGTGGGAAGAGTGCGGGCCACGACGGGCAGGGCGCGGTCCGCCAGCCTGGCGAGCAGCACCTCCACCGCCTCCTCGCCCAGGCGGCCCATCGGCTGCCTGACCGTGGTGAGCGAGGGGCTGACCGCCCCGCTCAACGGGATCCCGTCGAAACCCGTGACACTCATGTCACCCGGAACCCCGATCGACCGCTCGGCCAGTGCCTGCAGGGCGCCCACGGCCATCTGGTCGTTGGCGCACACCAGGCCCTCGGGGCGGGGCCCGCCCCGGTCCAGCAGCTCCGCCACCGCCTTGCGGCCGGCGGCCAGGGTCAGGTCTCCCCGCGTGTCCGGGGACTCGGGCACCTCCAGCCCCTCTTCGAGGAGGGCCGCCTGGAAGCCGCGGAACCGGGCCTGCGCGTCCGGGGAGTCCTCGGGGCCCCCGAGGAAGGCGAGCCGGCGGAGCCCGTGATCGGAGAGAAGGTGCCGGGTGAGCGCCAACTGACCGTCGAAGTTGGCCACCTCGACCCGGTCGAGTCCGGGGTGCCGCTGCCCGGCCAGCACCACGAGGGGCAGCCGCCGCGAGACGACGTCGAGTTCCGCGGCAGGCCACTGCTGGGCGAGCAACGCCAGCCCGTCGACGCGACCGGCGATCTCCGCCATCGACTCTCCCGCCCGGTCGGCGGCTGACGCCGAGATCAGCAAGGCGTAGCCACGCCGCCGGGCGGCTCGTTCCATGCCCCGGATCACCTCGTCGCCGTACAGGCTCAGCTCCGCGCCCTGGGGGTCGGAGGAGTCGTCGGCCGCGGGCTCGGCGAAGTCGGGGAAGCACAACCCGAGCACGCCGGTGACCCGGCTCGCCAGCCCGCGCGCGCTCGCACTCGGCACGTACCCGAGCTCACGGGCGGCGGACAGGACCCTTTCGCGGGTCTCCGAGCGGACGCTGTCGGGGCTCCGGTACACACGTGACACCGTCGCGATGGACACGCCGACGCGCTCGGCGACGTCATACACGGTGGGACCGCCCATGAAGAGCCCATCCTCGGCCTGCGGAACTGACAAATGGAAGCGCATTCAGGATACCGCAGCCTTCCAGCCGGTCAGAGCAGGTCCAGCCGCAGCCGGAGCGCACGGCTGCGATGCAGCCCAGCACGGGGCAGCCATGTCCAGGGCTACGGTGCCCTGGCGAGAACGCAGCCTTCCAAGCCCGTGGTAGCGAGGTACTGCCACCTCCGACCGTGAGGCCGGGCTGCACTACGACGACTGGAGGCTGCTGAGTCGACCAGAACGCGCTCGCAGAAACCGCGGGGAACGACCACTCGGTGCGCGGGGAACGATCTTCAAAGGCCCACGACGGTGCTGGTCGACCCCACTCGTGAACGGCCCACTTCAGAGCCGATCTGGATTCGGCTTCCAGGGGGTTCACAAGGTCCCGCCGGTCTTCTCGACCGTGCGGGGCCTTCGTCGATTCCGGGGCCCGGCAGCGGATGCGCGAGAGCGGCCGGGGCCGGGCCCACTAGCTCCGCTGGACCCTCCACCGGCAGGGCGCCATCGTGCGGATCCGCGTCCTCGAACTACGCCACTGCCGACCCCGCGACGGCGCCGGCGCCGAGGTCCGGAGCAGCCGGCAGGAACTCGACTGGCCGGCCCGATCCGTCATCCGCCGTTCCGGGTTTCGACGAGGTGGCGGTTCTCTTGCTAATCCCCGGTGAACGGGGCGGGAATGTTGGGGCGCAATCGTCGGTCCCCGGCCGCAATCCGCATAGGGCATGTGAAAGTGCACCGTAGGGGAAGGGTGGGGCTGCTGAGCACGATGCCGGTGCTCGCAGGAATCAGAGGGTGGGATCTCCGTGTCCTGGTGTCCGCTGCCGCGTGCCGCGGACGGCCGCTGCCGTTCCGCGACAACTGCCGGCGCACCCGGTCTCCCGGCGGGCCGCGAGGCATCGACTGATACGAAGGACATGACAACGTGAGACGCACGCTTGTAGTACTGGTCAGCCTGTGCACCGCGCTCGGGCTTCCCGTGCTGGAGACGGCCGCGGCGCAGCCCGGTTCGTCGTCGGCGCTGCCCGGCGGGTGGGAGGAAGTGCAGGGCCCGGAGGCGGCCGCCGCGGCCGAGGGGGCGCGTGCGCTCTCGGCGAGCGCGCCCGAGCCCGTCGCGATCCAGTCCGTCCGCAACGGCGGGTTCGCGACCGCCGAGGTCAACTACGCCGCGCCGCGCACCGGCGTGCTGCGTGCCCGGTCCGCCAGCCCCGGCACCTGGGAGACCTTCGACCTGATCTGGAACGAGACCACCGAGACGTACGCACTGAAGTCCAAGGCGAACAACCGGTACGTGGCCGTGGAGCGCAACTTCACCGGCAGCGCCGCGAACGTGCTGCGCGCCCGCTCCACCAGCGCGGGGGCCTGGGAGCGCTTCACGCTCTGGTACAACGAGGAACTCGACCGCTGGGCCTTCCGCTCCGAGCTGAACGGCCGGTTCGTCGCGATGGAGAACAACTACACCGGCCCCCTGCGGTACGTGCTGCGCGCCCGCTCCGAGACCGTCTCCGGTGCCTGGGAGCAGTTCTCCCTCTACGACCGCAGCTAACCCCCACCCCGACGCCACCCCCCGCCCCCACCGCCAGGCGTCCCCTCCGGCCGCACCGCCCCACCCGGGTGGCCGGAGGCCCGGTACGGGCCCCTTCGCCGTGTCAATCCGCGCCGGGGTAAGCGGTGGTGCGCCACCAGAGGCCGGGTTTGAGATGCTCGATCAGTCGTGAGTCGGTGACCACGACGTCGTAGTCGGCCCCCGCGCGGACCTCCTCGCACCGGAGGAAGGCCGCGGCGGATTCGGGGGACATCTCGTCGAATGGCCCCTCGTCCTCCCAGGGAAATCCGCTGCCGCTCCGGGAGAGCCGTTCCTGGGCCTCAGCCGTGAAGGGGTAGTTGCGGGTCGCGGTACGCTCCGCGCTCTCGACGAAGTCCTGCTCGATCCCGTCGTCCTCGTCGGCAAGAAGGTCGAGTACGGCCTCGTCCTCTTCCAGGTCGCGGAGGAAGAAGTTCTTGTCGGGCAGCGGCCAGTGCCAGACGTCCGGGTTGAAGGCGGTCACCCGCAGTCGTATGCGGCGCCGCGGTGGGTCGACGGCCAGCACGCGTACCGCGTAGAGATCAGTCACCGCGCCATTCTGGGCGTGGGCACCCGCCCCGGCAAAGTCCTCCCGCGCGGCAGCCGCCGCGACCGCGGTCGGGGCACCTCCCATGGTTTTAACGTTACGCGGCCGGGTTGGCTGCGGGGTTCCGGCATGGTTTACAACGTTGCATCTTGGTGCTGTGATGGCAGGGACCGCATCCCGTCCGATCTGACGTCCTCCCCCAGGAGACCCTTCGCCATGCCCGATTCGCACCCTCCCGCCGCCCCCGCGGGGACGCCGCGGCCCGAGTACCCCCGGCCCGGCTTCGTCCGGGCGGACTGGCTCAACCTCAACGGCACCTGGCAGTTCGCCCGCGATCCCGGTGACAGCGGGTTCGAGCGCGGGCTTGCCGGAAGCGAGTTGCCCGAGCGCATCGTCGTTCCGTTCTGCCCCGAGTCGGAGTTGTCCGGGATCGGGGACACCGACTTCCATCACGCCGTCTGGTACCGGCGCACGGTGCGGATACCGGAGGAGTGGGCCGGGCGGCGGGTGCTGTTGCACTTCGGGGCCGTCGACCACGATGCCACCGTGTGGGTCAACGGGCGGGAAGTCGCCCGGCACAGCGGGGGGTTCACGCCGTTCAGCGCCGATCTCGGCGGTGTCGTACGGGCCGGGGAGGAGGCCGTCGTCGTGGTGCGGGCGCGGGATGCCGCGCGGGGGCCGCAGGCGCGGGGGAAGCAGTCGACCGCGTACGACAACCACGCCTGCTTCTACACCCGCACCACCGGCATCTGGCAGACCGTCTGGCTGGAGCCCGTCGCGGACACCCACTTCCAGCGGCCCCGGATCACCCCCGACCTGGCCGCCGGCTGCTTCCACGTCGAGGTCCCCCTCGCCGGCGGCCGCACCGGCCACCGCGTCCGCGCCGAACTGCGCGACGAGCACGGCGTCGTCGTCGAGGCCGCCGTCGCCGCGGACTTCGACCTCGCGCCGCGCCTCGTCCTGCCCGTACCCGGTGACCGGCGCCGCCCCTGGTCCCCCGAGGATCCGCATCTGTACGAACTGACGCTGGAACTGACCGGTCCCGACGGCACCGTGACCGACCGTGCCGTCTGCACCGCCGGGCTGCGCGCGGTGACGGTCGACGGCAAGCGGATCCTGATCAACGGCAAGCCCGTCTTCCAGCGGCTCGTGCTCGACCAGGGCTACTACCCCGACGGCCTCATGACCGCCCCCGACGACGCCGCCCTCGTCCGCGACATCGAACTCTCCCTCGCCGCCGGCTTCAACGGCGCCCGCCTGCACCAGAAGGTCTTCGAGGAGCGCTTCCTCCACCACGCCGACCGGCTCGGCTACCTGGTCTGGGGCGAGTTCGGCGACTGGGGCGCCGGCACCGGCGGCCCGGTCGGGCCCGACAACCAGCAGCCGACCGCCGGCTTCGTCGCCCAGTGGCTGGAGGCCGTCGAACGCGACTACTCCCACCCCGCCCTCATCGGCTGGTGCCCGCTCAACGAGACCCGGCAGGTGCTCACCGACCGGCAGAGCGTCCTCGACGACGTCACCCGCGCCATGTTCCTCGCCACCAAGGCCGCCGACACCTCCCGGCCCGTACTCGACGCCTCCGGTTACGCCCACCGCGTACCCGAGACCGACGTCTACGACTCGCACTGCTACGAGCAGGACCCGAAGGCATTCGGCGAGCTGATGGCCGGGCTGCGCGCGGGCACCCCCTTCGTCAACCCGCAGGACGAGGCGGCCGGGCAGACCTGGTCGCTGCCGTACGGCGGACAGCCCTACTTCTGCAGCGAGTTCGGCGGCATCTGGTGGAACCCCGAGGACGCCGCGGCCGCGGGGGAGGACCGGCTGGTGTCGTGGGGGTACGGGCAGCGGCCGCGTGACGAGGAGGCGTTCCACGAGCGGTTCGCCGGGCTGACGGGGGTGCTGCTCGGCGACCCGGACATGTTCGGCTACTGCTACACGCAGTTGACCGACGTCTTCCAGGAGCAGAACGGCATCTACCGGTTCGACCGGTCGGAGAAGCTGGACGTCGCCCGCGTACGGGCCGCGCAGCTCCGGCCGGCGGCGTTCGAGGGGGAGTCCGGGGAGGAGTCGGAGGGGGAGTCCCAGGGGGCGTAGACCCGCGCCCGTGTGAGCCGGGGGTGTGCGCGTCCGCGCGTACGCCCCCGCCTCACGCGCTCCGTCTGATCTCCAGCCTGTGCGCCGCCACCACCTGCCGCGCTGCCCGCCCCCCGTCCGCGATCCGGTCCAGCAGCAGCCCCAGCGCCGTCCGCGCGATCTCCGCCTTGTCCGGCGCGATCGTCGTCAGCGTCGGATTGCTGTACCGGCCGTCGTCGATGTCGTCGATCCCGATGACCGCCACGTCCTCCGGCACCCGCAGCCCGCGCTCGTGCAGCGTGTGGATCGCACCCAGCGCGAGGAGGTCCGTATAGCAGAACACCGCGTCGGGGCGGGCGCCGCGGTCCAGGGCCGCGGCCATGGCCAGGGCGCCGTCGCGGCGGTGGTACGAGGGCGTGTGGACGACGAGCGACGGGTCGTACGGCACGCCCGCGGCCTGGAGCGCCCGGCGGTAGCCCTCCGTCCGGCGGGGCGCCGTGCCGCCGCCGCGCGGCTCCTGGTGGCCGAGCGCGGCGACGCGGCGGCGGCCGCGGCCCAGCAGGTACGCGGTGGCGTCGGCGGCCGCGGCGACGTTGTCGATCGCCACGTGGTCGACGCCGGTGCCGGTGATGCGCTCGCCCAGGAGCACCAGCGGGGTGCTGCCGCGCCGGTTGTCGAACTCGTGCCGCTCGATGCCGAGAGGGCTGAAGAGAACGCCGTCGACCATGCCGGGGTTCATGCCGCTGAGCACGAAGCGCTCGGCTTCCAGGCGGCCCTCGGTCTGGTCGATGAGCACGGTGTAGCCGCTCTCGCGGGCGGCCTTGACGACGTGCCGGGTCAGCTCGGCGAAGTACGGGATGTCGATCTCCGGTACGGCGACGGCGATGAGGCCGGCGCGGCGCAGCCGGAGGTTGCGGGCGGAGAGGTTGGGGCGGTAACCGAGTTGGTCGATCGCCCAGTGCACCCGCTCCCGGGTGGCCGCGCTGACGGGGCGGTTGCCCGACAGCACGTTGGAGACCGTGGTGGGCGACACCCGCGCCAGCGCGGCCACGTCGCGGACGCCGATGGCGCTGCGCTGGGGCGATGCTTCGGGGGGCGGCATGGGGTCATCTTCTCAGGCAGGCGCGGCGGGGGCGCGCGGGGAACCGGGCGCGGGGAACCGGGCGCGGGGAACCACGCGTGGAGGAACGCCGCGCGGGGAATGTCGCGTGGAGGACGGCCCACGGAGGACGTCGCGCGGGGAACTCCGGCGCGCGGACGATCCGTTGTGTCGAGAGTTCGCAGAGTTACCAGGTGCGCAATCCCCTGCCGTCCACTGTCACGGAAGGCCCGCAACCATGGCTCCGAACCACCCCGCACTCTCCCGCCGCCTGCTCCTCGGCGCCGCCGCAGGCGTCACGCTCACCGCCGCGACGGCGGCCGGCACGGGCGCGGCGTACGGCGCGAGCAGACCGTCCGGCACGACGATGCCGGCCGGCAACACCAGGCCGGCCGGCACGACCACGCCGTACGGCACCAGCAGGCCGGCCGGCACCGGCGGCGACTGGCCGGCCGAGTTCCCGCTCCCCGACGGCTGGCTCCCCGAGGGCATCACCATCGGCAGCCGCCCGTACGCCTACATGGGCTCCCGTGTGCACGGCGCCATCCTCCGCGCCGACCTGCGCACCGGCGCGCTCAAGGTCATCCGCGCCGGAGCCCTCGGCAGGGCTTCCATCGGCCTGAAGCTGGACCGCGACGGCCTGCTGTACGTGGCGGGCGGCGCCGGCGGTACGGCGAGCGTCATCGACTCCCGCACCGGCGCCCTGGTCGCGACCCACCGGCTGACGTCCCCGGCCGGCCACTTCATCAACGACACGATCCTTCTCGGCCGCAGCGCCTGGTTCACCGACTCCAACGAGGCGGTCCTGTACGCCGTCCCCCGCGGCCGCTCCGGCGCCGTCCGCGCCCTCCCGCTCACCGGCGACTGGGTCCAGACCCCCCACGTCTACAACGCCAACGGCATCGTCGACACCCCCGACGGCCGCGGCGTCATCGTCGTCAACAGCATCCCCGGCCGCCTGTACCACGTCGACGTGCGGACCGGCCACGCCACGGAGATCGCGCTGCGCGGCGCGGCCGACGTCTTCAACGGCGACGGCCTGGTCCGCGTCGGCCACACGCTGTACGTGGTCCGCAACCGCGACAACCTGGTCGCCGTCTTCCGCCTCGACCGCGCGATGCGCACCGCCACCCTGCACCACACCATCACGGACCCCCGCTTCGACGTCCCCACCACGGCGGCCCGCCACGGCAACCGCCTCTATCTGGTCAACGCGCGCTTCACCTCCCCCCAGGAACCGGACACCACCTTCAACGCGGTGGCGGTCACCCTCTGAGGCCGTCCGCGAGGGGCACATGAGCGAACACCGGCCCGGCGCACAGGAGATCGCCGGGATCACCGCGTACGTGGACGTCTCCGCACCGCCGCCCGCCGGGCGGGCCACCGCGCATCTCGTCTTCGGCACCAACCAGTTCGGCCCGCCCGTGGAGATCGTCGCCGAGCGCCACCACCGCGGGCTGGCGCCCCTGGTCATCCTCACCGGGGGAGTGAACCGGCACGACGGCGTCGTCGAGGCGCGGGAGTTCCGCCGGCTGCTGGTGGCCCGCGGGGTGCCGGAGGAGGCCATCCGGTGTGAGGACAGGTCGGCGAACACCTGGGAGAACGTCGCGTTCTCACTGCCGTACGTGCACGAGGCGCTGGCTGCCGGGCTGTCCGTCACCACGGTCAGCAAGTGGTACCACCGGCGCACCGTGCACATGCTGGCCACCCAGGTGCCCGGCGTCGGCCCCTTCCACGCACTGACCTGGGACCCCGCCTACGGCGGGCCGGCCGTGACGCGCGCCGCGTGGACCGCCACCCCCGGTGGGCGGCAGCGCGTGCTCCGGGAGTGGGAGGAGTCCGCGCGCCGGGTGGCGGACGGGAGCTTCAGCGCGGTGGCGCTGGTGGACGGGGCGTGGCGGCGGCGCCGCGGGCCGGGGGCGTCGACGGCACCGCGGGAGCCGCCCGGGTCGGATTAGTTCGCTTCTGTGCGTATGTGACCTCTTTCCGGTGGGTCTACGGCAGGCGGGCCGTTACGACGACGACTCCTCGAAGTAGGCGTCGAGAGCCGACTCCAGATCGGCCGCCCACGTCTTCAGCGTCGCCTTGTCCGGGGCCTCCACCTCGGCCGGGCAGATGCCGCGGCTGTCGTGGACGCTGAGGACGAGGCGGCGGCCGAACCGGGAGGTCTTGTACTCGACCGCGCCGATCTCCGGCCAGGCGAACTCGGCCTCGGTGTCGTCGAGCTGGAAGCGGACGCCGGTGCTGTCGACGGTCACCGAGCCGCGGCGGTCGGCGGCCTCGAAGACGGGGCCTTCGGCGTCGGAGCCGTCGGCGTCGTCGGAGTCGTCGGCTTCGGAGTCCCCGGCCGCGGTCGCCTTGTCTTCGTCGGCGTCCTCGTCGGTGTCCCCTTCGGCGTCCTCGGCGGCGGACTCGGCCTCGTCCGCCCCGTCCTTGTCGCTGTCGGCGTCCGCGTCGTCCGCGGCCTCCGCAGAGTCCGCGGAGTCCTTCTTCTCGTCGGTCGTTTCTGCTTCGTCCTGCTCCTTCTCCTTCTCGTCGGGCGGCGACGATACGAGGCCGGGCAGAGCGGCCGGATCCATCGCGGCGGCGTTGACGGGCGTGACCTTCAGACCTTTGTTCTCCTCCACGGTCCCAAAGTATGGCCGCTGGCCCCCCTCGCGGTCTCCGGGTCCGGCTACCTGCACCGTGATGCCCGGTTCGGCACCCGGCGGCGGCTTCGTACCATTGCCGACATGGAGATCGTCGCCGTGCCCTACGACCACCCCGACGCGGTCGTGCTCAACGACCGCGTCCAGCTCGAGTACGCCGAGCGGTACGGCGAAGGGGATCACACGGTGATGGACCCGCGGCACTTCACGCCCCCGCGCGGGCTGTACCTGCTCGCGTACGACGCCGACGGCACCCCGCTCGCCACGGGCGGCTGGCGGGCCATGGACGGGACCCCCGAGGGGCACCGGGCCGGTGACGCCGAGCTGAAGCGGATGTACGTGGTCCCCGAGGCCCGGGGGCGCGGTCTTGCCCGGCGGATACTCGCGGCGCTGGAGGAGAGCGCGCGGGCCGCGGGGCGGGCGCGGATGGTGCTGGAGACGGGCAACAGGCAGCCGGAGGCCATAGCGCTGTACCTGTCGGAGGGGTACGAGCCGACGGAGAAGTTCGGCTACTACCGCTTCGAGCAGGACAGCCGCTGCTTCGCCAAGCCGCTGCGGGCGGCGCGGGACGGCGAGCAGGCGGAGGGCGCCGTGGCCCGCTGAGCAACTCGCTGCGCCGCAACTCGCTGCGCCGCAACTCGCTGCGCCGCGGCCCGCTGAGCCGCGGCGGAGGGCGCGCGCAGGCCCGGGGCTTCGCCCGTACCGCCTACCCCTCCCGCTCGTCCACCACCCTGCGGATCTTGCCCACCGACCGCTCCAGCGTCTCCGGCGCCACGACCTCCACCTCCACGCCCACCCCCACGCCCTCCCGCACCCGCCGCGCGATCGCCTCGCCCGCCGCCGTCCGCTGCTCCACCGGCGCTCCCGGCCTGGCCTCGGCCCGTACCGTCATCCGGTCGAGACGGCCCTGCCGGGTCAGCCGCAACTGGAAGTGCGGGGCCACCCCGGGGGTGCGGAGGACGATCTCCTCGATCTGGCTCGGGAAGACGTTGACGCCGCGCAGGATGATCATGTCGTCGCAGCGTCCGGTGACCTTCTCCATCCGCCGGAACGCCGGCCGCGCCGTGCCCGGCAGCAGCCGGCTGAGGTCGCGGGTGCGGTAGCGGACGACCGGCATGGCCTCCTTCGTCAGCGACGTGAACACCAGCTCGCCGCCCTCGCCCACCGCCCGCACCGCGTCCGTCACCGGGTCCACGACCTCCGGCAGGAAGTGGTCCTCCCACACGTGCAGCCCGTCCTTGGTCTCCACGCACTCCTGCGCGACGCCGGGACCGATCACCTCCGAGAGCCCGTAGATGTCCACCGCGTCGAGACCGGCCCGCTCCTCGATCTCGTGCCGCATCTCCTCCGTCCACGGCTCGGCGCCGAAGATGCCGACGCGCAGCGAGCTGGCGCGCGGGTCGAGGCCCTGGCGCTCGAACTCGTCGATGATCGTCAGCATGTAGGAGGGCGTGACCATGATGACCTCGGGCGCGAAGTCCCGGATGAGCTGCACCTGGCGGGCGGTCATCCCGCCGGAGGCGGGGATGACGGTGCAGCCGAGGCGCTCCGCGCCGTAGTGGGCGCCGAGGCCGCCGGTGAACAGCCCGTAGCCGTACGCGACATGCACCCGGTGCCCGGGCCTGCCGCCCGCGGCGCGGATGGAGCGGGCGACGAGGCCGGACCAGGTGTCGAGGTCGGCCGCCGTGTAGCCGACGACGGTGGGCAGGCCGGTGGTGCCGCTGGAGGCGTGCAGCCGGCGGACGTCGGCGACGGGGACGGCGAACATGCCGAAGGGGTAGCCCTCCCGGAGGTCGTCCTTGGTGGTGAAGGGGAAGCGCGCGAGGTCGCCGAGCGTGCGGCAGTCGTCGGGGGTGACGCCGGCGGCGTCGAACTTGCGGCGGTAGAGGGGGACGTTGTCGTACGCGTGGCGGAGCGTGGCGCGGAGGCGGTCGAGTTGGTACGCCGCCAGCTCGCCGGGGGTCATGCGCTCGCCGTCGTCGAGGAGCGGGGCGGGGGTGCCGGTGGTCGTCTCGCTCACGCTCGTCCCTCCGGGCCGGTTCCGTCGTGCTCGCCGTTCGCCCCGTTACCGCCGCCGTCGCCGGCTCCGTGCGTCCCCTTCACGCCCGTCGAGGGGTCGCGGACGATACGGCTCCGGCCGCGGAACTCCGCGATCACCTCGGCGCCGCGCAGCACCCGCACGTCGTAGACCCCGTTCCGCCCGAAGCACACCCGCTCCTCCGCCCGCGCCACCAGCACGTCGCCGACGTGCGCGGGTGCCGCGTACGTGATGTCCGCGCCCGCCGCGACGGCGACCCCGCGGCTGTTGCAGGCGCAGGCGAACGCGGTGTCGGCGAGGAGGAAGACGTAGCCGCCGTGGGCGATGCCGTGGCCGTTGGCCATCTCCGCCGTGACCGCCATCCGCAGCGTCGCGGCGCCCGGCGCGGCCTCCAGCAGTTCGATGCCGTGGCGGCGGGCGGCCACGTCGGCCGCGAACACCGTCGTGCCGTCGTGCGGCGAGGTCATGTGCTGCACCACCTGACTCCCCTTGTGGCCCGACCGATCATTCGGTTAGCTTGCGGAGCGGCCGGATCCCAGTCAAGAGGTACGACAGGACGTACGACATGACGGAGCACAGCACGGCGCCCGACGAGCCCGGCGCCGGGGCGCCGGGCGCCATGGCGGTCGTCGGCGGCGGCCGGATGGGCGCCGGGATCGCGCAGTCGTTCGCGACCGCCGGGTCGCGCGTCGTGATCGTGGAGAGCGGCCCGGACGCGGCGGCGGCCGCGGTGGCGCGGGTCGCGGGCGCGCTGCGGCGGGCCGCCGAGCGGGGCCGGCTGGCCGCGGGGGTGGACCCGGACGAGGTGCGCGCGCGGATACGGGCCGTCGGCTCCCTCGCGGAGCTGGCGGCGGAGGCGGGCCTTGAGCTGGTGGTGGAGGCGGTGCCCGAGGACGCCGGGCTGAAGGCGCGGGTGCTCGCCGCCGCCGAGCGGGCGGTGGGCCCGGACGCCGTGCTGGCGACGAACACCAGCTCGCTGTCCGTCGCCGAACTGGCCGCCGCCCTCGGCCGGCCGGGGCGGTTCCTCGGCATGCACTTCTTCAACCCCGTACCCGCCTCGGAGCTGGTCGAGCTGGTCACCGCGCCGGAGACCGGTGCCGCGGCGCTGGCGGCCGCGCGCGGCTGGACGCGGGCGCTGGGCAAGACGGCGGTGGTCGTACGGGACTCGCCGGGCTTCGCCAGCAGCAGGCTCGGGGTGGCCCTGGGCCTGGAGGCGATCCGCATGGCCGAGGAGGGCGTGGCGGCGCCCGCGGACATCGACACCGCGATGGAGCTGGGCTACAAGCATCCGATGGGCCCGCTGCGGCTGACGGACCTGGTCGGGCTCGACGTCCGGCTGGCCATCGCCGAGCACCTGCGCGAGACGCTGGGGGAGCGGTTCGCGCCGCCGGAGCTGCTGCGGGCGAAGGTCGCGCGGGGCGAGCTGGGGCGCAAGACGGGGCAGGGCTTCTACGCCTGGCCGTGAGCCGCGGCGCCCCTCCGCTACGGGCCGGCGCCCGGCCCGTAGCGCCGTGGAACCGCCGCGGCCGCTCCCCGGCCGCACCGCCGGGGACCCGCCGGCAAGCGGTTTCGGTCCGGACCGCTAAGGGCGTGGAATGCGACCCTGGAGGGGTTCCCCGGTGAGGCGTACTGCTCCGGCAGTACGACCCAGAGCATCCGCCAGGATGACGACTTTCGCCACCGATCGCGCGATCGTTGCCATATGAGCCCACTCATGCTGTCGGTGTTGCTTTCGCTGGTGTCAGCGGTGGCGTACGCCGGCGCCGCACTCGTCCAGGAGCGTGTCGCGGCCACCACGACCGACGCGGACGGCGCGGGCGGCGCGTTCGCGCCGCTGCACCGCGGGAGCTGGTGGGCCTCCGTCGTGCTCAACGCCTCGGGCGCGCTGCTGCACGTGGTGGCGCTCGCCTACGGGCCGCTGAGCCTGGTGCAGCCGCTGGGCGCGCTGACCATCGTCTTCGCGCTGCCGATGGCGGCGATGTTCCTCGGCCGCCGCGCCGGGCGGGCCGCCTGGCGCGGTGCATTGCTGTCCACCGTGGGGCTCGTGGTGCTGCTGACGCTGGTCGACCCGGTGGAGTCGCGGGAGCTGGGCGGGACGACGGCGCTGGCGCTCGCCGTGGCGACGGTGGCCGCGCTGGCGGCGCTGACGCTCGCGGGTACGCGGATACGGCATGTGGCGGCCCGCAGCGTGACGCTGGCGGTGGCCTCGGGCGCGGCGTTCGGCATGGCGTCGGTGTTCACCAAGGACGTCACCGCGGACTTCATGGACCCGCTGGCCATCGGCATGATCGCGATCCTCGCCCCGGCCGGGCTGCTGCTCTCGCAGGCGGCGTACCGCGGCGCGGGGCTGTCGGCACCGCTGGCGACGCTCACGGTGGTCAACCCCGTGATAGCGGCGGCGGTCGGCGTCACGGCGCTGGGCGAGACGGTGCGGTACGGGGCGCTGGGCGCCCTGCTCGCCATCGGAGCGGGCGTGGTCGCGGCGGCGGGGCTGATAGAGCTGACGGTCCAGGCGCACCGTACGCCGCCGGTGGAGCCGGCCGGCGAGCCCGCCACCGGGATCGCCACCGGGATCGCCGCGGGGCCGGCGGCCGAGGCCGCGGCGCCGGTCACCGGCAGGGTGCCGGCCCCCGCCGCGCCGCCCGAGCCGGTCGCACCGGCCGAGCCGGTGGAGCCGGTGGAGCCCGCTGCGGCCCCGGACGGGGTCGCGCCCGCGCCCGGCTCCGTACCCGCGCCCACTCCCGCGTACCACGCGGGCGCGGCCGCGGCGGCGGCCCTCTACGACAGCGCACCGGCCGCGGAGGCCGGGCCGGAGGCGCCCGGGCCCGACAGGCCCGGGACGGATGCGTCCAGGACAGGTGTGTCCGAAGCCGGCCGTGCCCAGACGGCTCCCGCCGGCGCGGCGCACGCCGGGGCCGGTCGCGCCGGAACGGGTCGCGCCGATGCCGCGCACGCCGCGATCCGGAGCGGCGGGCCCCGTACCTCCGGGACCCCTGCCTCCCACACCTCCGCCCCCCACACCCCGGCGCCCGAGACCCCCGCACCCCGGGTCCCGGCGCCGGAGAACGCCGCCCCCGCGGGCCCGTCTCCCGCGGTGGCGGCGCTCATCGTCGCCGCTGCCGCCGCATCCGGCGGAGCCGCCCTGGCGCCGCACCACGCCTGCTGCTCCCGCTTATCCGGACCGCCCGGCCCCGGCCGGGCCATGGCGACCGGCACGGCGGCGTCCGCCGGTGCCGTCGCCTACGTAGCGTCCGTCGCCCTCGCCGCCGCCGCTCCGGCCACCTTCGCTCCCGCCGCCGCCACCCACGCCACCTCCGCCGCCGGAGCCGCCCCGCCCCCGTGCTGTGCGGCGGCTGTGCCAAGGTGGCTCCATGCGCCGCATCGCCGTGACCGCCTCCGTCCTCCTCGCCGCGGCGCTGGCCGCGTGCTCGACGGGGGACCCCGGGGCGGCGGCTGATGGGGGCACCTCCGCCGGTGAGGGCGTAGCCGGCGGGGGAGGGACCGGCCGGAGCCCGGCTCCCACGGACCAGGACGTACAGGAGCTGCGGGTACGGGTGCTGGAGCGCCTGCCGCACGACGCCGAGGCGTTCACGCAGGGCCTGGAGCTGCGCGGGGACGTCCTCTACGAGGGCACGGGACTGGAGGGCTCCTCCTCCGTACGCCGTGGCCCCGCGGGCGGCACCCCCACCGTCCGCCGCGATCTGCCCGCCCCGCTCTTCGGCGAGGGCCTGACCCTCGTCGGCCCCCGGCTCTGGCAGCTCACCTGGCAGGACGGCATCGCCATCGAGCGTGACGCGGACACCCTCAAGGAGCTGCGCCGCGTGCGCTACGAGGGCGAGGGCTGGGGCCTGTGCCAGGACCGCACCGACGGCGGCACCGGCGGCCGGCTCGTCATGAGCGACGGCAGCTCCCGGCTTACGTTCCGCGACCCGGAGACGTTCGAGCCCACGGGACACGTGGACGTCACCCGCGCCGGCGCCCCCGTCGACCAGCTCAACGAGCTGGAGTGCACCCCCGACGGCAGCGTCTACGCGAACGTCTACCAGACCGACACCCTGGTCCGTATCGACCCGGACACCGGCGCCGTCACCGCCGACATCGACGCCGCGGGGCTGCTCACGCCCGCCGAACTGCGGGCCGGGGCGCGCCAGCTCAACGGGATCGCGGCCGTCCCCGGCGGCGACGAGTTCCTGCTCACCGGCAAGTACTGGCCCCGGATGTTCCGGGTCGAGTTCGTGGCGCGCTGAGGTCGCGGAAAAAACTTCCGGCGGGATGTCGATCCGGCAGGGTGCCGTTCGACGCATGGGCAGAAGGACGGCACCTGGCCGCCCGCGACGAGAACGAGGAGACGCGCGATGCGCTACATGATGCTGATCGAGCCGGACCTGGAGAACAGCCCCGCCGACGGGATGCCCAGCCAGGAGATCATGGACGAGATGGGCAAGCTGCTGGAGGAGATGACCAAGTCCGGTGTACTGCTCGACACCGCCGGGCTGAAGCCCAACGAGGAGGCCGTACGGGTCGTCTCCGACCACGGGAAGCTGTCCGTGGTCGACGGTCCTTTCACCGAGTCCAAGGAACTGGTCGGCGGCTACCTCATCGCCCAGGTCAAGTCGAAGGAAGAGGCCCTGGAGTGGGCCAACCGGTTCCTGAAGGCGCACGGCGAGGAGTGGACCCTCACCATCGAGCTGCGGGAGATCATGGAGCCGTAGCCGCAGGTGACGGCCCAGGTCAGGGTCGTTGTGAGTTGCCTTCGGCCGGGGCGGGCTGTTCTGATGTGGGGCTGTGACGGCTTCGCAGGACGCCCGCGCCCGGCGGGAGGACGTACCAGGGCCGCCCGCCGCCGAGCGGGGGGCCACCGACCGCGCCGTGGCGGCGGTCTGGCGGATCGAGTCCGCGCGGATCATCGCGGGCGTGGCCCGTATCGTGCGCGACATCGGGGTGGCGGAGGAACTGGCGCAGGACGCGCTGGTCGCGGCCCTGGAGCAGTGGCCCGAGTCGGGCGTGCCCGACAACCCCGGCGCGTGGCTCATGGCCACGGCCAGACGGCGGGCCATCGATCTCGTACGCCGCAAGGAGCGCTACGCGCGCAAGCTGGCGGAGATCGGCCACGACCTGGAGAGCCGCCGCCCGGAGGGCGAGGCGCAGCTCGCCGCGGTCCTCGACGACGACATCGAGGACGACCTGCTGCGGCTGGTCTTCACGGCCTGCCATCCGGTGCTGTCGACGCCCGCGCGGGTGGCGCTCACGCTGCGGCTGCTGGGCGGGCTGACGACCGAGGAGATCGCGCGGGCGTTCCTGGTCACGGAGCCGACGGTGGCGCAGCGCATCGTACGGGCGAAGCGGACGCTGGCGAAGGCGGAGGTGCCGTTCGAGCAGCCGCAGGGGCCCGAGCGGGCGGAGCGGCTGGAGTCGGTGCTGGAGGTCATCTACCTGATCTTCAACGAGGGTTACTCGGCGACCGCGGGCGACGACTGGATGCGCCCGGGGCTCTGCGAGGACGCGCTGCGGCTGGTGCGGGTGCTGGCGGGGCTGATGCCGAAGGACCCCGAGGTGCACGGTCTCGCGGCGCTGCTGGAGATCCAGGCGTCGCGCGCGGCGGCGCGCACCGGGCCCGACGGCGAGCCGGTGCTGCTGCTGGAGCAGAACCGCGGGCGGTGGGACCACCTGCTGATCCGGCGCGGGTTCGCGGCGCTGGCGCGGGCGCAGTCACTGGTCGCGGCGGGGGCGCCGGGGCCCGGGCCGTACGCGCTGCAGGCGGCGATCGCCGTCTGCCACGCGCGGGCGCCGCGGGCGGAGGACACGGACTGGGGGCAGGTCGTCCGGCTGTACGAGGCGCTGGCGCGGGTGGCGCCGTCGCCGGTGGTGGAGCTGAACCGGGCGGTGGCGGTGTCCATGGCGTACGGGCCTGAGGACGCGCTGCGGATCGTCGACGGGCTCGCGGACGAGCCGGCGCTGAAGGACTACCACCTGCTGCCGAGCGTGCGCGGCGACCTGCTGCGGCGGCTGGGGCGGGTGGAGGAGGCGCGGGAGGAGTTCGCGCGGGCGGCGGAGCTGACGCGCAACGCGCAGGAGCGCACGCTGCTGCAGACCCGCGCTGAGTCCTCGCCGGACGGGCCGTAGCGGCCGGGCTGCGCCGACCGGGCCTGGCGGACGGGATCTCGCGGACGTGATCTCGCGGACGTGATCCGGCGGGACGGCCTACGGCCGGCGCGCTGGCGGGCACCGGCGCATCGGGCCGTGGCGAGCGGGGTCCGCGGCGGACGTGCCGGAGCGGACCGGGCCTTCGGATCCGCTCCCGGCCGCGGGGCGCCGTAGCGTCCGGACGGGGTGGCGGGCGGCCCCGCGGAGCGCGCGGCCTCAGTCCTCCAGCACCAGCGGCAGGCCGAAGAGCGGGAACAGCCGGTCCACGCCCAGGAAGCTGTTCATGTGGGTGACCTTGCCGTCCTCGATCTCCAGGACCTGGATCGCCCAGCCGCGGTGACCGCCGCTCTCGGGATCCGGGTGGTACTGCGCGAAGGCCGGCATGCCGTTCGCCGAGCAGGGGACCAGGCGGGAGCCGCGGCAGACCGCGCCGGTGCCGAGGAACCAGGTGCGGATGTCCTCCGGGCCCTGCAGCCAGAGCGGCAGCGGGGGCATGGAGAGGATGACGTCCTCGCGCATGAGCGCCGTGAGCGCATCCAGGTCGTACCGCTCGAAGGCGTCGACGTACCGCTCCAGGAAGCGCTGCTGGTCCGCGTCCAGCGGCTTGGCCGGCTCGCTGTCGGCCGGGGCCTCGGCGGCCAGGGTGGCGCGGGCGCGCTGCAGCGCGCTGTTCACCGACGCCACGGAGGTCTCCAGCAGCTCCGCGACCTCGCTTGCCCGCCAGGCGAGCACGTCCCGCAGGATCAGCACCACGCGCTGGCGCGGCGGCAGGTGCTGGAGCGCGGCGACGAAGGCGAGGCGCACGGAGTCGCGCTGGGCCGCGACCTCGGCGGGGTCGCCGCCCTGGGGGAGCACCTTCGTGTCCGGCATCGGCTCCAGCCACGTGGCCTCCGGGAGGGCCGCGCCGAGGGCGGCCTCCGGGGGCGTGGTGGCGGCGCCGGGGGACGACAGGTCCATGGGGCGGGCGCGGCGCTGAGGGCTGCCGTGCATGTCGAAACAGACATTCGTGGCGATGCGGTATAGCCACGAGCGCATCGACGCGCGGCCCTCGAAGCGATCGAAGCCCTTCCAGGCGCGCACCATCGTCTCCTGGACGGCGTCCTCCGCCTCGAAGGCGGAGCCGAGCATGCGGTAGCAGTACCCGGTCAGCTCGATGCGGTGGGACTCCAGGCGCTTCTCCACCGGCTCTTCTGCGGCGGGGTCCGCCACCGTTTCTCTGGTCACGTTCGTCATCGTAAGGGCGGCCACTGACAAGAGTCATCGGGCGGGACAGATGCGCAGAATTCACCAAACAGCCACCGCAAGGGCTTACTTCCCGTCGTTCCGCGTGGCACTGTGCGGATGATGTTGATCAGAGCAACCCGTCAGGAGTGCCCATGACCGGCAGACCCACACGTCGTACGGCCCTGCTCACCGCGCTCGGCGCGGGCGCGGCCGCCACGCTCCCCGCCGCCGCCGCGCACGCGGCTGGCGGCAAGCCCACCCCGCCCGTCGCCGTCACCGACCAGAAGTCCCGCCGCGTCCTCATCCTCGACTCCCGGCTGCCGTGGGACTCGCCGGACGCCGTGCGCTGGGCGTTCTCGCCGGAGGGCGACGAGCGGTACGCGGACCTGGTGCCGCAGGCGAGCTGGACGTACGTCGACGAGGCCAAGGCCCGCCGCCGCAGGGGCCGTACGTACCTGCTCACCACCGCCTCGTTCGGCTTCGCCGCCGTCGTCGAGGTGCCCACGGGGCGCCGCTACTGGGCCGGTGCCCTCGCCGGCGGTACGGACTCGGTCAACCCGCACAGCATCGAGCTGCTCCCCGACGGCAACGTCGCCGTCGCCGGCAGCACGGGCGACACCATCCGCCTCTACGCCGCCTCGCAGGGCCCGGCGACGGGCACGTACTTCGAGTACCGCTTCGACGACGCGCACGGGCTGCAGTGGGACAACAGGAACAACCTGCTGTGGGCCATAGGCTACGACGAGCTGATCGCCCTCAGGATCGGCGGCACCCCCGCCGCGCCCACGCTCACCCGCGTCGACGGCGCCGCGCTGCCGCACCCCGACGGCGTGCGGGCAGGCGGGCACGACCTCAGCCTCGTCGCGAGCCGCCCCGGCCGGCTGTGGCTGACCACCAACCACGGGGTGTACCAGTACGACATTGGCCGGCGCGCGTTCAGCCAGGACTTCGCCGGCGCGGCGCAGATCAGCCGGCGCAGCGTGAAGGCGGTCAGCGACGTGCAGGGCAGCGGCCGGGTCGCCACGACCGTGCCGGAGCCGGGCCTCGGCAAGACGTGGTGGACGACGACGGTGTCGGCCCACAACCCGGAGGGTGCGTACAAGCTCCCCGACAGCGGGATCTACAAGGCCCGTTGGTGGCTGCCGGAACCCCGGTGAACGCCCGCCGGACCCCGTGACCGGGCCCGGTCACGCGGCGTCTACGCCACGGCCCCGGACCTGACCTCCGGCGACGTGCCGCCCGCGGCCTGACGGCCGGCGTCCCGGACGCCGGTGCCCGGCCGGCCGGTTCAGCCCTCCGGCTCCTCGGCGGTGGACCCGGCGCGCGTGCGCTTCCACTCCTCGAACTCCTTGCGCACCCGCCGGTCCATCGCCATGGCCACCTCCGCCTCCAGCACCGCCATCGACACCGGCCGCAACTGCTCCAGCGCGTCGGTCAGCCGCTCCACCTGCTCGCCCGTCAGCTCGCCCGCGGGCGTCTCCATGACGTCGGCCAGCACGTGCGCGCGTATGAGCGCGGTGAACAGGTCGGCCAGGTCGTCGGCGTGCGCGCGCACCTCGCGGGCGGCGGCGAGCACGGCGGCCAGCGGCACGCCCCTGGCCACCAGCTTCGACGAGGCGTCCAGCAGCCGCCTGCTGACGTGGATGAACTCCTCGCCCTCCACGGCGACATACCCCATGTCGATGGACGTCGCCAGGTTCTCCGGCGAGACCTCGCCCGCGAACCTGTCGGCCAGCTCCTCCGGGGTGATGCGCACCGGGGTCTCCTCCGACCACGGCTTGGTCAGCGTCTCCTCCAGGCCGAGCAGCTCGGCCGCGCCCCGGACGTCCCGGCCGCTTTCGAAGGCGGAGATCAACTCGGCGATGCCGCCCAGGGTGTGGCCCCGGTCCAGCAGCGCGGCGATCGTCCGCAGCCGGGACAGGTGGGCCTCCCCGTACCAGGCGATACGGCCCTCGCGGCGCGGCGGCTGGAGGAGCTTGCGCTCGCGGTAGAAGCGCAGCGTGCGGACGGTGATGCCGGCGCGCTCGGCCAGCTCCTCCGTCCGGTATTCGCGTCCCACCGTCCGTCCCCTCCGCCGGTCTTCCGCCGGTCTTCCGTAGGTCCTTCGCCGGCCCTGCCGCCGGCCTCCGGCCGTCCTCGCAGGTCCGTGCCGTACGCCCCGACCACCAGGGTAGGACCTCCCGCCGACACCCCGCCCCCGGGCGGAAGTCGATCACGCCGGCCCCCTACCCATCGGTAAGGACAGGCCCTACGCTCTCATCGTGCCAGTGAATGCTGGCGCAATCGACTCCACGGCCTGGGAGGACGACGGCGATGACGCGTGAACACGTCAGGGTGGCGGTGATCGGCTCCGGCTTCGGCGGCCTGGGCGCCGCCGTACGGCTGCGCCGGGAGGGGATCACGGACTTCGTCGTGCTGGAGCGCGCGAGCACGCTCGGCGGCACCTGGCGCGACAACAGCTACCCGGGCTGCGCCTGCGACGTCCCCTCCCACCTGTACTCGTTCTCCTTCGCGCCCAACGCCGAGTGGCCGCGCACCTTCTCGGGACAGCGGCACATCCGCGACTACCTGGAGCAGGTCGCCGACGTCTTCGGCGTACGGCAGCACATCCGCTTCGGCCACGAGGTACGCGGCATCCGCTGGGACGACGACGAGCTGCGCTGGGAGATCGACACCGCGCGCGGCGAACTCGCCGCCGACGTCGTGGTCTCCGCCACCGGCCCGCTGTCCGACCCGAAGGTCCCGGACGTCCCCGGCCTCGACACGTTCCCCGGCAAGGTCTTCCACTCCGCGCGCTGGGACCACGACGTGCCGCTGGGCGGCAAGCGCGTCGCCGTGGTCGGCACCGGCGCCTCCGCCATCCAGATCGTGCCGTCCATCCAGCCCGAGGTCTCCCGGCTCACCGTCTTCCAGCGCACGCCGCCGTGGGTGCTGCCGCGGGTGGACCGCGCCATCACGGGACCCGAGCGGTGGCTGCACGCGCGCGTACCCGCGACCGCCAAGCTGCGCCGCGGCATCCTGTGGGGCATCCGCGAACTCCAGGTGGGGGCGTTCACCAAACACCCCGACGAGCTGGGATTCGTGGAGGGGCTGGCCAGGCGGAACCTGGGCCGGGCCATCAAGGACCCCGTACTGCGCCGCAAGCTCACCCCCGGCTACCGCATCGGCTGCAAGCGGATCCTGCTGTCCAACGACTACTATCCGGCGCTCGCCCAGCCCAACGTGGACGTCGTCGCCTCCGGCCTGAAGGAGGTGCGCGGCTCGACCCTCGTGGCCGCCGACGGCACCGAGACCGAGGCCGACGCGATCATCTTCGGCACCGGCTTCCACGTCACCGACATGCCCATCGCCGACCGCATCAAGGGGCGCGACGGCACCACCCTCGCGGAGGCGTGGGGCGGCGGGATGGAGGCGCTGCGCGGCGCCAGCGCGGCCGGTTTCCCGAACCTGTTGACGATCATCGGCCCCAACACCGGCCTCGGCAACAGCTCGATGATCCTCATCATCGAGGCGCAGCTCACGTACATGGCCGACTTCGTACGCCAACTCGGCCGCCTCGGCAAGCCCGGCGGCCGCGTCGCGCTCGACGCGCGCCCGTCCGCCGTCAGGGCGTGGAACGCGCGGGTGCAGGAACGGATGAAGCGCACGGTATGGAACACCGGCGGCTGCGACAGTTGGTACCTCGACGCCAACGGGCGCAACACGACCGTGTGGCCGGGCACGACGACGGAGTTCCGGAGGGTGACGAGGAGGGTGCACCCGGAGGAGTACGAGGTGCTGCGCGCCGGTGAAGGGGTGCTGCGCACCGACGGTGAAGGGGTGCCCGGTGCCCGGCGGTCCGGCGCGGCGCGGCATGACGAGGAGGCCGTCCGATGACCCGGCTCATGCACGTCACCACCGGCCCGTACGCCCCGCCCGTACCGCGGCGCGAACTGACCGCCGTCTCCGCCGACGGCACCCGGCTGCACGTCGAGGAGCACGGGCAGAAGGACGCGCCCGCCGTCGTCCTCGCGCACGGCTGGTGCTGCTCGACCGCCTTCTGGGCGCCGGTCGTCCGGCAGCTCGCACCCGACTACCGCGTCGTCGTGTACGACCAGCGCGGCCACGGCCGCAGCCCCGCCGGCAACGACGGCTCGTACCACACCACCACCCTCGCCGACGACCTCGGCGCCGTGCTGGACGCGGCGCTGGCGCCCGGCGAGAAGGCCGTGGTCGGCGGCCACTCGATGGGCGGCATGACGCTGATGGCCGCCGCCGGCCGCCCGTACCTGCGCGAGCGGGCCGCCGCCGTGCTGCTGTGCAGCACGGGCAGCTCGCGACTGGTGCCCGAGTCGCGGGTGGTGCCGCTGCGGGCCCGCACGCTGCGTTCCGCGATCCAGCGCGCGCTGCTGGTCTCGCGGCTGCCGATGGGGCCGGTGACGCCGCTGTCGAAGAAGGTGCTGGGCCCGGCGATCCTGGGCCGCGGCGCGACCCCGGCGCAGATCGAGGCGAGCGTACGGATCGTCTTCGCCACCCCGCGCAGGGCGCGCGGCGCGTGGGGGCGGGTGCTGGCGGCGCTCGACCTGGACGCGGAGGTGGCGCGGATGCCGGTGCCGGCCGCGGTGGTGCACGGCAGCGCCGACCGGCTCACGCCGGTGAAGCTGGCGCGGAGGATCGACGAGCTGCTGCCGGAGCGCGCGGGCTTCACCGAGCTGCCGGGGCTGGGGCACATGACGCCGATCGAGGCGCCGTACGCGGTCGCGGAGGTGCTGCGCGGGCTTGTACGCGACCACCTGGCGGGAGTGCCGCAGGAGGCGCAGGCTGAAGGGGCCGCCGAGGCGTCGGGCGACACGGCTCCCGGGACGGCCGGTGGCACGACCGAAGGGGAGACCGCCGATCCGGCCGCCGCGGCGGCCGTCGAGAAGGAGGAGGCGGGCGCATGAGCCGCCGGCACGGACTCGGGGGCAGGACCGTCGTCGTCACCGGCGCCGCCCGCGGCGTCGGCGCGCTGCTGGCGCGCCGGCTCGCGGCCCGCGGGGCGCGCCTCGCGCTGGTCGGGCTGGAGCCGGACGAGCTGAAGAAGGTCGCCGACTCGCTCCCCGGCGAAGCCGCCCACTGGTACGCGGACGTCACCGACCACGACGCGATGGCCGGCGCCGCCGCCGAGGTCGAGGAGCACTTCGGCGGCGTCGACGTCGTCGTCGCCAACGCGGGCGTCGCCACCGGCGGCCCGTTCCTCGACTCCGACGCCCGCTCCTTCGACCGCGTCATCGAGGTCAACCTGCTGGGCAGCGTCGCCACCGCCCGCGCCTTCCTGCCCGCGCTGGTCCGCGCCCGCGGCTACCACCTCCAGATCGCCTCGCTGGCCGCCGTGACGCCCGCGCCGATGATGGCGGCGTACTGCGCGTCGAAGTCCGGCGTGGAGGCGTTCGCGCACTGCCTGCGCGGCGAGGTCGGCCACCAGGGCGTGGACGTCGGCGTCGGCTATCTGAGCTGGACCGACACCGACATGGTGCGCGGCGCCGACGAGGACGAGGTTCTGCGCGACATGCGCGCGCGGCTGCCGTGGCCGTCGAACAAGACCTATCCGCTGGCGCCCGCCGTCGAGCGTCTGGTCGCGGGCATCGAGCGGCGCTCGCCGCACGTCTACGGGCAGTGGTGGCTGCGCGGCATGCAGTCGGTGCGCGGCGCGCTGCCGTCGCTCGTCACCGGGCCGCTCGGGCGGCGGGAGATGCGCAGGCTCGCGCCCCGGCTCGCGGCGACGCGGGAGGCGCGCGGCGGACTCGTGGGCGCGGGCGGCGCGGCGGACGAGCGGACGCGGGCGCTGCGGGAGTCGCCGGAGCGGTAGCGCGCGGCGGCGGCCCGGCGCGTACGGCGGCGGGGATGAACGCCCGTACGCCGTACGCCCGTACGCGCTGACGGCAGACCCGCGCGTGCTCGTACGCGCCCGGCGCGGAACAACGGCGAAGGGGCGCACCCGGCGTGGGGCGCGCCCCTCGGGCGCGGCTCAGCGATGCCGTATCAGCGCTGCTCCCGCTTGTCGTCGCGCTTGTCGCGGTCGTCCTTCATGCGGTCGCGGCCCTGCTCGGCGCCCTCCTTGGCGCGCTGCGAAGGCTCCTGGCCGGACTCCTGCTTCTGCTCGCGGCTCTGCTGCGCCTTGTGCGCGGCCTGCTTGGCCTTCTCGGCCGCTTCGCCGGCCATCTCCTTCGCCTTGTCGAATGCGCCCATTCTTGTCACTCCTAGTGAGAGAGGGGGGTTCGGGGCTCCCTCAGGCTGACATGGACCGCCGAATGCCGCATTCCGGGACCAAGTGCCGTTACGCCTCCCGGGTGTTCTACGACCGCCGCGTGCGCGGCGGCAGCGGCGGCCGGCTGCGGTCCGGCACGTCGGTGTAGTCGGGGGGCACCGCCGCCGGGTGCTCGCGCAGCAGGTCGAGCGCGGTGGCCACGGCGACGTTCAGCTCGGAGGTCCGGCCCTCCGCCCAGTCCAGCGGCGTGCGTTCCGCGACCACGTCGGGCGGGACGCCGGCGTTCTCCACGCCCCAGCCGTACTCGTCGAACCAGGCCGCGTTCATCGGCACCGTGATCACCGTGCCCTCGCCCAGCCGGTGCCGGCCCGTCATCCCGACCACCCCGCCCCACGTCCGCAGCCCCACCACCGGGCCGAGGCCGAGCAGCTTGAACGCCGCCGTGATCATGTCGCCGTCCGACGACGTGGCCTCGTCGGCGAGCGCCACCATGGGCCCGCGGGGCGCGGTCGAGGTGTACGAGACCGGCTGCGCGTTGCGCGTCAGGTCCCAGCCCATGATCGTGCGGGTCAGCTTCTCCAGCACCAGCTCGCTGATGTGCCCGCCCGCGTTGCCCCGTACGTCCACGATCAGCGCCTCGCGGTTCATCTCCATCCGCACGTCCCTGTTGAACTGCGCCCAGCCGCTGCCGATCATGTCCGGGATGTGCAGGTAGCCGCAGCGCCCGCCGCTCAGCTCGTGCACCACCGCGCGGCGCGCCGCCACCCAGTCCTGGTAGCGCAAGGGCCGGTCGTCGACCAGCGGTACCACCGCCACCCGGCGCAGCCTCCCGCCGCCGCCCTCGATCGCGAACGTCAGCTCCACCGACGTGCCCCCCGCTCCCTCCAGCAGCGGGTACGGGCCCGTCACCGGGTCGACCGCGCGGCCGTCGACGTGCGTGAGCACCGAGCCGTCCGGGATACCGGTGCCGGCGAGCGGGGAGCGGGCGCGGGTGTCGGAGGAGTCGCCGGGCAGGATGCGGGCCAGCGCCCAGCCGCGGCCGTCGCGGGTGCGGAAGAAGTTCACGCCGAGGAAGCCGATGGGCCGCTGGTAGTGCGGCGGGCCCTCGTTGCGGCGGGCGGGCGTGACGTACGCGTGCGACGTGCCCAGCTCGCCCAGCACCTCGCGCAGCAGGTCGGCGAACTCGTCGGGGGAGGCCACCCGGTCCAGCAGCGGCCGGTACTGCGCCAGTACCGCGTCCCAGTCGACGCCGCACATGTGCGGCTCCCAGAAGTACGCGCGGATGATCCGGCCGGCCTCGTCGTACGCCTGGTGCCACTCGGCCACCGGGTCCGCGGTGTGCAGCACGCGCCGCATGTCGATGTAGACGGTGGTGTCCGCGTCCGCCTGCCCGGTCGCCGGGATCGCGCGCAGCGAGCCGCCGTCGTTGACGACCAGCCGGCTGCCGTCGCCGCTCACGGCGATCTCCGTCACCAGCGACGTCAGCTCGGTGAGCCGGGCGGTGGAGATGTCGAAGTGCTCCAGCGTCGGCCGGCCCGAGGTGTCCGCGGGGTTGGCGAACGTCTCGCCGAGCGCCCCGGAGATCGGCCAGCGCAGCCAGACCAGCCCGCCGCCGGCGACCGGCTCCAGGGAGGAGTACTTCGACGCCGGCACCGGAATCGGCGTCACCCGGCTCTCCAGCCCCTCCGGTTCCACCAGCACCGTGGAGTTCGCGCCCGCCTCCGCCGCCGGCGGGCCGACCGGGTCCATCCCGCCGGCCGCGGGCCGGCCCTCGGCGGACAGCGCGAACGGCGAGGGCGTCGCGGGGTGCAGCGGTACGAGGTACGGGCGGGAGCCCAGCGGGAACGACAGGTCGCCGGTGTGCACGTCGTACACCGGGTCGAAGCCGCGCCAGGAGAGGAACGCCAGATAGCGCCCGTCGCGCGTGAACACCGGCTCCTCGTCCTCGAACCTGCCGTCCGTGACGTCCACGATCGTCCGGTCCGCGACCCGGGCGATCTTGATCTGCCGCAGCGAGCGGCCGATGCCCGGGTGCGCCCAGGCGACCCACTTGGAGTCCGGCGAGAACGCCAGGTCGCGTACGGGGCCGTTGACCGACCGGATCAGCTCGGTGAGCTGGCAGTCGCCGGCCGCCTCCGCCGGCGACAGCTCCTCCGCGGCCCGTACCGCCTCGGCGAACTGCTCCGCCACCTCCGCCGACATCCGCTCGTCCGCGCGCACCCGCTCCGGCACCCGGAGCAGCAGCAGCCGGCCGTCGTGCGAGGCGAGCGCGATGTGCCGGCCGTCCGGGGACGGCACCAGCGCCAGCACCCGGCCCAGCTTCCCGGCCGCCAGCCGCAGCGGCTCGCCGACGGCGCCGGTGCGCGGCAGGTCCGCGATCTCGATGCCGTCCTCGCCGGCGGCGTCCGTGACGTACGCGACGCGGTTGGTGTCGCCCAGCATCTCCGGCAGCCTGATGCGTACGCCGGGGGTCTCGGTGATCGTGCGCGCCGGGCCGTCGCGGTGGGTCAGCCAGTACAGCGCGCCGCGTACGGCGACGGCGCTGGCCCGTCCCGTGGTGTCGACGGTCAGCCCCTGGACGTTGTTCTGCGCGGCCACCTGGTACGGCCGCCGCCCGACCCGCGGGCTGCCGAGCCGCACGTCGAGGCGGCGCGGCCGGCCGGCGGGGCCGAAGTCCTCGGCGAGCCACAGCTCGCCGGCGCACTGGTAGACGACCCGGTAGCCGTCGGTGGCGGCGTTCCTGGCGTAGAACTCGGCGTGGTCGCTGTGCCGGCGCAGGTCGGTGCCGTCGGGGAGGCAGGAGTAGAGGTTGCCGATGCCCTCGTGGTCGGAGAGGAAGGCGATCCGCGCGGCGGGCGGCGGGCCGACGAACATCACGCACTCCACGTGCCCCCCGAGGTCGGCGAGCAGCCGCTCGCCGTGCAGGTAGATCCGGCCGGTGGCGCCGCCGCGGTAGCGCTTCCAGGCGGCGGGCTCGTGCGGCGGGCGGCCGGTGAGCAGCAGCGTCTTGCGGTGGCCGGCCAGCTCCGCGACGGCGATGTCGTCGACCGGGCCCCAGGGCAGCCGCCGCCCGGGGGCGCCGTCGGCCGGCACCAGATAGGACCAGGTCTGGTACGACAGCGGCTGGCCCTGCGAGGACACCGCGAGGATCTGCGCCGAGCCGTCCTCGCCGGTGCCCGGCGGGGTCCAGCCGCACACCCGGGTGTCCGGGCTGCCCCAGTACGTCAGCCGCCGGGCCCCGCCGCCCTCCGCGGACACGACGTGGATCTCGGCGTCGAGACTGTGCCAACTGGTGAACGCGATGGACCGGCCGTCCGGCGAGAACCGCGGGTGCCCGACGCGGGTGCGGTCGACGGTCAGCCGCCAGCCCCGCTCGGGCTTGGCGCCGGGGGCGGGCAGCGGGGCGAGCCACAGGTCGTCCTCGGCGGCGAAGCAGAGGAGATCGCCGTGCAGGTGGGGAAAGCGCAGATAGGGCAGGCCGGGCCCGGGCGCGGCGGTGCTGTCGGAACCGGCTGTCACAAACTCCATGTTTCGGGGCGTACGGGAACACGGCAAGTCGGGCGGCGACTTCTCGCGTGGAGAGTGCTATTGCAACCTCTTTGCAATTGATTCGTATGGCCGGGGCCACGAGCGGGCACGTGCTCATGGTCACCCACGACCTCCCCTATGCCCTGGAGCTGTGCCCCCGCTCCGTCGTCCTCGGCGGCGGGCTGATCGTCGCCGACGGCGCGACGAAGGAACTTCTGCTCGACGACGAGCTGATGGCCGCGCACCGCCTGGAAATACCCTTCGGCTTCGACCCGGGGCGGGCATAGGGTCCGAAGCATGCCCGAACTCCCGCCCGCCCTACCGGCTCCGCCGCCTTTCCCGGAACCGTCCGATCCCGCCGTCGCCGTGCTCCGGCGCTTCCCGGTCAAGTCGATGCTCGGCGAACGGCTGCCGGAGCTCGTTATCGACGAGCGCGGCACGGTCGGCGACCGCCTCTGGGCCGTCACCTACGGCGACGGCAAGCTCGGCAGCGGCAAGAACTCCCGCCGCTTCCGCCGCACCGAGGGCCTTCTCCACTTCTCCGCCTCCTACGCCGCCGCCCACGACGCCGGCACCGCCCGCCCGCACGTCGTCAGCCCCGAGGGGACCGACCTGCGCGACGACGCCCACCTCGCGGAACTGCTCGGCGCGGACGTCCGGCTGGCCCGCGAGGACGCCGTCTCGCACTACGACGACTGCGGCGTGACGCTTATCGGCACCGCCTCCCTGCACGCGCTCGGCCGGATCCTCGGCGATACCGAACCCGCCGACGCCCGCCGCTTCCGCAAGAACATCCTTCTGGACACCGAGGAGCCCTGGATCGAAGAGGACTGGGTGGGCCGGGAGATCGCCGTGGGCGACGAGGTGCGGCTGCGGGTCATCAAGCGCATGAAGCGCTGCGTGATGACCACGATGGCGCAGCGCGACCTCCCGGAGGACCGCCGCGTGCTCAAGACGCTGACCGCGGACCGCGGGATGTGCATCGGCGTGGGCGCCGACGTCCTGACCCCCGGCACCGTACGCCTCGGCGACACGGTGCGCCCGGTCTGACCCGCCTCCGCCCGGTCGGCCCCCGCCGGCCGGCCCCGCCCCGTCAGCCCGCGGGCGGCGGGCCGGCAGGCGGCGGTGGCGCCTGCGGCGGCGCGGCCGGCGGCGGGGGCGCGGCTATGGTCGGCGCCTGCGGCATCGCGTCGTACCGCGCCTGCGCCTGCGGCTGCGGCGAATCCTGCGGTACGGGCTGCCCCACCGGCTGCGCCGGTACGTGACCGCCCGCCACCGGCGGCGCGTCCGCCCCGGCCGCCGCCTCCGGCGCGCGCAGCATCATCACGATCACCACGATGGCTATCAGCGAGCCGCCGACATAGGTGGCCAGGCTCAGCCAGCCCTCCGTGTCCTCGGTGTAGGCATCCCAGTCGGGGAAGGGAAGACTGGTCTCGTCCAGCGATTCCTCAGGGAACTCCGTGATCGTCATGCCGATCATCTGGCGGACGTAGATGTAGAGGAAGACCCCGAGGACGGCGATCGACGCACCCCGCACCACCGGCCGGCGCAGCAGCGCCAGCACGCCCAGCACCAGCAGCGCCACCGGGATGACCGCAGTCCAGAACTCCCCGGAGCCGGCGAACACCGGGAAGGGCGCCTCCCCGGCGTCCACCAGGGTTCTGAAGTACTCACCCCTGTCGTACCCGTCCGTGGTCAGTACGCGCACGATCCAGCCGATGAGCGCGAGGCCGAGGATCAGCATCAGCACGCCGGACATCAGGTAGAGCTGCGACCCCCGCGCCGGCATCCCCGCCGCGCCCGCGGCCGGCCGGTCGCCCGCCCGGAGCATCAGCACGACGACGGTCGCCGAGAACAGCAGGACGACGACCCAGCTGCCGACGATCGCGGCCTCCAGGTCGCTGATCCCGAAGTACCAGTCCCGGAACTCCTCGCTGCGGGCCAGGCCGATCAACTCGCGCGCCGCGGTCGCGAACATCACGAAGCCGCACAGCAGCGCGGCTCCCCGCCCCGCCCGCCGGTTCAGCGCCGCGACCAGCCCCGTCACCATCAACGCCACCGTGAACGCCCACACGTACGGGTTGAAGAACTCGGGCTCCAGCAGGACGCGCGGGTCGTACAGCGCCTTGAAGAAGTCGTCGCCCCGGCCGTCCACCTGGTCGAAGTCGTAGGAGATCCAGGCGACGACCATCCGGCCCAGGGCCGTGAGCAGCACCGCCGCGGTGAGATACGCGCCCAGGTGCCGTCTCGGCGCATGGCGGTCCGATGCCTCACCGGATTGGCGTTTCGTCCCTTCGCCGAGCACTGCCATGGTCATCCCCCGTTGTCTGTGTTGCGGAGATTCCATCCTGAAGGTGAACGCCCGCGGAGAAAACCCCTGTGGATAACCCCTGTTGCGTACTCGTCACACCCCCGGGACGCCCCGGCTACGCGGGGAGCAGCACCAGCGCGATTCCCGCCACCATCAGGCACGCCGCCACGATCCGCGGCCCGCCGAACCGCTCCTTGAGGAACACCGCCCCGATCGCCGCCCCCACCACGATGCTCGACTCCCGCAGCGCCGCTATCGGCGCCAGCGGGGCGCGCGTCTGCGCCCAGAGCACCAGCCCGTAGGCCGTGATGGAGATCGCCCCGCCCAGCAGCCCGCGTACCGCCACCGGCGCCAGTTCGCGCACCATCCCCGGGCCGCGCAGCACCAGCGCCGCCAGCGGGATCCACGGGCCCATCAGCAGGACCAGCCACGCCGTGTAGCCCATCGCGCTGCCGGAGGCGCGCACGCCGACGCCGTCGACGATCGTGTACGCCGCGATCGACAGGCCCGTCGCGAACGCCGCCGCCAGGGCCGGCCAGTGCGGGCGGGTGTCCTTGCCGCGCAGCCCCCACAGGGCGATGCCGCTCAGACCCGCGCACGCCACCGCGACGCCCGCCGTCTGCCACAGGCCCAGCCGCTCGTCCAGGAAGAGATGCGCCACCGCCGCGACGACCAGCGGGGCCGTGCCGCGCGCTATCGGGTAGACCTGCCCGAAGTCCCCCAGCCGGAACGACTGCATGAGCAGCGTCATGTACACGAGGTGGATCGCGACCGACGCCAGCAGCCACGGCCAGGCGCCGGCGTCCGGGAACGGCACGAAGAACACCGCGGTGCCCGCGATCAGCACGTCGCCCACGCCGATCAGCGCGAAGACGGCCAACTGGTCCTTGAAACCGTGGGCGATGGCGTTCCACGAGGCGTGCATCACGGCGGCCGCGAGGACCGCCGCGGCTATGAGGGGGGTCACACCCCCGGCTCGCACACCTCGGACACGTCCGCGACCCGCGCGCCCGCGTGCGCGACGAGGTCCTTCGGAGCGATGGGGAACACCGTGTGCGGGTCGCCCGCGGCGGCCCAGACCTCGCCGTGGTCGAGGAGCCCGCGGTCGGCGAGCACCGTCATACGCGTCACGTGCCCGAAGGGCGGCACGCCGCCGATGGCGTACCCCGTGGCCTCGCGCACCACCGCCGCGTCCGCCCGGCGCACGCCCGCGGCGCCCAACTCGGCCCGTACGCGCTCGGTGTCCACCCGCGAGGCGCCGTCCATCAGGACCAGCACCGGTACGCCGTCCGCCGCGAAGATCAGGGACTTGACGATCTGGCTCAGCTCGCAGCCGATGGCCTCCGCCGCCTGCGCCGCGGTACGGGTGGCGTCGGGGAAGCGGCGTACGGGGACGCTGAGGCCGAGTTCGGCGAGGGCGGTGGCGAAGAGCGGGTGTGCGGCGTCGGCTGTCGTCATGGAGGTGACGTTAACGTCCGGTGTACGGGCCACGCGAACACATTCCGCACACCGGGACCCGGCGCGCCTCGCGCCGGGTCCCGGTGAACCTGCGCCTCAGCCGCCGTGCGCCGCCAGCACGTCCCGTACCAGCGGGCCCGCGAACTCGCCGCCGTGCCCGATGTTCGGCACCGTGGCCGCCGCGGCCAGGTCCCCGCGGTACGCGGTGAACCAGGCGTCCGTCTCCTCCTGGCCGCCCATCTCCGCGGAGCCGGTCTTCGCGCCCACCTGCCCGGTCAGCCCGCTCATGGCCCCCGCGGCCGTCCCGGTCCTCGCCGTCTCCTCCATCAGGTCCCGCAGCGACTGCGCCGTCGCCGCCTTCATGCTCTTCGGCGCCGTGGCGAACTGCCGCCCGTCGAACGACTGCGGCACCAGGTGCGGCTGCTTGAAGACGCCGGACTTCGCGGTCGCCGACACCGACGCCATCGTCAGCGGGTTCATCCGCACGCCGCCCTGGCCGATCAGCGACAGCGCCATCTCCACGCCTGACTGCACCGGCACCGAGCCGTCGAAGGTGGTCACGCCCGTCTGCCAGTTGAGCCCGATGCCGAAGACGTCCCGGGCCTGCTTCGTCAGGTCGTCGTTCTCCAGCTTCTCCGCCATCGAGATGAACGCGGTGTTGCAGGAGGCGGTGAAGGACTGCGTGAACGTGCCGCCCTGGATGGTGAACGAGTTGTCGCCGACGTTCTCGAACTCCCAGCCGCCGTACGCCTTGTACCGCGGGCAGGGGTGCGGCTTGTCGGGCGCGGCCAGGCCCTTGTCCATGAGCATCGAGGCCGTGACGACCTTCATCGTCGAGCCGGGCGGCAGCGTGCCCTGGAGCGCCGTGTTGTGGCCGTCGGGGACCTGGTTGGCGACCGCGAGGATCTGGCCGGTGCTGGGCTGCAGCGCCACCAGCGCCGCCCCGCCCTGCTTGGCGACGGCCGTCTCCGCGGTCTCCTGCACGGCCGCGTCCAGCGTCGTCTGCAGCGTGCCCGGCTTGGCCTTGGAGAGGACCAGAAGGGTCTCGGGCGCGCCCGCCTTGTCGTCGTCCTTCTTGTCCTTCTTCTTGTCCCCCTTCGGCGCGTCGGCCGGCTCCGTCCAGACCTTGACGCCCGCCTTGCCGCCCGCCTTCGCGCCGTAGCGTTCGCGCAGGTCGGCGATGACGGGTGCGAGCGACGGGTACTCCTCGGGGTCGAGCCTGGCGCCGGTGCGGTCCAGTGCCCTGATCGGCGGGGCCTCGGTCGAACCGGTGCGCAGCCGCTCGCCTTCGGTGAGTTTGGGATGTATGAGGGACGGGTCCCAGACGACCTCGGGCTCGCCGGTCTTCTCGTCCCGTACGACCTCCAGGGCCGAGTTGTACGCCCAGGGCTTGACGTTGTCCCCGAAGGTCACCCGGGCGTCGACGCTGAACGGCACCTTCGTGCCCTCCGGCCGGCCGGGGGTCAGCTTCACCTTGTCGACGCCCGCGTCCTCGCGGTACGAGTCGAGGCCGCGAAGCGCCGCCTTCCTGTCGTCCGTCATCCTTGCCGCGGTCGCGGTGTTGCCGCCCGCCCAGGCGGCCAGGAAGTCCCCCGCCGCCCTCGCGGTCTCCCGGGGACCCGGCGGTCCGGTCTTCACCGGATCGGATGAGGCCGGCGCCGACAGCGCGTTGCCGCCGCTCTCGGCCTTGTCGTCTTCAAGGACGCTGTACGCGCCGAACCCCGCCGCACCGACGACCGCGGCACCGACTCCGACGACTACTGCGATCCGGGTGCGCGTCGCTCGCGCCGACGCACCTGATCCGGCGCGTCTGCGCCGGTGGCTGCCCGCCATCTGCCGTGCTCCCTCTGCGCGCCCCGAGACCATTTCGACCCTGCGTCAAGCACATTAAGCCACCTGCCGCAGGGACGCCCACCCGTCGAGCCGGGGCTCAGACCCAACTCCCCAGCCACATGCGCGCCTCCCAGGCGTCGCGCGTGATCGTTTCGCCGGTGTAGATCGGCCAGAAGTAGATGAAGTTCCAGAGGACGAGGAGGACGAGGACCCCCGCCGCGACCACGCCCGCCGCTCTGCGCCATTCGGTGGGCTGGTCCGTGCCCGGCCCGGCCGCGGACGGGCCCGTGCCCGCGAGGGCGGCGGTGCCGGCGCGGGCCATCGCGCCGAGCATCATCGTCACCGCCAGACACAGGTACGGGAGGAAGACGACGGCGTAGAAGAGGAAGATCGTGCGCTCCTGGTAGAAGAGCCACGGCACCCAGCCGGCCGCCACCCCGCACAGGATCGCGCCGGCGCGCCAGTCGCGGCGCAGGCCCCAGCGGTAGAGCGCGTAGACGACGGCGGCGACGCCCAGCCACCACAGCAGCGGGGTGCCCAGGGCCAGGACTTCGCGGGCGCAGTTCTCCGTCGCGTCGGCGGGGCAGCCGTCGTAGCCCGGGCGCGGGTCGTCCCAGAAGTACGACACGGGCCGGCCGACCACGGGCCAGCTCCACGGGTTGGAGTCGTAGGTGTGGCCGGAGTCGAGGTTGACATGGAACCTGTAGACCACCGCGTGGTAATGCCACAGGCTGCGCACGGCATCGGGGATGAAGGGGAACGCCGTGTCACGGTCCTCTGCCCAGCCGCGGAAGTAGCCGTTGTCGGAGGCGAACCAGCCGGTCCAGGAGGCGACGTACACGGCCGCCGCCACCGGCACCGTGGAGACGAACGCCGGCACCACGTCGAGGCGCAGCGCGCGCGCGTACGGGCGGCGGGAACCGGCCGTACGGCGGGCGCCCGCGTCCCACAGCACCGTCAGCAGCCCGAACGCGGCGAGGATGAAGAGCGCGTTCCACTTGGTGCCCAGGGCGAGCCCCATGCACACGCCGGCGGCGAGCCGCCACGGCCGCGCCCCGAGCCGCAGCCCGGAGGCCACCGCGTCGTCGGGCCGCCCCCTGGGCAGCGCGGCGGCCAGCCGTTCCCGTGCGCGGTCCCGGTCGATCAGCAGGCAGCCGAACGCGGCCAGCACCCAGAACATCAGCACCAGGTCGAGCAGCGCGGTGCGGCTCATCACGAAGTGCAGGCCGTCGACCGCCATCAGCAGCCCCGCCAGACAGCCGAGCAGCGTGGAGCGGAACAGCCGGCGGCCGATGCGGCACAGCATGAGCACCGACAGCGTGCCGAGCAGGGCGGTGACGAAGCGCCAGCCGAAGGGGTCCAGACCGAACGCCCACTCGCCGAGCGCGATCATCCACTTGCCGACGGGCGGGTGGACGACGTAGCCGGGATCCTCGCTGAGCGGGATGACCTGCGGGTCGTCCAGGAGCTTGTCGTTGGCGTCCTTGGGCCAACTGCCCTCGTAGCCGAGCTGGAGCAGCGACCAGGCGTCCTTGGCGTAGTACGTCTCGTCGAATATCACCGCGCGCGGGCTGCTCAGGTTCACGAACCGCAGCACGCCGGCGAAGAGCGCCACGAGCAGCGGCCCGCCCCACGCGCCCAGCCGCGCCACCCGCACCGCCGTCACCGCGGGCACGCCCATCACCTGCAGCAGTCGCGCCCCGGACCGCCGGTACGGCGGCACCAGCCGCTCCGTGACGCCGGCCTCGCGCCGCGGCACGTACCCGAACGCGCGGAGCCGCCGCTGCCACGCGGGGGCGGGCGCGGACCGGCTCTGCGCGGGCTGCGTCACGGTGTCACTGCTCACGGGGGCCCATCCTAGGCGCGCGCGTCCCGGGCACGGCGGGACTGATCGGAACCGGCCGGGAGCCGCCCGTACGGCCGCCGCACGGCCCGTACGCCCCGGGCGGACCGCACGCCGCTCCGGGGCAGGCCGCGGACCCGGCCCCGGGCCGCGCAGCGGACCCGCCGCAGGTCCGCGGCCGGGCCCGCCCCGGACCGGGCCGCGGACCTGCGACGGGACCCGTCCTCGCGTCCTGTCGGTGCCATCCGACAGGATGGGCACGTGAGTGGACTCCTCGTACTGGCAGGCACGCCCATCGGCGACCCCGCGGACGCACCGCCGCGGCTGGCGACCGAGCTGGCCGCCGCCGACGTCATCGCCGCCGAGGACACCCGCCGGCTGCGCCGGCTGACGCAGGCGCTCGGGGTGCAGCCGACGGCCCGCGTCGTGTCGTACTTCGAGGGCAACGAGAGCGCGCGTACCCCCGACCTCGTCGAGGAGCTGGCCGGCGGCGCGCGCGTCCTGCTCGTCACCGACGCCGGTATGCCCTCCGTCTCCGATCCCGGCTACCGCCTCGTCGCCGCCGCCGTACGGCGCGGCATCACCGTCACCGCCGCGCCCGGCCCCTCCGCGGTGCTCGCGGCGCTCGCGGTCTCCGCGCTGCCGGTGGACCGGTTCTGCTTCGAGGGCTTCCTGCCGCGCAAGCCGGGGGAGCGGCTCTCGCGGCTGCGGGAGGCGGCCGCCGAGCGGCGCACCCTGGTGTACTTCGAGGCCCCGCACCGCCTCGGTGACAGCCTCACCGCCATGGCCGGGGTCTTCGGCGAGGACCGCAGGGCCGCCGTGTGCCGGGAGCTGACCAAGACGTACGAGGAGGTCAGGCGCGGCCCGCTGCGGGAGCTGGCGGACTGGGCGGCCGAGGGCGTCCGCGGCGAGGTCACGGTGGTCGTGGAGGGCGCGCCCGTGGACCGCGAGCGGCCCGGTGCCACGGAGCTGGCCCGCCGGGTCACCGTCCGTGAGGAGGCGGGGGAGGGGCGCAAGGAGGCCATCGCGGCGGTCGCCCGGGACGCGGGGGTACCCAAGCGCGAGGTGTTCGATGCGGTGGTGGCCGCGAAAAACTCGGCAAACAACTCAGAGTAGCCGGATCAAAACTCCTTCAATTGATGGTATGGACGGCTGCGGGTCGCGCCGAATGGGTGTCCACTGGAATAGGGGATGCGTTCCGGCGACTTGTCCCTCACATGGACAAGAGGAGCAGCCAATGTCCGAACCCGAGCCAGTGACCGAGTCATATGCCTTCGCCTGCATGATGTGCGGGCACGGGTGGGAGCAGAGCTACGAGATACACCACCACGTCGATTCGAAGGGCCGGCCCTTCGTGACGTACCACACCGACGGAGAGCGGGTGCCCTCGCCGCTGACCCGGCCCACGTGCCTGAACTGCGGCGAGCACGTCGTACGGATCATGCGCGCCGGCCAGGTCCGGTCCGTCGAGTCGGTGCGGCAGCGCTCGCGCCGCACCTGACCCCGCGGGGACCCGGGCGGGTCCGGACGGCCACCGCCCCGCACGGCGGTGTCCTACCGGGCCAGTAGAGTCCCCGGCATGGCTCAGCACACCTCAGGCGGCGCGGACGCGAAGTCCGCGCCGCCGCCGCCCGAGCCGCTCGGCCACCCCGCGGCGGACTCGCACACGCATCTCGACATGCAGGACGGCACGGTCGCCGAGGCGGTGGCCGCGGCCGCCCGGGTCGGCGTCACCACGCTCATCCAGGTGGGCTGCGACCTGGAGCGGTCCCGCTGGTCCGCGGAGACCGCCGCCGCGCACGACGCGGTGTGGGCGACCGTCGCCCTGCACCCCAACGAGGCCCCGCGGCTGGGCGCGGGACTGGACGCGGCCCTCGACGGGATCGACGCGCTCGCCGCGCTGCCGCAGGTCGTCGGCGTCGGCGAGACCGGCCTCGACTATTTCCGGACGGGCCCCGAGGGCGCCGCCGCGCAGCAGCACTCCTTCCGCCGTCACATCGAGATGGCAAAACGCCGGCAAAAAGCCCTCGTCATTCACGACAGGGATGCCCACGACGACGTGCTGCGCATTCTTGATGAAGAGGGAGCGCCGGAGCGGGTGGTATTCCACTGCTATTCCGGTGACGCGGCGATGGCCGAAACCTGCGCGGAAAACGGTTACTTCATGTCCTTCGCCGGAAACATGACCTTCAAGAACGCGGGGCAGTTGCGCGAGGCGGTCGCCGTCGCGCCCGCGGAGCTGCTGCTCGTCGAGACCGACGCGCCGTTCCTGACGCCGATGCCGTACCGGGGCCGGCCCAACGCGCCGTATCTGATCCCCCTCACGCTGCGCGCCATGGCCGCGGAGCGCGGCGAGGACCCCGACGAGCTGGCCGCGGCGATCGCGGCGAACACCGCGCGCGCGTTCGGCTACGCCCCGGCCGACGCCGTACGGCCCGCCCCCGGCGGCTCGCCAGGAGCCCGCCAAGACGCACGGAATAGCCTGGAGCGGTGAGCGCCACCACCGGCGAGCCGGACCCGCTGCTCGGCCCCGCGGACGTCCGCGAGCTGGCGGCGGCCCTCGGCGTACGCCCCACCAAGCAGCGCGGCCAGAACTTCGTCATCGACCCCAACACCGTCCGCCGCATCGTGCGCGCCGCCGGCGTGCGGCCGGACGACGTGGTGGTCGAGATCGGCCCGGGACTCGGCTCACTCACCCTCGCCCTGCTCCAGGCCGCGGCCCACGTCACGGCCGTCGAGATCGACGACGTGCTCGCCGCCGCCCTCCCCGCGACCGTACGGGCCCGGCTGCCGCAGCGCGCGGAGCACTTCGCGCTCCTGCACGCCGACGCGCTGCGGATCACCGAGCTGCCGGGCCCGCCGCCGACGGCGCTGGTGGCGAACCTCCCGTACAACGTCGCGGTGCCCGTGCTCCTGCACATGCTGGCCACCTTCCCCGGCATCGAGCGCACGCTGGTCATGGTGCAGGCCGAGGTCGCCGACCGGCTGGCCGCCGCCCCCGGGTCGAAGGTCTACGGCGTGCCGTCGCTCAAGGCCGCCTGGTACGCGGACGTCAAGCGGGCCGGCGCCATCGGCCGCACCGTGTTCTGGCCCGCGCCGAACGTCGACTCCGGGCTCGTCTCGCTCACCCGCCGCGAGCCGCCCGCGACCGGCGCCACCCGCACCGAGGTCTTCGCGGCCGTCGACGCCGCGTTCGCCCAGCGCCGCAAGACGCTGCGCGCGGCGCTCACCGGCTGGGCGGGCTCCGCGCCCGCCGCCGAGGCCGCGCTGCGCGCCGCGGGCGTCTCGCCGCAGGCCCGCGGCGAGTCCCTGACCATCGAGGACTTCGCGCGGATCGCGGAGTCCCGGCACCGGACCGCCACCACGAGGAGCAGCACGCCGTGACATCCGGATCGACCACGCCCGCCCCCGGTCCCGCCCCCGCCGCGCGGAGCGTCACCGTCCGCGTACCCGCGAAGGTCAACGTGCAGCTCGCCGTCGGCCCGCCGCGCGCGGACGGCTTCCACGACCTCGCGAACGTCTTCCTCGCCGTGGGCCTCTACGACGAGGTCACCGCCACCGAGGCCGACGCCCTGCGTGTCACGGTCGCGGGCCCCGACGCCGCCGCCGTCCCCACCGACACCTCGAACCTCGCCGCCCGCGCCGCGCAGTTGCTCGCCGCCCGGCACGGGCGCGAGCCGAACGTCCACCTGCACATCGCGAAGGACATCCCCGTCGCCGGCGGCATGGCCGGCGGCAGCGCGGACGGCGCGGGCGCGCTGCTGGCCTGCGACGCGCTCTGGGGCACCGGGACCGGCACCGGCGAGCTGCTGCGGATCTGCGCGGAGCTGGGCAGCGACGTCCCGTTCAGCCTGGTCGGCGGGGCGGCGCTGGGCCGCGGCCGGGGCGAGCGGCTGACGACGCTGTCCGCGAAGGGCCCGCTGTACTGGGTCTTCGCGGTGGCCGACGGCGGCCTGTCGACGCCGGAGGTCTACGGGGAGTTCGACCGCCTGGCGGCGGGCCGCTCCGTACCGGACCCGGACCCGTCCCCCGCGGTGCTGGACGCGCTGGGCTCCGGCGACCCGGCGGACCTCGCCGCGGCGCTGACGGCGATCGAAGGGGGCAACGACCTCCAGCCCGCCGCCCTCTCCCTCCGCCCCTCCCTGGCGGAGACCCTGGAGGCGGGCACCGCGGCGGGCGCCCTGGCGGCCCTCGTCTCGGGCTCGGGCCCGACGTGCGCGTTCCTCGCGGCGGACGAAACGGCGGCGGCGGAGGTCGCCGCGGCGCTGGAGGCGTCGGGCACCTGCCGCAAGGCCCGCGTCGCCCAGGCCCCGGCCCCGGGCGCGGTCGTCGTGGACTGAGGGGACAGCGCCCCGGTTCGGCGACGGGAGGGGTGAGGGAAAGGCCGCGGGCGGCATTCCGCGGCGCGCGAACTACGCTGGGAGGCCGCCCGCCGAGGAAACCCACCCCGACCCCGCGAGGAGCACCGCACCGCCATGGCCGCCGCCAACCTGGTCAACCTGGAAGCCGTCGACAAGGTCTACGGCACCCGCGCCCTCCTCGACGGCATCTCCCTCGGCGTCGCCGAAGGCGACCGCATCGGCGTCGTCGGCCGCAACGGCGACGGCAAGACCACCCTCGTCCGCCTCCTCGCCAAGCTCGAAGAGCCCGACGCCGGCCGCGTCACCCACACCGGCGGCCTCACCCTCGGCGTCCTCACCCAGGGCGACACCCTCGACCCCGCCGCCACCGTCCGGCACGAGGTCGTCGGCGACATGGCCGACCACGAGTGGGCCGGCGACGCCCGCGTCCGCGACGTGCTCACCGGCCTCTTCGGCGGCCTCGACCTGCCCGGCTTCGAGCAGGGCCTCGACACCGTCATCGGCCCGCTCTCCGGCGGCGAACGCCGCCGCATCGCGCTGGCCAAGCTGCTCATCGGCACCCCCGGCCTCATCGTGCTGGACGAGCCGACCAACCACCTCGACGTCGAGGGCATCGCCTGGCTCGCCGAGCACCTGCGCACCCGCCGCGCCGCGCTCGTCGTCGTCACCCACGACCGCTGGTTCCTCGACCAGGTCTGCACCCGTATGTGGGACGTCCAGCGCGGCGGGGTCCACGAGTACGACGGCGGCTACTCCGACTACGTCTTCGCCCGCGCCGAGCGCGCCCGGATCGCCGCCACCGAGGAGGCCAAGCGGCAGAACCTCGTGCGCAAGGAGCTGGCCTGGCTGCGCCGCGGCGCCCCGGCCCGTACCAGCAAGCCCCGCTTCCGGATCGAGGCCGCCAACGCGCTCATCGCCGACGTGCCGCCGCCCCGGGACTCCGCGGAGCTGATGAAGTTCGCCAACTCCCGCCTCGGCAAGACCGTCTTCGACCTGGAGGACGTCACCGTACGGGCCGGGGGCGGCGCCGAAGGCAGGGTGCTGCTCAAGGGGCTGACCTGGCAGCTCGGCCCCGGCGACCGCGTCGGCCTCCTCGGCGTCAACGGCGCGGGCAAGACGTCCCTGCTGCGTACGCTCGCGGACGCGGCCCGCTCCGGCGGCGAGACGCAGCCGGCCGCGGGGCGGATCGTCGCGGGCAGGACCGTGCGGCTCGCGTACCTCTCGCAGGAGGTCACCGAACTGGACCCGCAGTGGCGGCTGCTGGAGTCGGTCGAGCGGGTACGGCAGCGGGTGGACCTCGGCAAGGGGCGGGAGATGACCGCCTCGCAGTTGTGCGAGCAGTTCGGCTTCGGGCGGGAGAAGCAGTGGACCCCGGTGGGCGACCTGTCCGGCGGCGAGCGGCGGCGGCTGCAGTTGCTGCGGCTGCTGATGGACGAGCCGAACGTGCTGTTCCTCGACGAGCCGACCAACGACCTGGACATCGAGACCCTCACGCAGCTCGAAGACCTGCTGGACGGCTGGCCGGGGACGCTGGTGGTCATCAGCCACGACCGGTACTTCATCGAGCGGACGACGGACACCGTGCACGCGCTGCTGGGCGACGGGACGCTGCGGATGCTGCCGGGCGGGATCGAGGAGTACCTGCGCCGCCGGGCCCGTATCCGCGAGACGCAGCCGCAGGCCCCCGCCGGAGCGCAGACGGAGACGCAGGCACAGCCGGCGGCGGCCGGGCTGTCCGCGGCGGACGCGCGGGCGGCGAAGAAGGAGCTGCAGCGCATCGAGCGGCAGTTGGACCGGATCGGCGGCAAGGAGACCGACCTGCACGCCGCGATCGCCGAGCACGCGACGGACTTCGCGCGGGTGGCGGAGCTGGACGGGCAACTGCGCGGGCTGGCGGCCGAGCGCGAGGAACTGGAGCTGCGCTGGCTGGAGCTGGCCGAGGCGGCGGAGGCGGGCTGAGCCCGCGGCGTACGGCCGGTTGCGCGGTCCGTGCGCGGCCGGCGGCGGCTGTCACCCGCGGGTGGTAGAAATGAGCCACGCGACCGCAGCTCGTACGCACATCCATCCGGGGGGACAGGGAAATGTCGCAGCCGCCACCGCCGCCGGGCCAGCCGCCGTCCGGTGGCTTCGGGCCGCCGCCGGCCGAGGACCCGCAGCAGCCCGGTTACGGATATCCGCAGACCCCGCCGCCGCCCGCGCCGGGCGGCGGCTTCGGCGCGCCGCAGGAGCCGCAACAGCCCGCGCAGCAGCCGCAGTACGGCTACCCGCCGGCGCAGCCGCCGCAGGCCCCGGCCCAGCCCCCGGCTCAGCCTCCGGCCCCGCAGGCGTACGGGCAGCAGGCGCCGCAGCAGTCCCAGGAGCACTACAGCTTCGCCCAGCCCGCCCCGCAGCACTCGGGCGGCTATCCGCAGGCGCAGGTCCCGGGCATGCCCGCCAAGCCGGAGGCGCAGAAGCTCGTCCCCGTGTGGGCGATCATCGCGGCGGTGGTGGCGATCCTCGTGGTCGCGAGTGGTACGGGCTTCTTCCTCACCCGCGACGACGGCGACACCCAGGCCGGCGGCGGCGGCGGGGGCGGTGGCGGCGGCGGTGCCAAGAAGGCCGTCAGCGACAGCAAGCCGGCGAGCGCCGACGGCGAGTTGCTGTTCGGCGTCCCGTACCCGCAGGCCGAAGAGGGCGCCACATGGCCCGCCGAGGGCCAGTGGGCGACCGAGAAGATCTACGCCAAGGGCGAGCTGAACGCCGTGAAGGGGTACGACACCACGACCGGCAAGGAGATCTGGGAGCTGCCGACCGCCGGCCTGGTCTGCGGCGCCTCGCGGGCGGTCACCGACGACGGCAAGGCCGCCATGCTGGTGCAGGACGGCAAGGTCTCCGACCCGGACGACACCTACGCGCCGTGCTCCGAGGTCGTCGTCTTCGACGTCAACACCGGCGAGGAGCTGTGGAAGCAGCATGTGGCGACCGCCGACGAGAGCCTGAAGTTCGAGTACGTGACCATCGCCGACGGCACGGTCATCGCCTCCGGCCTCTCCGGCTCCGCCGCGTTCCCCCTCGCGGGCGGCGACCCGGTGTGGCAGACCAAGCCCACCACCGAGTGCAAGGACCACGACTACGCCAGCGACGGGACGAACCTGCTCGGCCTGGTCTTCTGCGGTTCGCTCAACGAGGACATGAAGGTCCAGAAGGTCGACCCGGCCACCGGCGGCATCTACTGGTCGTACGACGTGCCGGACGGGGTGCAGAGCGTCCAGGTGCTCAGCGTCGAGCCGCCGGTGATCACGATCGGCGCGGGCAAGACCACCGAGACCGACATCTTCGCCCTCGACGAGGGCGAGCTGCGCTCGAAGATCTCGCTGGGCACGGAGACGGCCGGCCCGCGCTACAAGCCGGGTTGCGACTACAGCGACGGCGCCGAGTCGTGCACGACGGTGGCCGTGGACGGCGACACGATGTATCTGCCGTCGCGCGAGCACCAGGGCAAGAGCGACTACGGCGACACGAACGAGATCGTCGCGTTCGACCTCGACACGGGCAAGCCGACGAAGAAGTACGACGCCGGTGAGAAGCGGACGATGGTGCCGCTGCGGATGGACGGCGGCAAGATCATCGCGTACCGCAAGGGGACGTACGACTCCGGCGGTGAGATCGTCGCGATAGACCCGGGCTCCGCCAAGGAGGAGACCTGGCTGGAGCTGCCGAACGACACGGCGGAGGCCGAGTCGACGCTGACCTACAGCGACAGCGTGCCGTACATATTCGAGCACGGCCGGTTCTATCTGGCGCAGGACATCATCAGCGACCGCGACGACGTCGAGTACTTCGCCCTGGCGTTCGGCAGCAAGGAGAAGTGACGGCCGGCTGCCAGGCGCCCCCGGGCGGGGGCGCCTGAGCGGATTCAGGCCAGGCGGCGGGCGCCCGCGCCCGGGACGGCGGGGAAGATCCGCGGCGGGCGGAAGTCCGCCGCGGCGAAGGCCGATTCGACGGCCTTGCCGACCGTGTCGGCCGCGTCCGTCTCGGCCAGCACGATCGCCGAGCCGCCGAAGCCGCCTCCGGTCATGCGCGCGCCGAGCGCGCCCGCGGCGGCCGACGACTCGACGACCACGTCGAGTTCGCGGCAGGAGACGCGGAAGTCGTCGCGCAGCGAGGCGTGTCCGTCGAGCAGCACGGGCCCGATGTCGCGGGTGCGGCCGGCGTCGAGCAGCGCGATGCACTCCTCGACGCGCCGGTCCTCGGTGACGACGTGCCGGACGAGCGGGCGCACCGCCGGGTCCGTCAGCCGCGCCAGCGCGGCGTCCAGCTCCGCGTACGGCACGTCGCGCAGCGCCGGTACGCCCAGCGCCCGCGCCGCCGCCTCGCAGCCGGCCCGCCGCTCGGCGTACTCGCCGTCGCCCAGGGCGTGTTTGACCTGCGTGTCGACGACGAGCAGCGTGAGCCCCCCGGCGGCGAGGTCGAAGGGCACGGCGCGCTGCGTGAGGTCGCGGGTGTCGAGATAGAGCACGTTGCCCGCGGTGCAGCAGGCGGAGGCCATCTGGTCCATGATCCCGCTGGGTACGCCGACGAAGTCGTTCTCGGCGTGCCGGCCGACCTTCGCCAGCCGTACGGGGTCGAGGCCCAGGCCGTACAGGTCGCTGAGCGCCAGCGCGGTGGAGACCTCGAGCGCCGCCGACGAGGACAGCCCGGCGCCGGTGGGGACCGTGCTCTCGTAGTGGATGTCGGCGCCGGCGAAGTCCGCGAAGGCGTCGACGGTGCGGAGCAGCGCCCACACCACGCCCGCCGGGTACGCGGCCCAGCCGCCGCGGTCGCCGCCCACGGTCAGGGGGTCGAGGCCGTCGACGGCCAGTTCCGTCAGGCGGGATTCGCCGTCGCCCGAGTGCAGCCGCAGCACGCCGTCGTCGCGGCGGCGGGCGGCGGCGAGGGTGGTGTGCGGGAGGGCGAGCGGCATGACGAAGCCGTCGTTGTAGTCGGTGTGTTCGCCGATGAGGTTGACGCGCCCGGGCGCGGCCCACACCCCGGCGGGCGGTTCCCCGTACAGCTCCGCGAACGCCGCGGTCGCCGCCTCCACCGCGCCCGCCTCCGCGGCGTCCGTCTCCGCGGTGCCGCGGCCCGTCGCGTCCCGGCCCGCCGCCGTCTTCTCCCCAGCCGTCATGCGTCCCCTCCGCCTTCCCCCGCGCCCGCACCCCGCCGTGCGAAGTCCCAGGCGTCCGACACGATCCCCGCCAGCTCCGTACGCGACGGCCGCCAGCCCAACTGCTCCTTCGCCGCCTGCGCCGACGCCACCAGCACCGCCGGATCCCCGGCCCGCCGCGGCGCGACCACCTCGGGCACCGGGTGCCCGGTCACCTGGCGGACCGTCTCGACGACCTCGCGCACGGAGAACCCCGCGCCGTTGCCGAGGTTGCAGATGCGGTGCTCCCCTGGGCGTACCGCGTCGAGCGCGAGCAGATGCGCCTCGGCGAGGTCCGCGACGTGGATGTAGTCGCGGATGCAGGTGCCGTCGGGGGTGGGGTAGTCGTCGCCGAAGACGGAGATCGACTCGCGCCGCCCCAGGGCGACTTGGAGCACCAGCGGGATGAGGTGCGACTCGGGGTCGTGCCGCTCGCCGTACGGGCCGCCGCCCTGGGCGGGCAGATAGGCGCCGGCGACGTTGAAGTAGCGCAGCGACGCGGCGGCCAGCCCGTGGGCGTGGCACTCCGCGCCGATCATCTGGTCGACGGCGAGCTTGGAGGCCCCGTACGGGTTCGTCGGCGCGGTGACGGCGTCCTCGGTGATCGGCACGGACTCCGGCTCGCCGTAGGTGGCGGCGGTGGAGGAGAACACCAGCCGCCGCACGCCCGCGTCGCGCATCGCGGCGAGCAGCTCCAGGGTGCCGCCGACGTTGTTGCGCCAGTACTTCTCGGGGTGCGTGACGGACTCGCCGACCTGTGAGAAGGCGGCGAAGTGCAGCACGCCGTCGTACGAGGAGTCCAGCCACTTCGCGGCGTGCTGGATCCGGTCCTCGACGAACTCGGCGCCCTCCGGCACCCCCTCGCGGAACCCGGTCGACAGGTCGTCGACCACGGTCACCCCGTGCCCGGCGGCGAGCAGGTGCGCCGCGACGACGCTCCCCACGTACCCCGCCCCACCGGTCACCAGATACTTCCGCCCGCCGCCCCCGGCACCCCCGGCCACGTCATGACTCACTGGCTTGCTACCTCTCGCAGTCGCTCCGCCGCCCGTTCGGGCGGTACATCGGTGACAAAGGCGTCCATCGCGGACTCCGAGCCTGCAAGGTACGTGAGCGCGGAGACCGCGCACCGCGGCCCGTAGCGGGACGGGGTGCCGGGTCCGGACGATGCGGCCGCGGCGTTCCGGCAGGGGACGACGCCCCGGACCCGGCCGCCGCACCTCCGGTCGCCGTCGGCAGACTTCACGCGCTTGCTACCTCTCGCAGTCGCTCCGCCGCCCGTTCGGGCGGTACATCGGTGACAAAGGCGTCCATCGCGGACTCCGAGCCTGCAAGGTACTTCAGTTTGCCCGGGCTTCGGCGGATCGTGAACAGCTCGAGGTGCAGAGCGTAGTCATCGCGGCCCGGCGCCCGCACCGGTGCCTGATGCCACGCCGAGATGTACGGCGTCGGGGGCTCGCCCGGGCCGAAGATCCGGTCGAATCTGCGCAGGAGTTCGAGGTAGACCTCCGGGAACTCCGCGCGCGCCGCGTCGCCCAGCGCCGGCAGGTCGGGCACCCGCTGCCGCGGGTAGAGGTGCACTTCGTACGGCCAGTGCGCCGCGTACGGCACGAACGCCACCCAGTGCGCCCCCTCCAGCACCACCCGCGCCCCCGCCGCCGTCTCGGCGGCGACGACGGTGTCGAAGAGGTTCTCGCCCGTCCTCGCCCGGTGCAGGTCGACGCACCGCATCATCTGCGCGGTACGGGGCGTGACATACGGGTACGCATAGATCTGCCCGTGCGGATGGCCGAGGGTGACGCCGATCTCCTCGCCGCGGTTCTCGAAGCAGAAGACCTGCTCGACGCCGGGGAGTTCGGCCAGCTCCACCGAGCGGTCGGTCCAGGCGTCCAGCACCAGCGCGGCCTGCCCGGGGGTGAGATCGGCGAACGAGGCGTCGTGGTCGGAGGTGAAGCAGACGACCTCGCAGCGCCCCGCGCCCGGCGCGCCGACGAACGGAGGTTCGCCGGTCTCGGGTCCCGGGTCGCCGGTCAGCGAGGGGAAGCGGTTCTCGAAGACGGCGACCTCGTAGTCGTCGGCGGGGATCTCGCTATGCCGCCCGCCGCGGGAGGGGCACAGCGGGCACTCGTCGGCGGGCGGCCGGTACGTACGGCCCTGGCGGTGTGAGGCGATGACCACCCACTCCCCGCGCAGCGGGTCGAAGCGCGCCTCCGACGCGGTGCGCGTCGGCTCCAGGGGGCGGCGGTCGGCCGCGTCCCTGACGGCGTCGTCACGCGCGTCGAAGTAGATCAGCTCGCGCCCGTCCGCGAGCCGCGTGTGCGTCTTCTTCACTGGAGCCTCTTCCTCGGCCCTGGCCTGCCCTGCCCGCCGGCCGTCATGGTCCGGTTCCCCAACACAATCGAACACAATGAACCACAAGCCAACAGGCGAGTCAACGCCGGAGCGTCGCTTACCCCAATTTATCCTTTATCAGACATTCTGGGTGCAAGATCCAACAGACAAGCAAACAGTCCCAACAGAAGCTTTCGGAATCCAACGCCACCGTCTGGCTTCGTCTTCTGAACGCACCACGCACGGAAGCGGACCTGAAGCATGCACCCACTAGCGACAGAGCTGCGCCTCGACACCAACGCCCTCGACTACGTGATCATGGCGATGTACTTCGCCGTCGTCCTCGGCATCGGCTTCCTGGCCCGGCGAAGCATCAAGACCAGCCTCGACTTCTTCCTCTCCGGCCGCTCCATGCCCGCCTGGATCACCGGCCTGGCGTTCATCTCCGCCAACCTCGGCGCCACCGAGATCCTCGGCATGGCCGCCAACAGCGCCCAGTACGGCGTCTACACCGCGCACTTCTACTGGATCGGCGCCATCCCGGCGATGGTCTTCCTCGGCCTGGTGATGATGCCCTTCTACTACGGCTCGAAGGTCCGCTCCGTGCCGGAGTTCCTGCTGCACCGCTACGACCGCAGCGCGCACCTGCTCAGCTCCGTGCTCTTCTCGCTGGCCGCCGTGCTCATCGCCGGCGTCAACCTCTACGCCATGGCCATCGTCGTCGAGGCGCTGCTCGGCTGGCCGGAGTGGGTCGCCATCGTCATCTCCGCCGCCGTCGTGCTCGCGTACATCACCCTCGGCGGGCTGTCGTCCGCGGTCTACAACGAGGTGCTGCAGTTCTTCGTGATCATCGCCGCGCTGCTGCCGCTGACGCTCCTCGCGCTCAAGCGCGTCGGCGGCTGGGACGGCCTCAAGGACACCCTGACCTCCACCCGCGGCAGCGACTTCACCACCACCTGGGGCGGCACCGCCATCGGCCACACCAACCCGCTGGGCGCCAACTGGCTGACGATCGTCCTCGGGCTCGGCTTCCTCCTCAGCTTCGGCTACTGGACGACCAACTTCGCCGAGGTGCAGCGCGCGCTGTCCGCCAAGAACCTCTCGGCCGCCCAGCGCACGCCGCTCATCGGCGCGTACCCGAAGATCTTCATCGTCTTCCTGGTGATGATCCCGGGCCTGGCCGCCGCGGCCCTGGTGCCCGAGATCGGCACGTCCGGCTCGAACCTGACGTACAACGACTCGATCCCGTACCTGATGCAGCAACTGCTGCCCAACGGCGTGCTGGGCGTGGCCATCACGGGACTGCTGGCGGCGTTCATGGCGGGCATGGCGGCCAACGTCTCGTCGTTCAACACGGTGTTCACCACCGACATCTGGGAGCCGTACGTCAAGCGCGGCCGGACGGACGCGTACTACCTGCGCTTCGGGCGGATCATCACCGTGGTCGGGGTCGCGGCGAGCGTCGGCACGGCGTTCATCGCGTCCAGGTTCAGCAACATCATGGCCTACCTGCAGACGCTGTTCTCCTTCTTCAACGTGCCGATGTTCGTGGTCTTCATCATCGGCATGTTCTGGAAGCGCACCTCCGCCAAGGCCGGGTTCTGGGGGCTGCTCGTCGGCACGGTCGCCGCGATGCTCAACTACTTCTGGATCTACAAGCAGGGCGTCATCAGCATCCCCAGCGACCAGGGCGCCAACTTCGTCTCCGCGATCGTCGGCTTCGTGGCCGGCGCGGCCGCGATGCTCGTCGTCACGCCGTTCACCCGGCCCAAGCCCCCCGAGCAGCTCGCGGGCCTCGTCTACGGGACCCGCTCCCCGGGCATGTCCGAGCCCGCCGCCGCCGGCGACGACGCCTGGTACCGCAAACCGGCGCTGCTCGGCTGGGGCGCGCTCGTCCTGGCCGCCCTGTGCTACATCCCCTTCTCCTTCTAGGAGCGCACCATGAGCGACACCAACGAGCGCCCGGACGGCCCGGACGGCCCCGGCCGCATCCCGGACACCGGCGAACTGGCGCAGCAGATCGAGGAGCTGGAGCGCAAGTCGGCGACGGCCAGCAGGCTGTTCGACGTACGGCGGCTGATCGGCGGCCTCTTCGTCGTGTACGGGCTGATCCTCGTGATCGCCGGCGCCTTCGACTCCGACGCGGAGATCGCCAAGGCGGAGGACGTGCGCATCAACCTGTGGACCGGGCTGGGGATGCTGGCCCTCGGGCTGTTCTTCCTCGTCTGGCAGCTTCTGCGGCCGGTGCGCCCCCCGTCAGGGGAGGAACTGGCGGAAGCCATCAACGGGGACGACGGCCAGGACCGCCCGGACACCCGCTGATCCGTACGCCCGCCGATCCCGTACGCCCCGGGCCCCTGCCCGTACGCGAATGTCCGAAAGCCGCCGCGTGTTTCGGGACCCGGAAAGCCGCTACGCGCCCGCCTCGCCGTCCATCGCGGGCCGGGCGGCGGCGCGGTCGAGCAGCCCCGTACGGGCCGCCAGCGCCGCCGCTTCAAGCCGTGAACCCACCCCGAGCTTCATCAGCACGCGCTGCACGTGCGTACGGGCCGTGCTCGCGGCTATGCGCATCCCCTGGGCGATCAGCCGGGTGTCCTCGCCCTCCGCGACCCGCACCAGCACCTCGACCTCGCGCGGGGTCAGCAACTGCAGCAGCCGGGCGCCCTCGTCGTCCGGCTCCGCCGCCGGGTTCAGCAGCTCCGTGAACGCGCTCTGCAGCAACTGGGGAGCCACCGCCGCCTCCCCCGCACGCGCCTTGACCAGCGCACGCTCCACACCCTCGATGCGCTCGTCATGCCGTACGTACCCGGAGGCACCCGCGGCGAAGGCCGCCGCTATGCCCCGCGGATTCGGCACCGGTCCGAGCACCACCACCGCTATCTGCGGGCGCTCCCGCTTGATGCGCAGCACAGGGTCGAACGCCCCGGGTGCGGCCGGAGTCGCCGTGCCCAGCAGGCACACCTCAGGTCCTCTGCTCACCACCAGCTCCGCGGCGCCCGCCGTGGGCGCGGCCGCGGCCAGCACCCGGTGCCCGCGCAGCTTCAGCGCGGACGCGAGAGCCTCGGCGAGCAGGCGGTGCTCGTCGACCACGATCAGCCGAACGGCCATCTCGCCCTCCCCCCGGGGGTCTACTGCCCCGGCAAGGTACAGCCTTACCGCTCCCGGGCCCGCCGGAACTCCGGAATCCATCCGCAACGGGGCCGTATCCGGCCGGTTTCTACTCCGCGTGGCGAACTCGCCACGGAAAGTCGGCCGTTGGGCTTCCCTTGTGGGTCCCGCGCCCTACGCTGTGGGGCAGCACCGGTGGGGGCCGGTGCCGTTCAGGGGGCGAGACCGTGGGTACGGCGCACGGGGTGGGGTAGCTATGGGACGCGGCGGCGGCCGCAGCTCAGGCGGGCGCTCCACGCTCCGAGCGCCGTATTCCGCATTCAGCGAGTTCTGGTAGTCCGCGACATGGGGGTGTCCGTGGTTCGGATCCGGGTCCTGGTGGCCGATGCCCACCGCGTGTTCGCCGAGTCGCTGGCCGCCGCGCTGGCAGCGGAGCCCGACGTCGACGTGCTGCCGGCCGGCAGCGGTCAGGCCGCGCTGCGCTCGCTGGAGCGGGCCGCGGCGGAGGGCCGCAGGTTCGACGTGTTCCTGGTCGACGCCGACCTCGACCGCGATACGCCCGCGGGCGCCCCGGTGCCCGCGCAGGCGGTCGCGGGGAACGGCTCGGCGGCGGGCGGCCCCGGCGGGATATCGCTCACCGCGCGCGTCCGCGCGGCGCACCCGCAGACGCGCACGGTGGTCCTCGCGGCCCGCGACGACCCGGCGCGGGCGGCGGCGGCGCTGCAGGCGGGGGCGTTCGGCTGGGTCGCCAAGGACAGCTCGCTGTCCCGGCTGCTGGCGGTGATCAGGGGCGTGCTGCGAGGAGAAACGCATCTGCCGCCCGCGCTGCTCACGGGCGTGCTGCGGGAGCTGACGGCGGCCAGGGAGCACCGTACGGAGAGCGAGCAGTTGGTCGAGTCGCTGACCCCGCGGGAGCACGAGGTGCTGCGCTGCATGGTCGCGGGCCTGGGCCGCAAGGCGGTCGCGGAGCGGCTGTACCTGTCACCGCACACGGTCCGTACGCACATGCAGAACGTCCTGGGCAAGCTGGGCGTGCACTCGACGCTGGCCGCGGTGGCGCTGGCCCGCCGCGCGGGCGTGGGTCCGGTGGACCTGGGCGAACCGGCCAGAGTGGGCAGCTAGACCCCCTCAGGGCGGCGGGGGCGCCCGTACGGCGGAAGGGGCGGTCCGGGCCGTCACGGGACGTTGTCGAACGGGGCCGTCAGTTGCCGCAGCAGGTCCGCCAGCTCCCTGCGCCGCTCCGGCGGCAGCTCCGCGAGGATCGCCCGCTCCTGCTTCAGCAGCGCCGCCAGCGCCGCGTCCGCGCGTTCCCGGCCCTCCGCGGTGAGCCGTACGAGCACGCCGCGCCGGTCGCTGGGGTCCGGCAGCCGCTCGACGAGGTCCTTCTTCGCCAGCCGGTCGATGCGGTTCGTCATCGTCCCGGAGGTGACCAGGGTCTGGGTGAGGAGCTGCCCGGGGGAGAGCTGGTACGGCTCGCCGGCCCGCCGCAGCGCGGTGAGCACGTCGAACTCCCAGCCTTCCAGGCCGTGTTCCGCGAACGCCAGCCGCCGCGCGCGGTCCAGGTGGCGGGCCAGCCGGCTCACCCGGCTCAGCACCTCCAGCGGCTCCACGTCGAGGTCGGGGCGCTCCCTGCGCCACGCCGCGACCAGCCGGTCCACCTCGTCCCGCATGCGATCAGTGTAGTCGGTCTGTCGACATGAAGTCTCTTGACATCGAGATACATCGGCGGAACGCTGGAGGCATGACCTCACCCTCCTGGGACCCGCAGCAGTACCTGCGCCACGAGGGGCCCCGCACCCGCCCCCTCACCGACCTCCTCGCCCGCGTCGGCGAGCTGCCGGGACGCCGGGCGCGGATCGCCGACATCGGCTGCGGCACGGGCAACGGCACCGCGCTGCTGGCCGCCCGCTGGCCCGCCGCCCACCTCACGGGGTACGACAGCTCCGCCGCCATGCTCCGCACCGCCGCCGCCCACGCAGGACCCACCCCCGGCGGCGGCCGGATCGACTTCGCCCACGCCGACCTCGCCGACTGGACGCCGGAGCCCGGCGCGTACGACCTGATCCTCGGCAACGCGGTGCTGCAGTGGGTGCCGGAGCACTGGGAGCACTTCCCCCGCTGGCTCGCCGGGCTCGCCCCCGGCGGCACGTTCGCCTTCCAGGTCCCCGGCAACTACGACGCCCCCAGCCACGCGCTGATGCGGCAGCTCACCCGCGACCCCCGCTGGCGCGAGCGGCTGCACGGCGTGCTGCGCGACCAGCCCGTCCTCCAGCCCGTCGCGTACCTGGAGCTGCTCTGCGACCTCGGCTGCGCCGGCGACGCCTGGGAGACCACGTACACCCACCTCCTGCACGGCCCGGATCCCGTGCTGGACTGGGTGAAGGGCACCGGGCTGCGCCCCGTGCTCGACGCCCTCGGCGATGACGCCGACGCCTTCGTCACCGCATACGCGGCCCTGCTGCGCACCGCCTACCCGCCGGGCCCGCACGGCACCCCGTTCCCGTTCCGCCGCATCTTCGCGCTGGGAGTCATGCCATGATCACCGGACTCGACCACGTCCAGCTCGCCGTCCCGGCCGGCAGCGAGGAAATCCTGCGCATCTTCTACGGTGACGTCCTCGGCATGACCGAGGTGCCCAAGCCCGAGGCGCTCGCCGCCCGCGGCGGCTGCTGGTTCACGTCGGGACCCGTGATGCTCCACCTCGGCGTCGAGCGGGACTTCCACCCCGCCCGCAAGGCGCACCCCGCGCTCGTCGTCACCGACCTCGACGCGCTGGCCCGCCGGCTGGCCGTCCGCGGCCACGACGTGACCTGGGCCGACGACGAGATCCCGGGCGTACGGCGCTTCCACACCGCCGACCCGTTCGGCAACCGGCTGGAGTTCCAGGCCGCGTGACGGCTCCGCCGCCGCCGGAGGGGTTTCGCCCCCGGGCCGACCGGACCGGCGGCATCCCGGGCGCCCGGAACGGCACCGGACGGCGCAGGCACCGCACAGACGCCCTGTCGCCCCCGCGCGCCGCGGGCCCACCGCGCCGCGGGCCATGCGCACCGCCGGCCCACCGCGCCCCGCGGGCTACGCGCGGCGGTGGCCTATCAGCCGCGGCTTCGCCTCCAGATCGCCCAGGCCGTGCCAGGCGAGGTTCACCAGATGCGCGGCGACCTCCGCCTTCTTGGGCTTGCGCACGTCCAGCCACCACTGCCCGGTCAGCGCCACCATGCCCACCAGGGCCTGCGCGTACAGCGGCGCCAGCTTCGGATCGAAGCCGCGGGACTTGAACTCCAGCCCCAGGATGTCCTCCACCTGGGTGGCGATGTCGCTGATCAGCGAGGCGAACGAGCCGTGCGACTGCGCCACCGGGGAGTCCCGGACCATGATGCGGAAGCCGTCGGTGTACTCGTCGATGTAGTCCAGCAGCGCGAACGCCGCCTGCTCCAGCAGCTCCCGCGGATGCCCCGCGGTCAGCGCGCTCGCCACCATGTCGAGGAGCCGCCGCATCTCCCGGTCGACGACGACCGCGTACAGCCCTTCCTTGCCCCCGAAGTGCTCGTACACGACCGGCTTGGACACGCCCGCCTTCGAGGCGATCTCCTCCACCGACGTCGCCTCGAAGCCGCGCGCCGCGAACAGCGTGCGCCCCACGTCGACGAGCTGCTCGCGGCGCTCCTTGCCCGTCATCCGCCGCCGGGTACGGCGCGGCGGCTTCCCCTCGCCGCCGCCGTCGCCGCTGTTGCCCGTGCTGCTCTTACCGCCGGTAGCCACGGCTCCATCATGCCGCGTCGGCGGCGGCCTCCTCACGCCGGGCCGACCCGGCGGCCGCACCCTTGCGCGCGCCCTTGCCGGCGTCGCCGTCCTTGTTGCGCTTCGAGTCGATACGGGACTCGCTCGGCCAGCGGACGTCGTACGCCCAGCCGAGCTTCTCGAACCAGCGGATGATCCGGGCGCTGGAGTCGATCTGGCCCTTCATCACGCCGTGCCGGGCGGAGGTCGGGTCCGCGTGGTGCAGGTTGTGCCACGACTCGCCGCCGGACAGGATCGCCAGCCACCACACGTTGCCCGAGCGGTCCCGGGACTTGAAGGGGCGCTTGCCGACCGCGTGGCAGATCGAGTTGATCGACCACGTGACGTGGTGCAGCAGCGCGACCCGGACCAGCGAGGCCCAGAAGAACGCCGACAGCGCGCCCTGCCACGACCAGGTGACCAGCCCGCCGACCAGCGGCGGGAAGAGCAGCGAGACCGCCGTCCACAGCACGAACTGACGCGACACCCGGCGGACCGCCGAGTCCTTGATGAGGTCCGGCGCGTACTTGTTCTGCGGCGTCTGCTCCTCGTCGAAGAGCCAGCCGATGTGGGCCCACCACAGGCCCTTCATCAGCGCCGGCACCGACTCCCCGAAGCGCCAGGGGGAGTGCGGGTCGCCCTCGGCGTCGGAGAACTTGTGGTGCCTGCGGTGGTCCGCGACCCAGCGCACGACCGGGCCCTCCACCGCCATCGACCCGGCGATCGCCAGCGCCACCCGCAGCGGCTTCTTCGCCTTGAACGAGCCGTGCGTGAAGTAGCGGTGGAACCCGACCGTCACCCCGTGCAGGCCGAGGAAGTACATGAACGTCATCAGTCCGAGGTCGAGCCAGCTCACCCCCCAGCCCCAGGCCAGCGGGATCGCCGCGACCAGCGCGACGAACGGCAGCACGATGAAGGCGAGCAGCGTGATCTGCTCGATCGATCTCTTGTTCTCACCGCCGAGCGTCGCGGACTCAGCGGTGACCGTGGCCGAGCGGGGCTGCTCGTCGATCACTTCGGACGTGGACGGCATGGGCATCCCTCGGAGGCTGGGGGAACATGGACCAGCGAGGCTACGGTCCCGTAACCTACGTTGGCGTAAGTATGGCATGCCTCAGTTCCGGGCTGAAAGAGGCACGGTCCCAACGGGCGTACATACGCGCCCGTGTGGAAGGAACACCTCTTGAGTGCCCGCAGACGCCGGTTCCCATGCCGCAACCCCGCGGGCTTCGCCCACCCGGGCAGCGAGCAGGGACGACTAGTCTGGGGGCGTCGGACAGCGCGGTCCGCACCCCGGCCCGCCGCGCGCCGCCGCGCACGGGCGGAAACACCAGCGCCGCACGCCAAGGAGCCGCACCAGTGACCAGTGCCGACACCCACGCGCACCGCCCCGCCGGAGCCGCAGGCCCCGACCCGGGCGCCGCGGCCGCCGGCAACGCCGAGCTGCGCGCCGACATCCGGCGCCTCGGCGACCTGCTCGGCGAGACCCTCGTCCGCCAGGACGGTCCGGAACTGCTGGACCTCGTCGAGCGCGTACGCGCCCTGACGCGCACCGACGGAGACGCCGCCGCGGAACTGCTGCGCACCGTGGACCTGGAGACCGCCGCCCGGCTCGTACGCGCCTTCTCCACCTACTTCCACCTCGCCAACGTCACCGAGCAGGTGCACCGCGGCCGCGAGTTCCGCGCCCGCCGCGCCGCCGAGGGCGGCAGCCTGGCCCGTACCGCCGACATGCTCAAGGACGCCGACCCCGCCCACCTGCGCGAGACCATCGCCAGCCTCGGCGTACGCCCCGTCTTCACCGCCCACCCCACCGAGGCCGCGCGCCGCTCCGTCCTCACCAAGCTGCGCGACGTGGCCCGCCTCCTCGAAGCCGACGAGGGCGCGTCCGCCGCCGACCGCCGCCGCTGCGACCGCCGCCTCGCCGAGGACATCGACCTCATCTGGCAGACCGACGAACTGCGCGTCGTCCGGCCCGAGCCCGCCGACGAGGCCCGCAACGCCATCTACTACCTGGACGAGCTGAACCGCGGCGCCGTCGGGGACGTACTCGAAGACCTCGCCGCGGAACTGGAGCGCGTCGGCGCCGACCAGTCCGCCGTGCTGCCGCCCGGCACCCGCCCGCTGACCTTCGGCACCTGGATCGGCGGCGACCGCGACGGCAACCCCAACGTCACCCCCCAGGTCACCTGGGACGTGCTCCTCCTCCAGCACGAGCACGGCATCACCGAGGCCATCGGCCACGTGGACGAGCTGCGCTCCGCCCTGTCCAACTCCATCCGCAACGGCGGCGCCACCGAGGAACTCCTCGAATCCGTCCAGCGCGACCTGGAAGTGCTCCCCGAGATCAGCCCCCGCTACAAGCGGCTCAACGCCGAGGAGCCCTACCGGCTCAAGGCCACCTGCATCCGGCAGAAGCTCCTCAACACCCGCCGCCGGCTCGCCGAGGGCAGCGCCCACGTACCCGGCCGCGACTACCTCGGCACCGCGCAGCTCATCGACGAACTCGCCCTCGTCCAGACCTCGCTGCGCGCGCACCGCGGCTCGCTCGTCGCCGACGGCCGGCTGGAGCGCACCATCCGCACCATCGCCGCCTTCGGCCTCCAGCTCGCCACCATGGACGTACGCGAGCACGCCGACGCCCACCACCACGCCCTCGGCCAGCTCTTCGACCGGCTCGGCGAGGAGTCCTGGCGCTATCTGGACATGCCGCGCGACTACCGCCGCGGCCTCCTCGCCAAGGAGCTGCGCTCCCGCCGCCCGCTGGCGCCCACCCCCGCGCCGCTCGACGAGGCCGGCACCAAGACCCTCGGCGTCTTCGCGACCGTCAGGAGGGCCATCGACGCCTTCGGGCCCGAGGTCATCGAGTCGTACATCATCTCCATGTGCCAGGGCGCCGACGACGTGTTCGCCGCCGCGGTCCTCGCCCGCGAGGCCGGGCTCCTCGACCTGCACGCCGGCTGGGCGAAGATCGGCATCGTGCCGCTACTGGAGACCACCGACGAGCTGAAGATCGCCGACGACCTCCTCGACGCGATGCTCTCCGACCCCTCCTACCGGCGCCTGGTCTCGCTGCGCGGCGACGTCCAGGAGGTCATGCTCGGGTACTCCGACTCCTCCAAGTTCGGCGGCATCACCACCTCCCAGTGGGAGATCCACCGCGCCCAGCGCCGGCTGCGCGATGTCGCCCACCGGCACGGCGTACGGCTGCGCCTCTTCCACGGCCGCGGCGGCACCGTCGGCCGCGGCGGCGGCCCCACCCACGACGCGATCCTCGCCCAGCCGTGGGGCACCCTCGAAGGCGAGATCAAGGTCACCGAGCAGGGCGAGGTCATCTCCGACAAGTACCTCGTGCCGTCCCTGGCCCGGGAGAACCTCGAACTGACCGTCGCCGCCACCCTCCAGGCGTCCGCCCTGCACACCGCGCCGCGGCAGTCCGTCGAGGCGCTGACCCGCTGGGACGCCGCGATGGACGTCGTCTCCGACGCCGCCCACGCCGCGTACCGCCGGCTCGTCGACGACCCCGACCTGCCCGCGTACTTCTTCGCCTCCACGCCCGTCGACCAGCTCGCCGAGCTGCACCTCGGCTCCCGGCCCTCCCGCCGCCCCGACACCGGCGCGGGCCTCGACGGGCTGCGGGCCATCCCCTGGGTCTTCGGCTGGACGCAGTCCCGGCAGATCGTCCCCGGCTGGTTCGGCGTCGGCTCCGGGCTGCGCGCGGCCCGCGAGGCGGGGCTCGACGCGGTGGTGGAAGAGGCGTACGAGCACTGGCACTTCTTCCGCAACTTCCTCGCCAACGTCGAGATGACGCTCGCCAAGACCGACCTGCGGATCGCGCAGCACTACGTCGACACCCTCGTGCCCGACGAGCTGAAGCACATCTACGCGGTCATCGAGGCCGAGCACGAGCTGACGGTCAGCGAAGTGCTGCGCATCACCGGCGAATCGGAGCTGCTGGAGGCCAACCCGGTGCTCCAGCAGACGTTCCGCATCCGCGACGCCTACCTCGACCCGATCTCGTACCTCCAGGTCACGCTGCTCGGCCGGCAGCGCGAGGCGGCCGAACGCGGCCAGGCCCCCGACCCGCTGCTGGGCCGGGCGCTGCTGCTGACCGTCAACGGCGTGGCGGCGGGCCTGCGCAACACGGGCTGACCTCCGGCCCGGTCGGCGGTACGCGGGCCCGCGTACCGCCGCCCCGCCCGGTCAGCCGTTGTACGCGTTCTGGGCGCGCTCCAGGCCCTCCGTGACCAGTGCCTCCACCGCGTCCGCCGTGCGGTCCACGAAGTAGTCGAGGTCCTTGCGCTCCGCGGCGGAGAAGTCCTTCAGCACGTAGTCCGCCACCTCCATCCGCCCCGGCGGCCGGCCCACGCCGAACCGCACCCGCAGATACTCCCGGCCCAGCGACTTCGACAGCGACTTCAGCCCGTTGTGGCCGTTGTCGCCGCCGCCGAGCTTCAGCCGCAGCGTGCCGTAGTCCAGGTCCAGCTCGTCGTGCACGACGACCATCCGCTCCAGCGGGACCTTGTAGAAGCCGGCGAGCGCCGAGACCGGACCGGCGGACAGGTTCATGTACGACATCGGCTTGGCCAGCACGATCCGCCGGCCCGCAGGACCCGGCGGGCCCAGCCGCGCCTCCACGACCTGCGCCCGCGACTTGTGCGCCTTGAACCGGCCGCCGACGCGCTCCGCCAGCAGGTCGGCGACCATGAACCCGACGTTGTGCCGGTTGCCCGCGTACCCCGGGCCCGGATTGCCCAGGCCCACGACGAGCCACGGCTCCACTGCGTCCGACATCTGCCGGCCCTCCCGGGGTGCGTGTGCGTGCGCGTACGGAGACGGGGCGGGCCCGAACGGCCCGCCCCCGCCGTGCTCAGTCCTCCGACTTGCCCTCGTCGGCCGCGATCGCGCCCTCGGCCGCCTCGCCCTCGGCCGCCGGCTCCTCCGCCTGCGGCGAGACGACGTGCAGCACCGGGTCCTCGCCGTCGACCGCGAGCGTCACCCCGGCCGGCAGCCTGACGTCCTTCGCCGACACCGTGGCGCCCGCCTCCAGGCCCTCCACGCTGACCGTCACCGACTCCGGGATGTTCGTCGCCTCGGCCTCGACCGGCAGCGCGTGCAGCGTGTGCTCCAGCAGGTTCTGGCCCGGCGCCAGGTCGCCCTCGACCTGGATCGGCACCTCGACGGTGACCTTCTCGCCGCGCTTCACGACCAGCAGGTCCACGTGCTTGAGCACCCCGGTGCGCAGCGCGTCACGCTGCACGTCCTTCGGGATGACCAGCTCGGACTTGCCCTCGACGTCGAGGCTGATCAGCACGTTCGAGGTCTTGAGGGCCATCAGCAGGTCGTAGCTCGGCAGCGACACGTGCCGCGGGTCGGCGCCGTGGCCGTAGATGACACCGGGAACCTTGTCCTCGCGGCGCAGCCGGCGGGCCGCGCCCTTGCCGGTCTCGGTCCGCGGCTCCGCGGTGATCTTGTACTCGGCCATGGCCGCACTCCTCGCAGTAGGTGAAGCTGTCGGGACGGTCACCCGGCCGCGATCGGCCTGCTACGAAGAGCGCGTCGATAACGGAGCACCGAACCGGAACCGGACGGACCGGGGCGGCCTCCCTCGCCGAGCAACTCCGTGAGTCTACCCGGCGGCGAGCGGCCGCCCCAAGTCGATCTTCTCCGCTACGGCTACGCGTGCTCGTCGAAGAGGCTGGTCACGGACCCGTCCTCGAACACCTCGCGCACCGCCCGCGCGATCACCGGCGCCATCGACAGCACCGTGATCTTGTCCAGGTCCAACTCGCTCGCCGTCGGCAGCGTGTTCGTGAAGATGAACTCGCTGACCTTCGACCCCTTCAGCCGGTCACCCGCGGGACCCGACAGCACGCCGTGCGTCGCCGCCACGATCACGTCCTCCGCGCCGTTCGCGAACAGCGCGTCCGCCGCCGCGCAGATCGTGCCCCCGGTGTCCACCATGTCGTCGACCAGCACGCACACCCGGCCCTCCACGTGCCCCACGACCTCGTGCACCGTCACCTGGTGCGCCACGTCCGGGTCCCGGCGCTTGTGCACGATCGCCAGCGGCGCCCCCAGCCGGTCGCCCCACCGGTCCGCCACCCGCACGCGCCCCGCGTCCGGCGAGACCACCGTCAGCTTCGACCTGTCCGTCTTCGACGCCACGTAGTCCGCCAGCACCGGCAGCGCGAACAGATGGTCCACCGGGCCGTCGAAGAAACCCTGGATCTGGTCCGTGTGCAGATCCACCGTCAGGATCCGGTCCGCACCCGCCGTCTTCAGCAGGTCGGCGATCAGCCGCGCCGAGATCGGCTCCCGGCCGCGGTGCTTCTTGTCCTGCCGGGCGTAGCCGTAGAAGGGGACGATCGCGGTGACGCTCCGCGCGGAGGCACGTTTCAGCGCGTCCACCATGATCATCTGTTCCATGATCCACTGATTGATGGGCGTCGTGTGACTCTGCATCACGAAACAGTCGGCCCCCCGTGCCGACTCCTGGAAACGGACGTAGATCTCACCGTTGGCGAAGTCGAACGCCTTCGTCGGTACGAGGCCCACACCGAGCTGGTGCGCGACCTCCTCGGCAAGCTCGGGGTAGCCACGGCCGGTGAAAAGCATCAGCTTCTTCTGGCCGGTCGTCTTGATCCCGGTCACAGCACGTTCTCCTAGGTGTCGGGGCAGGCGGCCGGGCGGGCGGCCGGTCGGGTGTCCTACTCACCGTACGCCCAGAACGCCCCGGCATCCCACGCCCTCACCCCGCCTGACCGGCGCCCTCGCCCTCCGCCACACCCTCCCGGCCGGCCGCCTCGGCCGCCTGCGCGGCCGCGCTCCCCGGGCGCTTACGGGCCACCCAGCCCTCGATGTTGCGCTGCTGACCGCGCGCCACGGCCAGCGAACCCGGCGGCACGTCCTTCGTGATCACCGAGCCCGCGGCGGTGTACGCGCCGTCCCCGATTGTGACGGGCGCAACAAGCATGTTGTCCGCGCCCGTACGGCAGTGACTCCCGATCGTCGTGTGGTGCTTGGCCACGCCGTCGTAGTTGACGAACACACTCGCGGCACCGATGTTCGTGTACTCGCCGATCGTCGCGTCCCCCACGTACGACAGATGCGGCACCTTCGTCCCCGCCCCCACGTCCGCGTTCTTCATCTCCACGTACGTCCCGGCCTTCGCGCCCTCGCCCAGCCGCGTCCCCGCCCGCAGATACGTGTACGGACCCACGCTCGCCCCCGGCCCGATCTCCGCCCCGTCCGCAACGGTGTTGAGCACCCGTGCACCCGCTCCCACCGACGTGTCCGTCAGCGTCGACCCCGGCCCCACCTCGGCACCGGCGCCCAGATGCGTCGACCCCAGAAGCTGCGTCTGCGGATGCACCACCGCGTCCGGCTCGTACGTCACCGCCACGTCGAACCACGTCGACGCCGGATCCACCACCGTCACCCCGGCCATCATCGCGTCCCGCAGCAGGCTGTCGTTGAGCAGCCGGCGCGCCTCCGCCAACTGCACCCGGTTGTTGATGCCCAGGATCTCGCGGTGGTCGGCGGCCGGCGACGCACCCACCCGGTGCCCCGCGGACCGCAGGATCCCCAGCACGTCCGTCAGGTACTCCTCGCCCTGGCTGTTGTCCCGCCGCACCTGCGTCAGCGCGGACGCCAGCAGCTTCGCGTCGAACGCGAACACCCCGGAGTTGATCTCCCGGATCTCCCGCTGCACGGCGGAGGCGTCCTTGTGCTCCACGATCCCGGTCACGGCCCCGGTCGCGTCCTCCCGCACGATCCGCCCGTACCCGGTGGCGTCCGGCACCTCGGCGGTCAGCACCGTCACGGCGTTCCCGTCGGCGTCGTGCGCGGAGGCGAGCCGGTCCAGCGTCTCGCCGGCCAGCAGGGGCGTATCGCCGCACACCACCACGACGGTCCCGTCCAGCGCCACGCCGCTCCCGGCCAGCTCCTCCAGCGCGATCCGCACGGCGTGCCCGGTCCCGTTCTGCTCCCGCTGCACCACGGCCCGCGCCTGCGGCGCGACCTCCCCGAGATGCGCGCTGACGGCCTCCCGGCCGTGCCCGACGACGACGACCAGGTGCTCGGGGTCCAGCTCTCCGGCGGCGGCGACGACGTGCCCGACGAGCGAGCGACCACAGATGCGGTGCAGGACCTTGGGGGTCGCGGACTTCATACGGGTGCCTTCGCCCGCGGCGAGTACGACGACGGCTGCGGGGCGGTTCGCGGTCACGTGAGGTCCTTACGCAGGCGGAATCGGGGGTACGGGCAGGATACCGACGCCATACGCGGGGGTAACGCAAACAGGCCCCGGCGGTCGCCGGGGCCCTGAAATCGAAACGGGGGCTCCCCTGCCTGGACTCGAACCAGGAACAAATCATCCAAAGTGACCCGTGTTGCCGATTACACCACAGGGGATAGCTAATCAGGCTAAACGGACATCGCTTCAGTCCGCTGCCTGGCGGCCACCACTATGCCGTACCACCACCCTTCAATGCGACGGTAGAGGTCCGCGCCTTGGAGGACCCGAACCTCAAGACATCCTCGGTAGCTCTGCCCTACGTTCTTGCGCACGGTTGCGGGGTTGTGCTTCTTCAGGGTCGTCTTGGCGAAGCGGGACGAGTCGCTGCCGATGTGCGCGGCCCAGAAGCGCTCGGTCGCGGCCACGTCGGCCGACTCGTGGATCATCAGGCGGAAGCGCAGCCGCTCGGGTGCGACGCCAAGAAGGTGCAACCAGGCGAGGTAGAGCTCGATCATGTCGGGGTCGCTGTTGACGAAGATCGTCGACTCGTTCCGCCGGTGAGGTTTGCTCTTCGTTCCCTCGGACCAGTAGAGGCCCACGCCGACGAGGAACAGTTCTCTGTCGCTGAGCTGCCCGATCTCGCGGGTCGCCGCGTCCTTGGTCCGCTGTCTTTCCCTCTCCCGCTTTCGCAGCGTCGCCTCCCAGCCCCGCCTGGCGATCGCCGACGCCTCCTCGCGGGTCCGGGGCGGTGGCTTCGGCAGGTCGCGTACCCACAGGGAGATCGAACTCTTCGAGCAGCCCAGCTCCAGTTGGATCTGGTCGTACGTCCTCCCCTGCCTGCGCAGCTCGCGGGCCCTCGTCCGCAGGGCGTCCTTCGCCCGCGGGCGCTTGGTCCACTCCGGGGGTGGTTCGCCTTCCAGGAGGCGGTTGAGCAGGTCGTTGTTGCCGACTTTCAGGTGGTCGCGGATCTGTCTGCGGCTCAGGCCCTCCCTGCGCAGGGCGACCGCCCGGTCGCGTAGTTCCTCGAAGGTCGCCGTGCCGGTGAGCAGGCCGCCGGTGCCGTCGCCCCCGCGGCATTGTGGTGCGTGGGTCATGGCGACCAGCCTCGTCCGGGGCCCGGGCGGCGGATGCGAATATGCGGTCGATTCACCAGTTCGGTGCTTACCTGGCGGTTTCGTGTGCGTTCGAATCCGTTGCGTGCTGTTGCACCCGAAGCCTGGCACCGTGGGATCGGCCCTTACGCTGGTTGGTATGACCGCGTCGGGGGAAGCCGTGAGCGAGGTCTCCGGTGGGCGGAGGCCGGTCTGGTGGTGGGCGCGGCGCCGGTCGATGGTGCTGGACGTGGTGCTGGCCGCGGCGTCGGCTGCCGAGTGTGTGGCGCAGGGCGTGCCGTTCGCGCAGGACGCGGGGCTGCCCCTGGGGTTCGGGATCGTGCTGGGGCTCGTCGCGGGCAGCACGCTGGTGCTGCGGCGGCGGTGGCCGATCGTCCCGGTGCTGGTGGGCATGGCCGTCACGCCCGCGGAGATGGGCTTCCTGCTGACCATCGTCGGCCTCTACACCCTCGCGGCCTCCGACATCCCCCGGCGTATCACCGGGGCCCTGGCCGGGATGTCCGTCTCCGCCGTGATCATTGTCACGTTCGTGCAGATGTACCAGACCTTCGAGGAGCACGATCGCGGTTCTCCGTTCGTGCTGGCCGCGCTCGTCGCCCTGCTGATGTCGGTCGGCGTGACGCTGCCGCCGCTGCTGTTCGGGCTGTACGTGGGCGCGCGGCGCCGGCTCGTGGAGAGTCTGCGGGAGCGGGCCGACGGTCTTGAGCGGGAGTTGTCGCTGCTCGCGGAGCGGGCCGAGGAGCGCGCGGTGTGGGCGCGGCGCGAGGAGCGCACGCGGATCGCGCGGGACATGCACGATGTGGTGGCGCACCGGGTGAGTCTGATGGTGGTGCACGCGGCGGCGCTGGAGCGGGTGGTGCTCAACGATCCGGAGAAGGCGGCGCGGAACGCGGCGCTGGTCGGGGACATGGGGCGGCAGGCGCTGACGGAGCTGCGGGAGATGCTGGGCGTGCTGCGGATGCCGGCGGGGTCGGTGTCGGCGCCGGGGGGCGGGGCGCAGGCCGGTGGCGAGGCCGTCGTGGGCGCTGCGGCGCCGGGTGGTGCGGCGTCCGGCGCTGCCGCGTCCGGCGGTACGGGCGCCGGGGTCGCGGGCGCCGGGGTCGCGGTGGCAGGTGCGGGTGCCGGTGCCGGTGCCGGGGGTGTCCGGGGCGGTCCTGAGGCCGCCTCCGCCGCCGGTGGCGCTCCTGCCGCCGTCGCCACCGGCGCCGGCCGCCCGTCGCGGGGCGGCCCGGCCGCCGCGGGTGCCCGTGCCGGGCAGCGCCCGCGTGACGCCGCCGATGCCGATGCCGGTGGTCCCGGGCCGTGCCTGGACGATCTGGAGGCGCTGATCGGCGAGTCCCGCGCGGCCGGGATGGCCGTGGACTTCGCGGTAGAGGGCGACCGCGGCCCGTACGCCGCCGAGGTGGAGCAGACCGTCTACCGGGTCGTGCAGGAAGCGCTGACCAACGTCCACAAGCACGCGCCCGGCGCCAAGACCCGGGTGCTGCTGGCGCACCGCGTCGCCGAGGTGGCCGTGCTCGTGGTCAACGGCCCGTCCGACGCCGCCTCGCAGAGCGCCGGGCTGCCCAGCGGCGGCAACGGCCTGGTGGGCATGCGCGAGCGCGTGACGGGCCTGGGCGGCGGCTTCGTCTCGGGTGCGACGGACGCGGGCGGCTTCCGCGTCTCGGCCGTGATGCCCAGCGGGACGTAGTACCCCGGGGCGCCGGCCGGCGTGCACCTGTTCACCGCATCAGCGCGGAAGCCTCGTCCGTACGACCGCCCGCCCTTCCTCCGGCTCCGGCGTCTATTCCGGCTCCGGTGTCAGGCGCTGCGGTTCGAGTCCGGTCACCAGCGTCACCAGTGCCTCGTCGACGGTCCTGCCCAGGAACCAGTCCCCGGCGTGATCCAGCGCGTACCCCCTGCCGTCGGCGTCGACGGCCAGCACCGCCTGCGCCGTGCTCCCGTCCGGGGCCAGCTCCGCGCCCAGCGGGCACAGCTCCGTCCGGAGCGCGCGGCCCAGGTCCGCGAGGGTGCGGGTGAGGTGCAGCCCGTGCATCGGGTCCACGTGCAGGTCCGCCGGGCCCAACTGGCGGCCGGGGCCCTCGCCGACGACGCGCAGGCCGCCGAACTCCGCCCACGCCTCGACCGCCGCCGGGAACACCGCGTGCGCGTGGCCGCCGGGCGACACATGGGCCCGTAGCGCGTCGGCCCAGGTCTCGGCCTGCCTTATGTCCCACCGGCCCGGCTCCCAGCCGGCCGCGCGCAGCGCGCTGTCGACCTCGACCGGGAAGCGCGTGTGGTGCGCGGCCAGGTCGCGCGGGTCCGTGGGGACCACGGCTCAGCCCTCGGCGTGCGCGTCACCCACGGTGCGCACGCCGAAATGGGTCAGGAGCGCGGTGCAGGAGCGGCACGGCGGCGCGTACCGCCCGTGCAGCGGGTCGCCGTCCTCGCGGATGTGCCGGGCGGTGATCTTCGCCTGCTTCAGCGCCCGCCGTGCCTCTCCTGCCGACAGCGGCTTGCGCGCGGCGCGCTTGCTGCGGGCGGCTTCGACGGCCGTCAGGTGCCGCGAGAGCAGCACGGCCTCCGGGCAGCGTCCGGTGAAGCGCTCGCGGCGACCGCTGGTGAGCGTGTCGAGGAAGTCCTGGACGAGCGGGTGGAGCAGGGGGCCCTGGTCGGCGCGGCCCGCGGTGCAGGTGAGGGTCTGGCCGCGGACGGAGAGGGCGGCGCCGATGGCCGGCAGGACGCCGTCCCGCCGGCTGGTGAGGCGCGGCAGGCCGTCGCCGGGCGCCGTGTCGCGCCAGTCTCTGCGGGGGTCGGCCGCCGGGCCCGTCCCCGTCCCCATGTCCGTTTCCATGTATCCGTACGGAGTGTCCGCCGCGCCGAACGTGCGTCCCATACCGCCGTATGGATCGCCGCCGGTGAGCGGATCGACTGTGTCTGAGCGTGCGTGCATAGCGGTAAGAGCCTCCCCCGTGAAACTCCGCTGTCTCGCGTCGTCCAGCTTGCCACATACGTACGACACGACACCCGAGGTGCCTTCCGTACCGGCGTGTGCACACCCCGTGCTCCGGTGCCGTGCTGGGCAAGTCCGTCATTGCGGAGCAGATCACGCCGCTTGCCGGGGCGCTCTCTGACCAGGGCAAGACCGCCGGCCGCGGCACCCCATAGGCTGTGTTTTGACGGAGACCAACGGCAGGGGGCACACGCGATGACGTCAGGTCGGCGAGGAACGACCGTCGCACCGCCGAACGCGGCATACGCCGGGCAGGTCGTGAACTTCCCGGACCCGGTCCGGGCCGCCAGACACCCCCGCGGCGTGCGCGTGGACGCCGACGGTTACCCGGACTTCTCCGCGTACGCGCGCGCGGCGGCGGAGATCGCCGAGCCTCCCGAGGGCTTCGGCATCGACGAGCTGCGGCTGACGGACTACGTGTCGGCGAACGCGGCGCTGCACGCGCAGGGCCACGAGCTGTGGTCGACGCTGCCGGCCGTGGCGACGCCGCACGGCTGGACCTGGCACCACGTGGCGGGCACCCGCCGCATGGAGCTGGTGCCGGCCGACGTGAAGGCGCTGCTGCGGCACCACGGCGGGCTGGCGACGGCGGCCGTCGACCAGGACAAGCGCGGCACGCGCCCGCTGCAGGAGACGCGGCCGGTGCATTTCACCCTTCCGCGTGACGGCGCCGCGGTCACCGAGGACCAGGTGATGGGCGTCGAGGAGGATCTCGGCTACGGGCTGCCGGGCGCGTACCGCGACTTCCTCAAGGCGGCGGGCGGCTGCGCGCCGGTCGGCGCGGCGCTCGACCCGGAGCTGGGGCTGCTGGTGGACCAGCCGTTCTTCACCGTGCGCGACGAGGCGGCGGTCAACGACGTCGTCTACGTCAACAAGTGCCTGCGCGACCATCTGACGAAGGACTATCTGGGCATCGCCTTCCTCCAGGGCGGGGTGCTCGCGCTGAAGACGAAGGGCCGCAGGCGCGGCAGCGTGTGGTTCTGCCCGTACGACGACGCCCGTGACCAGGGCGACTCGGGCTGGTCGGTCGCGGACCGGGTGGAGCGGTTGCTGCTGTTCTGCGGGGAGGACTTCGACGCCTTCCTCGACCGGCTGGTCGGCGGCCCGCCGGAGTTGGAGACCGTGGCGAATCTGATGGTGGACGGCGGCTTCGCGCGCGCCGTGCCGGTGGAGGGGTGAAGAGGTAATGGTCACCTTCGCACAGGCGCAGGAGCGCGCCGACTCGTGGATCAACGGCGGGGTGCCGCAGCAGCGGCGGCGCGAGGTCAAGGTGCGGGAGTTCGAGCTGGGCTTCGTGGCCTGGGCCGAGATCCCGGCGGGCGACGAGGTGCCGGAGGGCTCGGGGGCGCGCATGGTCATCGCGCGCGACTCGGGCGACACGACGCTGTGGCCCGCGCTGCCGGTCGGCGAGGTGATCCGGCGCTTCGAGGAGGAGTACGGCGGCGAGGAGGCGGCGGCGCCGCGTGGCGCGCAGCCGGGGGAGCGCGTGGACCTGGGCGCGACGTCGTTCCTGCTGACGCCGCCGGAGTGGCTGCAGGAGGCGGCGGACCAGATCGGCATTCCGCGGCGCGACTCGGGGGCGTCCGGTTCTTCCGGGGCTGCCGGGTCCGGTGGTTCGGGCGGCCGGCACGCGGCTGCGCCTGCGCCTGCTCCTGCCCCGTCCCCCGCGCCGGCGCCCGCGCCGGGCTCGGGTGCGCCGGGTTCGAGTACGCCGTACGGGGCCGGGAGTTCCGGTCCCGCTTCGCCGTACGCGGCCGGGGGCGCCGGTGCTTCGGGGCTCTCCTCCGGGTCGGTCGGCCCGCGGGTGGACCCGACGGCGCCCGCCGCGGCGGCGCCGACCCCGTGGAACGACACCAACTCCCGCGGTGACGACGACGCGGCCTCCGTGCCTCTGCCGGAGACGGTGCTCTCCGCTCAGCTTCCCGACACCCCGCCGCCGAGCGGCCCGTACCCGCCTCCGCCCGGCGGCGGCAGCTACCCCGGCCCCCCGGGCCCGCACTCGGGCGCGGGTGCTCCGCCCGCCCCCGGTACCGGCGGCTACCCCGGCGCGCCCGCGGCACCCGGCGCCACGCCCCCTCCGGGCCCCGGCGCCGCACCGGCCCCCGGCTCCGGCAACTACCCCGGTGCGCCGGGCACTCCGCCGGGCGCCCCGAACGCCCTGGGTGCCCCCGGATCCACGGGCACCCCCGCCCCGCCCGGAGCCCCGAACGCCCCCGGCACCCCGGGCGCTCCGCCCAGCGCCCCCGGCACCCCGCCCGCCCCCGCGGTCCCCGGTACCCCGGCGCCGCCCGCCCCACCCGTGGCCCCCGGCGCCCCGGGCGCCCCCTCCGCACCCGGAGCCCCCGGCGCACCCAGCGCCCCGGGCGCACCCTCAGCTCCCGGTGCCCCGAACGCCCCCGGCGCCCCCCACACCCCCTCCGCCCCGCCGCCCAACCCCGGCGGCGGCGCCGCGGACATCGCGGAGCAGGCCACCAGCAAGGCCACGCCCCTCCCGCCCCCGCTCAAGGGCAAGCGGGCCCCCGGCGGCCAGGGCGTACCACCGCCCCCGGGCGCCCCCGGGACGCCCGGCGCCCCCCGTGGCTCCGGTTCCTCGGCGCCGCCCCCGCCGTCCGCTCCGGGCACACCGGGCGGTGGCAACTCGTACATCCCGACCCAGCTCGTGTCGCAGGTCGACCCGGGGGCCTCCGCGGGCGGCGCACCCCCGGGCCCGCCCTCACCCCCCGGAGCACCCGGCGCCCCGGGCGCACCCGCCGCCCCACCGGTCCCCGGAGCACCCGGCACCCCCGGGGCACCCAGCGCACCCCCGCCCCCCGCGCCCGGCCAGCCCGCCCCGCCCCCCGGCGGCGCCCCCTTCGCGCCCGGCGCTCCGGGCGCCCCCGGCGCGCCCCCCGCCGCCGGCCCTGCCCCTTTCCCCCCGGCCGCCCCCGCGGGACCCGTACCGGGAGCACCCGGAGCACCCGGCGCGCCAGGAGCACCCGCTCCCGGCATGCCGCCCCCCGGCGCCCCCCAGCCCGCCGGCTACGGCTACCCGCCCCCCGGCGTCCCCACCGTCGGACCCGGCTACCTCGCCGTCCTGCGCTACCGCGCGCAAGACGGCTCCGAGCAGCAGGTCATGCGCCGCTCCGCCCCCGGCACCGCGCACCCCGAGTGGCAGATCCTGCACGAGCTGCGCGGCATGGGTGTACCGCCGCAGCAGGTCCTGGAGCTCCACACCGAGCTGGAGCCCTGCGACCTGCCCGGCGGCTACTGCTCCCGCATGATCCGCGAGACCTGGCCGCAGGTGCGGCTCAGCCACACCGCCTCCTACGGCCGCGACCACGCCTCCCGGCAGCAGGGCATGCAGCAGCTCATCGAGCACCAGGGCGAGCTGCACCAGGTCGCCGACGGCCCGGCCCGGCCGCGGCCGCAGCGCGTGCCGCTGCCGCCGCCCGGGCAGATCCCCGTGCTGCCGCCGCTGCCGCCCGAGGGGCTGGGGCAGGAGCTGTACCAGGCGTTCGGGCCGCAGGGCGTGTTCCGGTACGACCAGCGGGCCGTGGCCAGGCAGGGCGTGCCGGACATCGTGGCGCAGACGCTCGTGTGGGCGGGGCTGCCGACGGACTTCGGCCCGTTCTTCTGGGGCCAGGCGCAGCCGGGCCGGCCGGTGCCGACGCTGGCGGAGCTGGCGGCGGAGCGGGGGGTGCAGGCGGCGTCCGACGCCGGTTCGTACCTCGTGATGGGCAACGACTTCGGCCGCCAGATGTGCGTCCAGTACGGCACCGCGCACATCGTCGCCGTGCCGCTGGAGGCGGCGCCCGGCGAGGGCAGCGCGCCGCCGCAGTTCGTGAACTCGGGGCTGCCTGAGTTCGTGCGCTGCCTGGCGATGCTCGGCCACATGTGGCGGATGCGCTTCGGGCTCACGCCGGACCAGGCGGGGCGCTGGACGGTCGACTTCCAGTCGCAGTTGGCGGCGATCGACCCGGCGGCCCTCCAGGGCCCCGACCACTGGTGGTCGGTGGTGCTCGAACAGCTCTGGGACGGCCTGTTGTAACCCTGCGCGGGCAGTACGGAAAACGGCCTCACCGGCTCCGCCGGTGGGGCCGTTTCGTATGTTCTTCGACCGATGACCACCTGAAAGGAGTGGGTGTCAGGTTATGACCGATTCGCGCGAGTCCTGAAGGATGAGCGCCGACAGTCGACCGGGGACGAGAGGAGCTCGATCAGATGGGCGCCGTGAAGACGTCGGCTCGGGGCTTCGACACCGTACGCGGTGGTCGCGGCTACCACCCCGACCAAGTGGACGCCGCGGTGACCCGCGTGGGCGAGGAGCGCGACTCCGCCTGGGAGCGGGCCGCCCGCCTCACCGTCCTGGAGCGCGAGCTGAGCCAGGAGCTGGAACGCCTCACCGGCGAGCTGGCGCAGGTCAAGGAGCAGACCTACGCGGAACTGGGCGCCCGCGCCCAGGAGATCCTGTACCTCGCCCAGGACCAGGCCGCGGAGCTCCGCGGCACCGCGGCGGAGCAACTGCAGCGCGCGCAGGCCGAGACGCGCCAGTACGTCGAGGAGACCACCGCCGACACCCGCCGTGCCGCGCACGCCCTGCGCGAGGAGGCCGAGGCCCGGCTGCGCAGCGCGCTCGGCGCGGCCGAGCAGGAGGCGGCCGACCTGCTGTCCTCCGCGCACGCCGCGGTCGAGGACACCGCGGGCGAGGCGGCGGCGGCGCTGGCGGAGATGAAGCACCGCACGGCGGCGATGCTCGACGACGCCGGTCACGAACGCACGGCGGCGGCGCGGCGGCTGGACGAGGAGGTACGGGAGCGGCGGCAGGCCATCGACGCCGACCTCGCGACCCGTACCCGAGCCGCGGAGGCGCACCTCGCCGGGCAGCAGGCGGCACACGCCGAGGCCGAGGAGTACGCGGCCCGCTGCCGCGACGAGGCGGAGGCACAGGGTGCGGAGCTGGTGGCGGAGGCGGTGGGGCAGGCGGAGCAGATCGAGCGCGACACGCAGCGCGCGCTGCGCGAGGCGGAGGGCCGCCGCGAGGAACTGGCGGCGCACATGGAGCACGTACGCGCCACCCTCACGGCGATGACGGGCCGCGCCCCCGACTCCGACCCGGCCACCGGCACCGTCCCGGGCCCCTCGCCCCACGGGGACGACTAGGCCGATTCGTTCGGATCATCCGATCGTTGGTCCGGGTGAGGACTACGACCTGGCGATCTCCTGCCGGAGCCGGCGGGTGAATTGACGCAGGAGATCCAGCGTCTCCCGGAACTCGGCCTTGCGGTCGGCCCTGCCTTCGGTGGGCCTGGTTCTCCACACCCGACGCGCGAGGGCATCGGCGAGGTCGACGGTGTCGCTGGTGCAGAGCAGGTAGAGAGCCGAACGTGCCTCCTGCATCCGGTTCACCAGTTCGTTGGCTCCGGGGCCGTCGTCACTCAGTTGTGATTCCTTCAGGTAGTCCAGTAGCTGAACCACGGCCGTGTTGAAGCCGATCCCGGCCCTGAGCTTCTGTTCGCGGACCCACATGCGGTCCTGTCGACGAGCGGTGAACCACGAACCGAACACCACCCCTATGAGACCGACGGCGGCCCCGATGGCCACGGACAGGATGTTCTCCACGATCAGCTCTCCCCACTATCGGCGACGCCGGGCGTCCAGAGCCCCCTCGGAGGCACCGCACTCGACGAGCGCGCTCGCATGCCAAGGGTTCGATGATCCGAACGAAACGACCCGGGCGATCCCGTTTCCCTGGGATCGGTACCCGGCAGTCTCCAGTCCGATGGGCAACCGTCTCCATGGGCGTTGGCACACTGTTCGCCATGAACTCCTACGCGCAGCCCGTCCTGAGGACGGCGGACCTCTCGGAGGGGTTGCGCATCGTCGACAGGCTGCTGGCGATCGCCGACCTGAAGGATCTGGAAGTCGACTTCGACGCGCGGATCTCCTCGCCCGGCGTTCTCCCGGGGGTACTGGCCCTGCTGCCGGACGCCGATTGGTGGGCGGAAGGGGAGAGGGCCGGGTCCTCGAAGAGGGGGGACGATCCTTCGGCCTGGCTGCCCGTCCGGCTGTCGTGCTGGTCCGAGGCGCCCGAGGCCGTGGAGCCGTTTCTCCGGGCGGTGGGCGACAGCCCGGCGACGGTGCGGTGGGACTTCAACGGCTGGCCGGAAGCCCCGGAGGTGGGCCTCGGTGAGGGAGGCACCCGCGGGGCGTTCGTCACCCTGTGCGCGCACGCCGGCGATCTGGAACTGACCGAGCCGGCGGCCGGCTACATGGTGTTCGTCCACGTCAAGCAGGTCGACGCCGAACGCGCACCGTGGCTCGCGGCGCAAGTCGGGCTCCGGGTGATCGGTGACCTGGACATGGCACCGTACTGACGGGAGTGCTCATCCAAGGCGTCGTGCTTTCAGGACGGCGTCGCGGGTGTGGTGGGTGCCGGCGGGCGGCGGTGCGGTGCGGGGGCGGGTCTCGTCGGCCAGGATCTCCCAGGCGGGTGCGAGGAGTCCGGCGATGTCGCCGGGCTGGTAGTAGTCCGCCGGGTCGAAGCCCGGCTCTCCGTGGCGGGCCAGGTCGGCGGGGGCGTGGGTGGCGAAGAGCAGCGTGCCGCCGGGGGCGACGGCGTCCAGGAGGCCGCGCAGTGCGGCGTGGCCGGGGCGGCGCCTGAGCGGGAAGTAGTGGACGGACACCAGGTCGTAGGCGCCGGCGGGCGGCGGTACGGCCAGGAGGTCGGCCCGCTTCCACGTCACCAGGCCGCCGGCGTCGGTGGCCGCCGCGGCGCGCCGCAGGGCGACCCCGGAGACGTCGACCGCGGTGACCCGCCAGCCGCGCCGGGCGAGCCAGCGGGCGTCCGCGCCTTCGCCGCAGCCGGCGTCGAGCGCCCGGCCCGGCGGCAGGCCGCCGGCCTCGGCGACGAGTACGGGGTTGGGGTCGCCGCTGAACACCTGATCGCGGCCGCGGTACATCGCATCCCAGTGCCCGGTGTCCATCCGCCTGCCCCTCTCGCTGTCGTGCCGCCACGGTGCGCCCGGCGCGGCGATCCGGCAACGTTCTTTGCGGAAAGTGCAAAGCGGCCGCACAGTGGGCCCGTGAGCGATGACATCGACGCCGTGCTGGCCGCGGTCGGTCCCCGGCTGCGCGAGCTGCGCCGCCGCAGGGGCGTCACCCTGACCGCCCTGTCGGCGGCCACCGGCATTCCGGTCAGCACCCTGTCCCGGCTGGAGTCCGGACAGCGCAAGCCGGGTCTGGAACTGCTGCTGCCGCTGGCCAGGGCGTACCAGGTGCCGATCGAGGAACTGGTCGGCGCTCCGGCGGAGCTGGACCCCCGGGTGTATCCGCGGCCGTTCACGCGGAACGGCATGACCGTCGTCCCGCTGACGCGCAAGCCCGGCGGGCTGCAGGCGTTCAAGCACCTGCTGCCCGCCGGCCTGACCGACGGCCGCGAGCCGGACCCCCGGTCGCACGAGGGCTATCACTGGCTGTACGTCCTGAAGGGGCGCCTGCGCGTGGTCCTCGGCGACAAGGACTTCGTCCTCGGCGAAGGGGAGGTGGCCGAGTTCGACACCCACCTTCCGCACTGGTTCGGCAACGCCGACGCACACGCCGTGGAGTTCCTCAGCATCCTCGGCCCTCAGGGCGAGCGCGTCCACGTCAGAGCTAGCTTCCGCCCCGACGATCCAGGCCACCTCTGAACGCCGCGGGCCCCCTTCACCGCCGCCGGTAGGCGGTGGCCAGCACCGAGACGGCGACCCGCCCCGGCGGGGGTCCTTCCGTACCGGACGGGTGGCGTGCGCTCGGTGTCATCGCCGCCAGGTCCAGGGCCTCCGCCGCGGTCAGGCGGAGGGGGTAGTCGACCCGTTCGGTGGCGGCGGCCTCGAAGAAGGGGTCGAGCGCGCGGTGCAGCCGCTCCTCCTTCGCCGGGTCGACGGTGACCATCGCGGGCCGCCGGTCGCGCAGTTCCGCCAGGTGGCGGCCGGTGGGGCGGAGCACGACCAGCAGGCCGGCCGGGCGCAGCACGCGGTGGAACTCGGCCGCGTTGCGCGGGGCGAAGACGTTCAGGACGACATCGGCCGCGCCGTCGGCCAGCGGCAGGGGGCCAAAGACGTCGGCGGCCACCGCGGCGGCCCGGTCGTGGGCGCGGGCGGCGGCGCGCAGGGCGCGTACGGAGGTGTCGAGGCCGACGCCGCGGGCGCCGGGCAGCCGGTCGAGCAGGCCGGCGAGGTAGTGGCCCGTACCGCAGCCCGCGTCCACGACCGTGGCCCGCGGCCGGGACACCGCGCCGGCCGCCAGCCGGGCCGCGGCGGCGCGCAGCGGTTCGTACGCGCCGGTGGCCAGGAAGCGGCTCCGGGCGCGCACCATGTCCGCGTCGTCGCCGCTGGTGGCGCGGGCGCCGGTGAGCAGGCTGACGTAGCCGTGGCGGGCGAGGTCGAAGGTGTGGCCCGCCGGGCAGCGCAGGGCGCCGCCTTCGGGACGCAGGCGGCGGGTGCGGCGGCACGTGGGACAGCGCAGCACGTCGAGCGAGAGGGCGAGGGCGGGGGGAAGCGGTACGGGCACGGGGCGCTCCTGGCACGGGGCGGACGGGGACCGTGCCTGCGGGCGCGCGCGACGCCACTGCCCGGGAGGCGGGCGGCGAGGGGACGCGGGTCACGCGGCAGGCACGCCTGGGAGGGCGACGCCGGCCGGCGTCGCCCTCAGTGCCTTCCGCTCAGAGGAAGCAGTGCGGACCGCTCGTGAATGCCACGTCACGAGTCTACGAGCGCCCGCGGCGGGTTCAGGAGCCGCCGTCGGCGGCGGCCGCCGGGTCGCCGTGCCGGTACTCCCGGGGCGTCACCCCGTACGCCGCGCGGAAGTTGCGCGTGAACGCCGCCGCGTGGGTGTAGCCCCAGCGGGCCGCGATCCGGTGTACGGGCACCGCCGCGAGCACCGGGTCGGCGAGGTCGCGGCGGGCGTGTTCGAGGCGCTGGCGGCGGATCCAGCCCGCGACGGTCTCGCGGCCCCCGGTGTGCGTGCGGAAGATCCGGTGCAGGTAGCTGACGGAGACGTGGTGCGCGTCGGCGACCGACTGCGGGGTCAGCTCCGGGTCCTCCAGGTGGTGGCGCATGAAGTCCACGACCCGCACCAGCAGCGCGTGCCCGCGGTGCTCCGGGTCCAGCGACTCCGGCGTCAGCGCCTCCAGTTGGTGGGCCAGGTGCGCGTGCACCAGGTCCAGTACGGCGGTGCCCAGCCGGGCGGTGTCGGTGGGGCGGTAGACGTTCGCGCTGCTCAGCACGTGGCCGACGGCGCCGGCCAGGAGGGCGCCCGGGCCCTGGTCGCCGGGGAGTTCCCGCCCCACCAGCCGCCGGAGGCTGCCGGCCGGGAGGGTCAGCCGCTCCTTCGGGATGGTGACGACCAGCGCGTCGAAGGTGCCGCAGGCGTCCGGGGCGCGGCAGTCGAAGCCGTTGAGCCGCGTCCCGTCGTGGAAGTACATGCCGCCGGGGCGGCAGACGCCGGTGCGGCCGTCCCAGTCCGTGTGCAGCGAGCCCTGCAGGGGCATGAGGAACTGGTACGCGTCGTCGTCGATGTCGGGGGACTCGCGGCGTACCTGCACCGGGGAGAGCCTGCGGGCCGCGACCTGGATCTCGCCCAGCCCGATCTCCAGCTCCTCGGCGAGGAACCCGGTGCCCTCCCAGCGCTCACCGCCCGGTTCCAGGGCGCAGAAACCCTCCATCCGCGAGCACATCCGGTTCGTCCAGTGCGTGAACCGCTCCGGTGCCGGTACCTCGTCGCTGCGGAACTCGTCCCCGATCATGCCTGCCTCCACCCCGAATGCCCCCCGAGACAAGTCCCTTGAGCCTAAGGCATCCGTTTACCTGCCCTTTACCCGGACCGCGGGGCCGCGCGGCGCGGGGACCGGCTGACATCCGCGGCTGACATTCCCGGCCGGCGTCGACGCATCGTCAAGAAAGTGTCCTCAGAGCGTCAATGACCCGGCGGGGGCCCGGCTGCCACCGTGGGTCGGGACACGAACTGCGCGTGCGGTGACCGCTCGTGTCCTTGCTTGCATGCCTCTCATGCACGACCAGCACGAGAGACCGCGCGCGCCACCGCGCATTTTCGAAAGGCAACCCTCAGTGAACCGAACTCGCATGACAGTGCTGGCGGCCGTCAGCGCCGCCGCGCTCGCCCTCACCGCCGGCTGCTCGGACGACGACTCCGACTCCTCCGCCGCGGACCAGGAGTCCTCGCAGGAGACCGCGCCGGAGCCCGAGGAGGAGCCGGCGGCCGCCGAGGAGGAGAGCCCGGCCGCCGCGCCGAAGGAGGTCGAGGTGACGCCGCCGGGGACGAAGCTGAAGATCGGCGAGCAGGCGGTCGTCCCCTACGACCGGGCGGGGGCCACCGGCCACATCGGGATCACCGTCACCGGGGTGTCGGACGTGGACAAGGCGGCCTTCGACGCCGCGCTCGGGGAGAACGGCGACGCGGACATCACGCCGTTCTGCGTCGAGTTCACCGTCGAGAACGCGGACGGCGGCGACCTGGGCGGCTCGTACCCGCCGGACCTGGTCGGCACCACCGCGGACGGCGGCGATCCCGGGGCCACGGTCTTCGGCGCGGACGTCGAGGGGTGCGCGGAGGGCCAGGCGCCCGACGAGTTCGCCGAGGCGGGGGCGTCGTACGAGACGAAGCGGCTCCAGGGCGCCGGTCCCGGCGCCAGCGTCGCGGGCGCCTCGTACGAGGAGGACGACTACCGGGACGAGCCGATCGTCTGGACCCCGTAACCCCGGTCCTGCGACATGAAGCAGGGCCGGCGTCCCACCCCCCGTGGGGTCGCCGGCCCGTTGCGGAGCCGCCTGCAGCGGCGACGCAACAGCCCGTCCCGGATACCGCCCGTACCGGGAACGGGCACGGGGCCCGGCGAACGCCCACCAAGGCTCGCCGGGCCCCTCCACCGCGTACCGCCGCTACTCGGTCGCGATGGCGTTCAGCACGTTCATCCGGCCCGCCCGGAACGCCGGGACCAGCGCCGCGAACAACCCGACGACCGCCGAGCCCGCGAACACCACCCCGATCGTCGGCCAGGGGATGTCGAGCACCTTCAGGCCCTCCAGCGCCAGCAGTTGCTGCGCCGCCGTGCCCCACGCCAGCCCCAGCCCGAGCCCGAGCAGCGCGCCGAACAGGGCGATCACCACCGACTCCAGCCGGATCATCCGGCGCAGTTGCCTGCGCGACAGCCCGATCGCCCGCACCAGCCCGATCTCCCGGGTCCGCTCGACCACCGACAGGGCCAGGGTGTTGACGACCCCGAGGACCGCCACGATGATCGCCAGCGCCAGCAGCCCGTTGACGAGGTTGAGCATCTGGCCCACCTGGTCCTTCAGGGTCTGCTTGAAGTCCGTCTGGTCGCGCACCTGGTACTGCGGGTACGGGTCCATCAGCTCCTTCAGCGAGGCGTACGCGGCCTCCTCCTGGCCGTCCTTCGCCTTGCCGAACATGATGTCGTCGAACGGCAGGTCGCCGGCCTTGACGTAGTCCCGGGCCGTGGTCAGGTTCAGATACGCCGCACCCGAGTCGAGCGTGGTCTCGGAGGAGGTGACGGCGCGCAGCGTCAGCTCCGCGGTGCCGCCGTCGGCGAAGTCGACGGTGAGGGTGTCGCCGAGCTTCAGCCCGTGGTCCTTGGCGAAGTCCTCGCCGACGGACATGCTGTCCTTCTTGTAGGCGTCGGCCAGGTCGCCGCGCACGGTCTCGGTCCTGAGGTCCTGCGCGTACGTCGCGGAGGCGGCGGTCAGGCTGTACTCCTCGACGGTCTTGCCGTCCGGCAGCGTCAGGTCCGCGTCGAGCGCCTTGTAGTGCGTCACGTGCTCCATGTGCGGGGCCTCGTCGAGGACCTTCGCGGCCTCCGGGACGATCGGCTGGCCGCCGTCGGCCTGGATGATGAAGTCGGCGCCCACCGACTTGTCCAGCTCCTCCGTCGCCGAGGCGACCATGGAGGACCCGACCACCGACAGGCAGGCGACCAGGGACAGGCCGATCATCAGCGCCGAGGCGGTCGCCCCGGTGCGCCGCGGGTTGCGCAGCGCGTTGCGCTCGGCCATGCGGCCCACCGGGCCGAAGATCCGCAGCACGCCGGCCGCGAGAGCCCGTACCAGCAGACCGGCCAGCACCGGCGCGAAGACGATGAAGCCCAGCAGGGACAGCAGCACGCCGCCCGCGAGGTACATCGCGCCGTCGGCGGCCTCGTCGACACGGGTGGTGAGGAAGAGCAGCCCGCCGCCGCCCGCGGTGAGCAGCACGCCCAGCGTGGTCCGTACGGCACCCGCCTTGCGGTCGCCCGGCGTGCCGGCCTCGCGCAGCGCGGCCATCGGCGAGACCTTGCCCGCCCGGCGGGCCGGCAGCCACGCGGCGAGCACGGTGACGACGACGCCGAGGACGATGCCGACGACGGGCGTGGTGGCGTTGATCGTCAGGTCGGCGGTGTTGAGCTCCATGCCGACCGCGCCCATGAGCTTCATCAGCCCCACGGCGATGCCGATGCCCGCGCCGACGCCGAGGACCGAGCCGATGACGCCGAGGAGCAGCGCCTCGACGAGCACCGAGCGGTTGACCTGGCGGCGGCTCGACCCGATGGCCCGCAGCAGCCCCAGCTCGCGGGTGCGCTGGGCGACGAGCATCGAGAAGGTGTTGACGATGAGGAAGATGCCGACGAGGACGGCGATGCCGGCGAAGCCGAGCATGGCGTACTTCATGACGTCCATGAAGCTGCCGAGGTCGTTCTTGTTCTCCTCGACGACCTCGTCCTTCGTCTGCACCTTGAGGGGCTCGGCGGAGTCGGCCACGGCCTTCTGGACATCGGCCTTCAGCGCTTCGTTGGAGACCCCGGCGTCGGCGGTGAGGTTGACCGAGGAGAAGACGTCCGGCTTGCCGAGGAGCTTCTCCTGCGCGGTCGCGGTGTCGAAGTAGACGATCGTCGCGCCCGGGTTGGTGATCTTGAAGGTGGCGATGCCGACGACCTCGGAGGTGAACGAGCCGGGGGCGGCGATCGTACGGATCTTGTCGCCGATCTCCACGCCGTGCTTGTCGGCGGCGTCGGCGTCGATGACGACCTCGGTGGGGCCGCGCGGTTCGTGGCCCGAGGTGATCTCGGTGGTTTCGAGCTCCAGCCGGTCCCAGTTGGTGCCGATGGTGGGGGCGCCGGTGGTGGAGCCGAGGTTGTCGTTGTCGGCGTTCGCGACGGTGATGGCGTCGTTGGACACCTCGCCGTCGACGGCCTTGACGCCGTCGACCTTCTCGACCCGCGCCAGCTCCGCGGCCGGCATCGTCGGCTGCGGCTTGCGGCCCCACTCCCCGTCGTCGTTGTCCGCGGCCTCGGGGCTGACGCGGACGTCGGAGGCGGACGCCTTGAAGAGCCGGTCGAAGGTGGTGGTCATGGTGTCGGAGAAGACGAGGGTGCCGCACACGAACGCCACCGACAGGACGACGGCGACCGCGGACAGCGCCATGCGTCCCTTATGGGAGAAGAAGTTGCGCATGGAGGTCTTGAGGACGGTCATCTCAGGCCACCCGGCCCCGCGCGTCGAAGGACTTCATCCGGTCGAGGACCTGCTCGGAGGTCGGGTTCCACATCTCGTCGACGATGCGGCCGTCGGCGAGGTACAGGACGCGGTCGGCGTAGCCGGCGGCGACCGGGTCGTGGGTGACCATCACGATGGTCTGGCCCAGCTCGTCCACGGAGCGGCGCAGGAAGCCGAGGACCTCGGCGCCGGCGCGGGAGTCGAGGTTGCCGGTCGGCTCGTCGCCGAAGATGATCTCCGGGCGCGAGGCGAGCGCCCGCGCCACCGCGACGCGCTGCTGCTGGCCGCCGGAGAGCTGGCTCGGGCGGTGCTTGAGCCGCTCGGCCAGGCCCACGGTGCCCACCACGCGCTCCAGCCACTCGCGGTCGGGCTTGCGGCCCGCGATGTCCATGGGCAGCGTGATGTTCTCCAGGGCGTTGAGGGTGGGCAGGAGGTTGAACGCCTGGAAGATGAAGCCCACGCGGTCGCGCCGCAGTTGGGTCAGCTTCTTGTCCTTCAGCCCGGTGATCTCGGTCTCGTCGATCCAGATGCGGCCCGCCGTGACCGTGTCAAGGCCGGCGAGGCAGTGCATGAGGGTCGACTTGCCGGAGCCCGAGGGCCCCATGATGGCGGTGAACTGGCCCCGGGCGATGTCCACATCGACGTTGTCGAGAGCGAGGACCCGCGTTTCCCCCGAGCCGTACGCCTTGGTCACCTGTCGCGCTCGTGCGGCGACGGCCGTGCGCGCCGCTACAGCCGTAGTCACTGTCGTGTCTCCTTCGTCTGTGGAACCGCCCCAGCGGAACCTGTTCGCGCCGCTGCTGCGGCGCTGTTTCGTCGTGAGTACGAGTCTCGTGAGCGGGGGCCGGGAAATCCCTGGTGCCTGGCGCCGTATCCGATGTGGGGATATCCCCACCCCGTTCCTGGGGAAGGACCCCCCGCCCGGCCCGTCGTCTCCCTCGTCGACCCGCCTGACCAGGCTAGATAGCCCCACGGGCGGTCCCGTCGGCCGGACGGAGGAGCCCGCCCCTGCTTTCCGACGGGGGCGGGCCCCTAGGGGTGCGCGGGGGCGGTACGGGCCGGAGGTCGGGGTTCCGCGGCGGCACCTGCGGCTTCGGGCTGGGGGCGGTGGGGCTGCGGGGGCGGCGGGGGTGGCGTAGGTGGCGCGCGGGGTACGGGGCCGGGACGGGCGCGGATCGAGGGCCGGCGCGGCGGGGGGCGGCCGGGCGCGGGCACCGCGGGCACCCGGCACCGCGGGCACCCGGCACTCTGGGCGCCCGGCACTCTGGGCGCGGGGTGACCGGAGGCGCCCGCCGCGGTGGCGGTCCTGCGGCTTGGGCGCCGGGTGTCGGCGGGGCGTCGTACGCTGGACACCCCCGGGGCGTCCGCCGCCTCGGGCTGTTCGCGTTGCCCGCGGCGCCTGCCGCCTGCCCACCCACCCAGTACCCAGCCACCCGGAGCGGATGCCCCATGAGCCTGTACGGCCTGCTCGACGCCGTCGTCCGCGACCCCGCGCTCGCCGAGGCGGTGACCGCCGCGGAGGGCGGCGCGCGGCCGCAGGTCGACCTCGTCGGCCCGCCCGCCGCCCGCCCCTTCGCGCTCGCGGCGCTCGCCGCGCGTACCCGGCGCCCGGTGCTCGCCGTCACCGCCACCGGCCGCGAGGCCGAGGACCTGGCCGCCGCCCTGCGCTCGCTGATGCCGCCGGGCCGCGAGGACGCCGTGGTGGAGTACCCGGCGTGGGAGACCCTGCCGCACGAGCGTCTTTCGCCCCGCTCCGACACCGTCGGCCGCCGCCTCGCCGTGCTCCGCCGGCTCGCGCACCCGGACCCGGACGACGCGGCCGCGGGCCCCGTCTCCGTCGTCGTCGCGCCCGTACGCTCCGTGCTCCAGCCGCAGGTCAAGGGGCTCGGCGACCTCAAGCCCGTGGCGCTGCGCAGCGGCCGGTCCGCCGACCTGGAAGAGACGGTGCAGGCGCTGGGGGCGGCCGCGTACAGCCGGGTGGAGCTGGTCGAGAAGCGCGGCGAGTTCGCGGTGCGCGGCGGGATCCTCGACGTGTTCCCGCCCACCGAGGAGCATCCCCTGCGGGTGGAGTTCTGGGGCGACGACATCGAGGAGATCCGCTACTTCAAGGTCGCCGACCAGCGCTCCCTGGAGGTCGCCGAGCACGGCCTGTGGGCGCCGCCGTGCCGCGAGCTGCTGCTGACGGGCTCCGTCCGGGCCAGGGCCGCCGACCTCGCCGTACGGCACCCGCAGCTCGGCGAGATGCTGGGGAAGATCGCCGAGGGCATCGCGGTGGAGGGCATGGAGTCCCTGGCGCCGGTCCTCGTCGACGACATGGAGCTGCTGCTCGACGTGCTGCCCGCGGGCAGCATGGCGGTGTCCTGCGACCCGGAGCGGGTGCGGACCCGCGCCGCGGACCTCGTCGCCACCTCGCAGGAGTTCCTCCAGGCGTCCTGGGCCGCCTCCGCGGGCGGCGGCGAGGCGCCGATCGACCTGGAGCTGCTGGGCCGGGCCTCGCTGTGGGGCATCGCCGACGTCCGCGAGCACGCGCGCGAGCTGGGCATGATGTGGTGGTCGGTCAGCCCCTTCTCCGCCGACGCGGAGCTGGAGGACGACACGCTGGAGCTGGGCCTGCACGCCCCCGAGGTCTACCGGGGCGACACCGCCCGCGCGCTCGCCGACACCAAGGGCTGGCTAGCCGACGGCTGGCGCGTGGTCTACCTGACCGAGGGCCACGGCCCCGCCCAGCGCACCACCGAGGTCCTCGGCGGTGAGGGCATCGCCGCCCGCCTCGACGCGGACCTCACCCCCGACACGCTCGCCCCCTCTGTCGTGCACGTCTCCTGCGGCGAGCTGGACCACGGCTTCGTCGCCCCCGGCCTGCGCCTCGCGGTGCTCACCGAGACCGACCTGTCAGGACAGAAGGCCGCCGGCCGCGAGGGCGCCCGGATGCCCGCCCGGCGGCGCAAGCAGATCGACCCGCTGACCTTGACGGCCGGCGACTACATCGTGCACGAGCAGCACGGCGTGGGGCGCTACCTGGAGATGGTGCAGCGCACGGTCCAGGGCGCCACCCGCGAGTACCTGCTGGTGGAGTACGCCCCCGCCAAGCGCGGCCAGCCCGGCGACCGGCTGTACATCCCCACCGACCAGCTCGACCAGGTCACCAAGTACGTCGGCGGCGAGGCCCCCACGCTGCACCGGCTGGGCGGCTCCGACTGGGCCAAGACCAAGTCCCGGGCGAAGAAGGCCGTCAAGGAGATCGCCGCCGACCTCATCAAGCTCTACTCGGCGCGCATGGCCGCCCCCGGCCACGCCTTCGCGGGGGACACCCCGTGGCAGCGCGAGCTGGAGGACGCGTTCCCGTACGTGGAGACGCCGGATCAGTTGTCCACCATCACCGAGGTGAAGGAGGACATGGAGAAGCCGATCCCCATGGACCGCCTCGTCTGCGGCGACGTCGGGTACGGCAAGACGGAGATCGCGGTGCGGGCGGCGTTCAAGGCGGTGCAGGACGGCAAGCAGGCCGCCGTCCTCGTACCGACGACGCTCCTGGTGCAGCAGCACATGGGCACGTTCTCCGAGCGGTACGCCCAGTTCCCCGTGGTGGTGCGGGCGCTGTCGCGGTTCCAGACGGACACCGAGGCCAAGGCCGTGCTCGACGGGCTGCGCGAGGGCTCGGTGGACGTCGTCATCGGCACGCACCGGCTCTTCTCGTCCGACACCCGGTTCAAGGACCTGGGCCTGGTCATCGTGGACGAGGAGCAGCGCTTCGGCGTGGAGCACAAGGAGCAGTTGAAGAAGCTGCGCGCCAACGTCGACGTACTGACGATGTCCGCCACCCCCATCCCGCGCACGCTGGAGATGGCCGTCACCGGCATCCGCGAGATGTCGACGATCACCACCCCGCCGGAGGAGCGGCACCCGGTGCTGACCTTCGTCGGCCCGTACGAGGACAGACAGATCGGCGCCGCCATCCGCCGCGAACTGCTCCGCGAGGGCCAGGTCTTCTACATCCACAACCGGGTGGAGTCCATCGACCGCGCCGCCGCCCGGCTGCGGGCGGCCGTGCCGGAGGCGCGGGTCGCCACGGCGCACGGGCAGATGTCGGAGTCGGCGCTCGAGCAGGTGGTGGTCGACTTCTGGGAGAAGAAGTTCGACGTGCTGGTCTCCACGACGATCGTGGAGAACGGCATCGACATCTCCAACGCCAACACCCTCATCGTCGAACGCGGCGACACCTTCGGCCTCTCGCAGTTGCACCAGTTGCGGGGCCGCGTCGGCCGCGGCCGCGAGCGGGGCTACGCGTACTTCCTCTACCCGCCGGAGAAGCCGCTGACGGAGACCGCGCACGAACGCCTCGCCACCATCGCGCAGCACACGGAGATGGGCGCCGGCATGTACGTGGCGATGAAGGACCTGGAGATCCGCGGCGCGGGCAACCTGCTGGGCGGCGAGCAGTCGGGCCACATCGCGGGCGTCGGCTTCGACCTCTACGTCCGGATGGTCGGCGAGGCCGTCGCCGACTACCGCGCGACGCTGGAGGGCGGCGCGGAGGAGGCGCCGCCGCCGGAGGTCAAGATCGAGCTGCCGGTCGACGCCCACGTCCCGCACGACTACGCCCCGGGCGAACGGCTGCGCCTGGCGGCGTACCGCGCGATCGCCTCGGTGACGTCGGAGGACGACATCCGCGCGGTCCGCGAGGAACTCACCGACCGCTACGGCCCCCTCCCGGAGCCGGTCGAGAACCTCCTGCTGGTGGCGGGCCTGCGCATGCTGGCCCGCGCCTGCGGCGTCGCGGACATCACCCTGCAGGGCACCCGCATCCGCTTCAGCCCGGTGTCGCTGCGGGAGTCGCAGGAACTGCGGCTGAAGCGGCTCTACCCGGGCGCGGTGGTGAAGCCGGCGCTGAACCAGATCCTGGTGGACCGCCCGAAGCCGAAGCAGATGGGCGCCCAGCCGCTGAAGGGCCGCGAACTGCTGGCGTGGGTCGGCGAACTGCTGACGACGATCCTGGATTCGTAGGGGGCGTGTCGCGCGGACGCGTTCCCAACGGCATCACGGGAGGTGCCGGCTGGGGCTGCGAACGTCCACCGCGATGCGCGCTGACCCCGCTCCCGCCTCGGGCCTCCGGCACACGGCGCCGCCCGCCTGCCATGCGGGCACGTGGACGGCGGGGGTGATCACGCCCGCTCACCGTAGGACATGTCGCGGATCTCCTCCCAGCCCATACCGCGCACGCCCGGCCGCAATCCGTAGCCCGTCACATCGGCGTCTCGCAGGGTGAATGCAGGACGGGTGGCTTGCTCGTCGGGCACGGCGCGCAACTCTTGCCCGGCGACGGGCTTGAGTGTGGTCCATTCGTGCCGCGCCGCACGGTGCGCCTCGGTCAGCAGCATGTCGGAGATGTCGACGGTCGTCCTCGACTGGCTCATTCCGCGACTGTGCCACGCATGATGGCGTTCCGTGTCGGGCCATCACCCCGTGTGCGGGTGTGCGGATTGCCGTGGACCGGCGCCGGTGCGGCCTCCGCTACGGGGCCTCGATGCCGGAGATGCGGTACTTGTGGACGTCGGCGTCGAGGATGCGGACGGACTGGTCGGCGTCCGGGCCCGTGCCGCGGAAGCGGAGGACGTCCTCGTCGGTCTCCCACCGCTCGTAGACGTTGATCCGGTCCGCCTCGACGGGGTCGGGGGAGAGCGCGAAGTCCAGGCAGCCGGCGGCGGCGCGTGCCTGGGTGACGACGTTCGCGCAGCCGGCCAGGTAGTCGTCCCGTCCGGCGGCGTCGACTCGCAGCATCCCGGCGATGATGATCATGGTGTTCTCTCCGGCTCTCGGTGCAGGGGTGTGTCGTGGATACAGACCACCGCGGCCCGCAGGATTCATCGGGCTGCCACGCCGCCGCTACGCCCGCCGCCTCCGGACCCCCGGCGCGCCCCCGGACCTCCCGGCCCCGCCCCGGCCCGTTTAACCCCGGCGTCCGGGTCCCGCCCGTCGCTACACTCCGCCCGCATGGAGCCCATCCGCGTCACCAGCCTCGCCGAACGCCCGGAACTCCGCGCCCGGCTCTGGGAGATGACGGATTCCTGGCCCGAGTTCATGACCCACGACCACGTCGCGAACGCCCTGCACGAGCGGATCGCCGAGGTCTTCCCCGAGCACGTCCACGTCGGCACCGACGAGTCAGGCGCGGTGGTCTCCCGCGCGTTCGCCGTGCCGTTCGCGCTGCGCGGCCCGGGCCGGGACGGGGCGCTGCCGGGGCGGGGCTGGGACCAGGTGCTGGTCTGGGCGTTCGAGGACAAGCGGGACGGGGTCGAGCCCGACACCGTCAGCGCCATCGAGGTCGCCGTCGACGCGGGCCGCCAGGGCGGCGGGCTGTCGGCGGTCATGCTCGGCGCGATGCGTACCGCCGCCGCGGAGCGCGGCTTCTCCGAGGTCGTCGCCCCCGTACGCCCCAGTGCGAAGCACCTCGAACCGCACACCCCGATGTCCGAGTACGCCGCCCGCGTACGCGACGACGGCCTCCCGCACGACCCCTGGCTGCGCGTCCACGCCCGCGCGGGCGCCACCCTGGCCGCCCCCGACCCGGTGGCCCCGGCCTCCATGGTCATCGCCGCCCCCCTTCCGCAGTGGCGGGAGTGGACGGGCCTCCCCTTCGACAAGGAAGGCTGGACGACGGTCCCCGGCGCCCTCACCCCGGTCCGCTGCGAACCGGCCCACGACTGGGCGGTCTACGTGGAGCCCAACGTCTGGGTCCGCCACCACCTGGGCTGAGGACGTCCCCCGCGCGGGGTGCCGCTTTCCGGTACGCCTGCGTGCCTGGTCCGACTCCGCTCCATGTTCCGTCGTCGCACAGGCCGCCACGGCAGACTCGGAGGGATGGACATGCGCGCTGCCGAAACGGTCTGCCCGAGGACGCCGGAGGCCATACTCCACGCCCTGGAACGCAAGCCGGAGTGGCCGGAGTCCTTCCAGCAGGAGTGGATGGCCGCGGCCGCCGACGTCACCACCGCCTGAGCGGCACTCACGAGCGGCTCCACGCCCCACCCGCCCCGCGCGCCGGTCAGCGGCCCGTCGCGCCGTCGATCTGCTCGCGGAGGATGTCGGCGTGGCCCGCGTGCCGGCCCGTTTCCTCGATCATGTGCGTCAGCGCCCACCGCACGCTCGGTGCCTTCCCGACCCGCCCCGGTACCTGCGCGCCCAGGTCCGTGCAGTCGTCGAGCACCCGGTTCGCGCCCGCCACCGCCTCGCGGTAGTCCGCCACGACCTCCGCCACGGTCGACGCCGCCGGGGCCTCGAACGTCGACGGCCAGTCGGTGACCCGCTCGCCCAGGAACGTCGCGCGTTCGACGTGGGTGAGGTGGTGCAGCAGGCCCAGCAGGTTCGTACCCGACGGGACTCCCGCCGTCCGCACCTGCGGTTCCGGCGCCGACTCGACCTTCGCGGCGATCGACGTGCGCAGGTAGTCGAGGAAGCCGCGCAGCGTCTCGGCCTCCGTGGCTCCGGTACGGGGCGGCGGGGTGTCCCTGCGGCGGGATGCGGCGGTTGCCATGGTGTGTCCTGCCTTTCGGCGGTCGGCGGTCGGCGGTCGGTGGCCGGCGGTCGGCGGTCGGCGGTCGGTGGCGGTCGGTGGTCGGTGGTCGGCGGGGGGTACGCCGGCCGGTACGCCGCCAGTCTCCGCACCCCCGCCCCGTCCCGCGAAAAACCTTGCCGTTCCGGCAAAGCCCCCGTGCCCGTAACGGAGGAACCGAAGCCGCCCGGAACCCGGCGGTAAGGTGCGTCGCATGCCGGATGCCCCGTCCCGCCCCGAGCCGTTCACCCCGCGCACCGAGCCCGCGGCGCTGGACGACCTCCGCGCGAGGCTCCGCGCGACCCGCTGGCCGGACGCGCCCGAGGACGCCGGCTGGTCGATGGGCACCGACCTCGGCTATCTCCGTGAACTCACCGGCTACTGGGCGGACGGTTTCGACTGGCCGGCACAGGAGGCGGCGCTCGCCCGGCTGCCCCGCTTCCGTGTCCGGCTCGGCGGCCTGGGGATCCACTTCGTGCACGTACGGGCCGCCGCGCCACCCGCGCCACCCGCGGGGGCCGCCGCCCCCGCCCTGCCGCTCGTCCTCAGCCACGGCTGGCCCGACTCCTTCTGGCGCTACACGAAGGTCATCCCGCTCCTGACCGATCCCGGCGCGCACGGCGCCGACCCCGCCGACGCCTTCGACGTCGTCGTCCCCGACATGCCCGGCTACGGGTACTCCGGCCATCCCGCCGGCCCGCCCCTCGACTCCATCGCCGTCGCCGGCCTGTGGGCCGAACTCATGGACGTCCTCGGCTACGCACGCTTCGGGGCGGCGGGCGGCGACATCGGCAGCCACGTCAGCCGCTACCTCGCGCTCGACCACCCCGACCGGGTCGTCGCCGTCCACCGCACGGACGCGGGCGTGCCCGTCCCGCCCGGCGACCCGGCGGACCTCGCCCCCGAGGAGCGCGCCTGGTTCGAGTCGGTCGCCGCCTGGGGCGCGAGCGAGGGCGCGTACGCCGCCATGCACCGCACGAAGCCCCAGACCGCCGCCTTCGGGCTCGCCGACTCACCGGCCGGGCTGGCGGCATGGATCGTCGAGAAGCTCCGGGCGTGGAGCGACTGCGACGGCGACGTCGAGCGCTCGTACACGAAGGACGAGATCCTCACCAACGTCACGCTCTACTGGCTGACGAACACGATCGGCTCGTCGATGCGCATGTACCGCGCGAACGGCGCGATCCCGCCCGCGCAACTCGCCCGCCGCGTCGAGGTGCCGTCCGGCTTCTCGCTCTTCCCCGGCGACATCGCCCGCCCACCGCGGGCCTGGCTCGAACGCACCGCGAACGTCGTGCGGGTGACCGAGCCGGCGCGCGGCGGGCACTTCGCGCCGTTCGAGGAGCCGGAGCTGTACGCGGAGGAGCTACGCGCCTTCTTCCGCCCGTACCGGGCGGCGGCGACGGGCTGAGCCCCCGTTGCTCCCGGACTCCGGCTGCTGCTCCGCCAGCGCGTCGGGCTGTCGACGGGCCGCCGTCGCGTCCCGATGGGGGAGTGGGGCTGCCGCGTCCCCGCGTAGGTCCAGCTCGGCGCGGACCGTCTTGCCGACCGGCGCCCGGTCCAGCACCGCCCACCGGTCGGCCAGTTCGTCGACGAGCAGCAGCCCGCGCCCGCCTTTCCCCTCCGGTACGGGCATCGCCCCCACCTGCTCCGGCCCCGGCGGCCGCCGCCGTCCCCGGGCGTCGGAGACCTCGATCCGGACGGCCTGCCCGAGGAGCGAGAGCCGCAGCTCGAAGTCCCGCCCGGGTACGCGGCCGTGGGTCACGGCGTTCGCCGCCAACTCGGCGACGATGGCGGCGGCATCGCAGACGGTGGCGGTCTGCGGGACACCCCAGGAGTGGAGCTGCACGATCGTGAGATGCCGCGCCAGCCGCGCCCCGAGCGGGGTGGAGCTGAAGCGCTGACTGAACATACGTACGGTGACGGGCGGGGGCAGCGGGTGCGGTGCGGAGAGTGCGGTCATGCCCTCGAATCTGGCCTGGGGAAGAGGTGGTTATCCAGGTCAGGCGCATGTACGTGCCGAACGGTACAACGCGGCGGGACGGAAAGTACCTGCCACTACCCGTAACCGTGAGGGAGGACGGCGCGGTTCGCCGGTTACTCACCGAGTGAATCGCCCGTGGCGCAACCGGGACGGCGAATGCAAGCATGCCCGGCTCACCACCGCCCATGCCGACGAACTCCGGTTTCCAGGACGGACGGGTGCTCGTTCGATGCGTGAGACGGGGCGGCGGACGCGGCGGCGGACGGGGCGGAGACGCGGCGTAGGACGGGGCGGAGACACGGCGGGGGGCGGGACGGGGGCGGACGGGGACGGCGGACGGGGGACGGCGGACGGCGGACGGGGGACGGGGGACGGGGTGCTCGGGGGCGTGGTGATTCGGTCGGGTCGATCGGCCCGCTCGTGATCGGCTGCTCGTGATCCGCGCGCTCGTCGGCCTGCTCGTGCCCTCACGCCCGCCGAAGGGACTGCCTGCTCGTGGTCGGCCCACTTGTGCTCTCACGCCCGCCGATGTGACTGGCTGCTCGTGGTCGGCCCACTTGTGCCCTCACGCCCGCCCAAGGGTATGCGCCTGGTCTGACAGTGGGGGTGCGGTGGGGTGTTGAGCTGGTACGTGGTGGCTGTGCAGAGCCGGGTGCGGGGGTACGGCGTCGGGGTGGCGGTCGTGCGTGGGGTGGTCGGTGTGCGGGGGAGCCGAGTCGGGGTGGGCGGTGTCGTTGGGGCTCCCACCGGGCCACCCGTCTCTTGAGTGTGCGGGCCTGCGTCCGGTGTCAAGGGCGTCCCTTCCGCTTCGCTTCAGGGACGTCGCTTCGCGATGGGGCTTCGCCCCACCCTTGACACCGGACTCCGGCCCGAAAGACCGGCGGCTATGGGTGGCCCGGAGGGAGCGGCGTCCCTTGAAGGGGCGTACGGATCGGTCATCCCGCGACGGGGGCCGACCCACCGGAGCCGGGCTGCCCCGTGCGCGGACGGCCCCGGCGCCGGTGGCCCACCCGGGCCTCCTACACCCGCGGCTCACACGGCTCGTGTGCGGGTGGCCGACGCGGTTCCTGCGCCGGTGGCTTACGTCGCCCGCCCGTTCCGGGGCCAGCTTGGCGTCCTCGCACGTGACTTACGGAGTCGGCCTCCCGCCGACTTGTCCGCTGGCCACGGTCGGGTGTTCGCCGCTGGCTTTGGGCTGGGTGTGGGAGCGGGGGTGGCAGTGGAGGGGCGAAAGTCGGCCTGGGTGGGGTGTTTTGCCTGGGTTTGTGATCTCGTTACGGTGAGTTTGTGTCGGCGGCGCGCGTTCCGGGGCTGCCTTGATGGCTGCCGGCGGGCGGGTGCGCCTGGAGGGGCGAAGTCGGCGCTGAGGGCCTGATTCGGGGCGGATTGGGGGGTGTTACCGCGAGTTACGACCCGAATTCTCCGCTTGGGTGCCGCGGCCCGCCCGCGTACGTGTCCAACTGTACGGAGGGGTGGGGATAGACAGCGACGGTTACTGTACGTAACGATCTGTGTGCACGGTGTTCAAGGCGGGCCGGGTGAGTGGGAGGTGGCCACTGATGGCCGGGGATGCGGGCGGGCCGAGTGGGCTGGGCAGTGAACCGGAGTCGTCGGACAGCATGAGGACCTTCGGGGCGGTGGTCCAAGCGCTGCGAGAACACGCGGGGTTGAGCCGCGAGCAGCTCGGTGAGCACGTGCGGTACTCGAAGCACACGGTGGCGTCGGTCGAAGGCGGCCGCCGGATGCCACCGCCCGACTTCGTAGAGCGGGCCGAGCCCATCCTCGGGGACACGGGTGTACTGCGCAGGTCCGTGCCCCACGTGGTGCGCAAGCCGGGTCTGGCGCGGTGGTTTCGGGCCTGGGCTGGGTTGGAGAGGGAGGCGATCAGTCTTTATACGTACGAGTGCCGGCTGATCCCGGGGTTGCTGCAGACGGAGGCTTACGGCCGGGCCCTGTTCGCAAGTCACCTCCCGCCTCTGCGTGACGAGGAGATCGAAGCCGCATGGGAAGCACGATCGGAGCGACAGCACCTGCTGCGGGAGCTCCCGAACACCGCGTTCAGCTTCATCCTGGAGGAGCATCTGTTCCTGCGCCGAACGGGCGGGACGGAGGTCGCCCGCGAGCAGATTGACGCTGTCCTGGCGATCGCAGAGTTGCGGAACGTCGAGATCCAGGTCATGCCGTTGGCGCGGGATGCGCACCCCGGGCTGGGCGGCCCAATGCAACTGCTTGAGACCGCTGACAATCAGTGGTTCGCCTACAACGAGGGCCAGGAAAGCGGTCAGTTGATCTCCGACCCAAAAGTGGTCAGCGTGCTTCAGCGGCGGTATGCCAGGATGTGCGCGCAGGCTCTCAACCCCGAGGACTCCCTGAGCCTGTTGCAGCGGATTCGAGGAGATCTATGAGCCCCTCTGACCTGGCATGGTTCAAGTCCAGCTACAGCAGCAGCAGTTCGGGAGACTGCATCGAGGTCGCCGTCTCCTGGCGCAAGTCCAGCCACAGCAGCGGCTCCGGCGACGATTGCGTCGAGGTTGCCGCCTGCCCGACGGTTGTCCATGTCCGTGACTCCAAGGACAAGGCCGGGCCCCAGCTCGCCTTCACCCCCGGTGCCTGGGCCGACTTCGTCGCCTTCGCGCGGGGGCTCTGACCCGCCTTCAGCGTGACCCCCGTGGCGTACGGGGCGGTGTGAACGGGAAGTTGCCGTGCAACTTTGGCCGTGCGTCGCACGTCTCATCCACGGGGGAATCATGCTGCACATTGAGTTCACTTCTGCCGACCTCAACCGGCTGCGGTCGGCCGGGGACGTCAGTCCCATGTGGGAAGTCGTCCTCAGCCTGCAGGCGTTGCAGACCGCGCACGCCGCGCTCGCGCTGGATCCGTGGCGGCGGCGGGTGCGGGGTGACCTGGTTGCCGCCGGGCTGGGGGAGACCCTCGGGGCGTTACAGCGGCTGTGTCCCGAGGCCGCGTACTTTCCGGACTTCCTGACGCCCAGCCCCGGCGGTGGCAGGACGCTGGATGCCGAGCTGGAGCAGGTGCTGCGGACCCCGAAGGCCCAGTTGCGCAAGGAGATCGGGCTCCTCTGCGACAGTGGCCGGCCACCCCGTGGCGTACGGCGGTTGGCCGACGGGGATCCCGGCGCGCTGCGGCGGCTCGGGGATGCGGTGCGGCGGTACTACGCGGTGGCCGTGGCGCCGTACCGCGAGGCGATCCGGTCCGCTGCCGCCGCCGATCGGCCCGTACGGGCCGAGGCCGCCCTGCGTGAGGGGGCGGAGGGGCTGCTGGCCAGTTTCGCGCCCGAAATGACCTGGCGCGGCGACCGGCTGGAGTGTGCGTACCCGGTGAGCAGGGGCTTCGCCCTCGACGGGCGGCCGCTGACGCTGATCCCCTCGTTCTTCTGCACCCGCACCCCCGTCGCCCTCGCCGACCCCGAACTGCCGCCCGTGCTCGTCTATCCGCTCACCCCCGCGCCCGGGTGGCTGCCCGCCCCCGAAGGAGCGGAAACCCACGTTCACGGTGGCGACTCGCTCGTCCGGCTCATCGGCAGCACGCGCGCCCGCGTGCTTGAAGTCCTCGACCGGCCGATGTCCACCGGCCGCATCGCCGACGCCCTCTACGTCGCGCCCGCCAGTGCCAGCCGGCACGCCGCCGTCCTGCGCGAGGCCGGGCTCGTACGGTCCGAGCGGCGCGGGCACTGCGTGCTGCACCGGCGTACGGACCTGGGGGAGGCTCTGCTCAGCGGCGGGTGACGGCGTCGTCCGCCGCCCCGTTCAGCACCGAGTCCAGCAGGCCCGGGAACCGCGCGTCCAGGTCGTCCCGCCGCAGCCGCACCAGCCGCGTCCGGCCCTGCACCGTCGTCCAGGTCACGCCCGCCTCCCGCAGCACGCGGTAGTGGTGGGACATCGTCGTCTGGTGTACGTCGAGGCCGCCGCCGATGGCGTTGCAGCGGCGCTGCTGGCCGTGACGACGCTGGCCTTCCTCGGTACGTACACGCTCTACACCTACGTCGCCCCCGCCCTGCGCGACGCGACCGGCGGCGACGAGGCGCTGCTGACACCGGTCCTGCTGGCCTGGGGTGTCGCGGTGCTGGCCGGGAACGCCGCCGCCGGGCGGCTCGTCGACCGCCGCGACCCCGCGCGCGTCCTCACCGGGCCGCTCGCGCTCGCGGTCCTCGCGCTCGCGCTGACCCCCCTCGCCACCCGCGCCCTCATACCCGCGCTCCTCTGGGCCGCGGTCTGGGGCGTGGCCGTGGGCTTCGTCGTCGTGCCGCAGCAGCACCGGCTGGTCGCGCTCGGCCCGGCCGCCGCGCCGATCCTGCTCGGGCTCAACTCCTCGGCGCTGTACGCGGGGATGGCGCTCGGCGGCGGGCTGGGCGGGCTGGCGCAGGAGTGGTTCGGGCTGAGCCCCGCGGGGCTGGGCCCGGTGGCGGCGGTGGTCACGGGCGCGGCGCTGCTGTGGCATCTGGGTACGTCACGGACGCGGACGCCGCGACGGGTTGTACAACGTTGAAATCTCCGCTACAAACCTCGTGACACCCTCCTGCGCACCACACCCCCACAGGCATCGCACGGAAGGTACGCACCGTGACCCACGCCGTACGCAGACTCCGCCGCCGGCCCTGGCCGGCCCTGGCCGCGACGCTGCTCGCGGTCGCCGTGGTGGCCGGCCTCGGCCCGGCCGCCGCCGACGAAGCCCCGCCGCCCGAACGTACCGCGGCCGCCGCGGCCGACCCCGCCGCTGCCGACCCGAAAGCCGCCGGACGGTTCCGCAACCCCGTCAACACCGGCGCCGACCCCACCCTCGTCACCCACCAGGGCAACTACTACGTCGCCACCACCCAGGGCGACGCCATCCGCATGTGGAAGTCCCCCTCCGTCGCGACCCTCCTCACCGCCTCCCCGCACGAGGTCTGGCGCGACAGCGACCCCTCCCGCAACCAGCAGATCTGGGCCCCCGGACTCCTCCAGGACGGCGGCCGCTGGTACCTCTACTACACCGCCAGCGACGGCAACGACGCCGCCCACCGCATGTACGTGCTGGAGTCCGAGGGCAGCGACCCCCTCGGCCCGTACCACTTCAAGGCCAAGGTCGCCGACTCCGGCAACGACCGCTGGGCCATCGACGGCGAGCCCTTCCGGCACGACGGCAAGCTGTACTTCGCCTGGAGCGGCCAGCGCGACGACGGCGTCGGCAACCAGCTCTTCGTCGCCCCCATGGCCAACCCCTGGACCCTCTCCGGCGGCCGCGTCCACCTCCCCGCGGACGGCAACTGCCCGGAGGTGCGCGAGGGCCCCACCCCGCTCCACAACTCCGCGGGCCGGCTCTACCTCACGTACTCCGCCTGCGACACCGGCAAGCCCGACTACGCGATCTGGGCCAAGTCCCTCGCCCCCGGCGCCAACCCGCTCGACCCCGCCGCCTGGCGGCAGGAGCCGGGCCCGATGTTCTCGCGCAACGACGGCGCGGGCGTGTACGGCCCCGGGCACCACTTCTTCTTCAAGTCGCCCGACGGCAGCCAGGACTGGATCGCGTACCACGCGAAGAACACGACGACGTACACCTACAGTTGGCGCACCACGCGGGTGCAGAAGATCGGCTGGACCGCCGACGGCCGCCCCGACCTCGGCACCCCCGTCGCCGCGGGCGCGACCATCGACCTGCCGGCCGGCGACCCGGGCCCCGGCACCACGGCTCTCAACGACACGGACCCGCAGGTGACGTACACCGGCAACTGGAACTCCGGCAGCGGCTGCGCCGTGCAGTGCTTCTGGGGCAACGACCACTGGAGCGCCGAGCCCGGCGCCACGGCCACGTTCCGCTTCACCGGCACGCGGCTGGCGCTGCTGTCGGTCAAGGACACCGGCAACGGCATCGCCGCGATCTCCGTCGACGGCGGCGCGGAGCAGCGCGTCGACTACTACGGCAGCCCGCGCGTCGGCGAGCAGGTGCAGTGGGTGAGCCCGGTGCTGCCGCGCGGCGAGCACACGGTACGGATCCGGGTGACCGGCGAGAAGAACGCGAACTCGGGCGCGGCGTTCGTGTCCGTCGACCGGGCGGAGGTCTATCCGTAAGCGGCCCTCCGCGGGCGGCGGTTAGCATGCGGAGCCGGGGCCCGGCCGGGGTCCCGGCTCCGACGTGAAGTGCGAGTGCCGTGATACGAATACGCCGCCTGCTGCCGCCGCTCCTCGCCGCCGCCTCGGCCGCGGCCTTGACCCTGACCGCGGGCTGCGAGATCGCGGAGGACGGGGCGGACGAGCCACCCGCCGACAACGCCCCCGCGAGCCCGGGCAGTCCGGGCACCCCCGGGGCTCCCGGCAGCGGCACCTCCCCCCTCGACAACCCCGACGGCACCGCCCCCGGTCTGGCCTCCCTCACCACCGCCGCCGACCGCGATGCCGCGCTGCGCGTCATCGACCGCCTGGCCACCGGGAGCCGCGGCTCCGGTTCCGGTTACGACCGCGACGAGTTCGGCTACGCCTGGATGGACACCGCGAGCGGCGTGCCGCTGGCCGGCAACGGCTGCGACACCCGCAACGACCTGCTCCGCCGCGACGGCCGGGGCGTCCGGATGCAGGACGGCGACGACTGCGTGGTGGAGGCGATGGAGCTGGCGGACCCGTACGCGGGCAAGGACATAGCGTTCGAGCGCGGCCCGTCCACCTCGATGGACGTGCAGATAGACCACGTGGTGCCGCTGTCGTACGCGTGGCAGATGGGCGCCGGGAAGTGGCCGGAGGACAAGCGGAGGCAGTTGGCGAACGACCCGCTGAACCTCCTCGCGGTCGACGGCGACACCAACTCCTCGAAGGGCGACTCGGGACCGGAGTCGTGGCTTCCGCCGGCCGAGGGGATCCGCTGCGCGTACGGCGTACGGTTCGCGCAGGTCGCGCTGAAGTACGAACTGCCGGTGACGACGGCGGACAAGGAGACCCTGCGGGAGCAGTGCGGGACGTGACGCCCGGCATGTGGGAGGGGCTGGAGGACGCCGGCTGGGCCGGGCTGCGGCACAACTACGGCACCGCCGAGGACGTGCCCGGGCTGCTGCGCCGCTGCGCCGGGGCGGAGAGCGCGGACGTGGACCAGGCGGCGTACGACCTGGAGAACGTGCTGTTCCACCAGGGCGGCTGGATCTGCCCCGCCGCCCCGGCCGCGCTGCCCTTCCTGCTCCGGCTCGCCACCGCGCCGCAGGTGCGGTGCAGGACCGCGGTGCTGGATCTGGTCGCGATGCTCGCGGCGGAGGCGGGGCGGGTGGAGGAGCGGTTCCTGGCGCCCGGCTGGCCGGCCGCGTGGGACCGGGAACTGCCCGGCGTACTCGCGCTGCTGACCGACCCGGACCCGGGGATCCGCCGCGCCGTGGCCGGTATCGCGGGCGCGTGCGCCAGTCCCGGCGCGGTCCTGCTGCCCGCGCTGCTGGACCGCTGGCGTTCGGAACCCGACCCGGTGAGCCGGCTCGACCTGGTGCTGGCCCTCGGCCAGGCGCGTACGCGCGAGCCCGTCGGCGACCGCCACGACGAGGCCGGCGCCCTGCTGCACGCGCTGCTCGGCTCCCCGGAGCCGCAGGTGCGCCTCGCGGCCGTGCACGCGCTCGCGGCCGGCGACCCGGGGTTCGCGGCCGGGCGGCGGGAGATGCTGCTGGCGGCGGTACGGGACCCGAGCGTGGCGCTGTGGCGGCAGAGCAGCACCCTGGAGAGCGGGGCGCAGGGCGTCCAGGCGTGGACCGCGGGGCTGTTCCCGGGGGCCTCACCCGCGTTCACGCTGGGCCTGCTCGCCGACCACCCCGACGCGGAGCAGCGGGCCGGCGCGCTGGCGGTGGCCGGCGGACTGCTGGCGCGGTGGCGCTCGCCGGGGGCGGCGCTGCTGCCGGCGCTCGCCGGGCGGCTCGCCGATCCGGACGCCGAAGTGCGGTACCGCGCCGTAGAGTTGCTGGCCTGCCTGGGGCCGCAGGCGGCGGATCACGCGGATGCGGTGGCCGGGCTGCTCGGCGACGGGGCCGCGCGGCCTGACGCCCGTACGGGCGAGACCGTCGGCGACACCGCCCTGTGGGCCCTGGCCCGGATGAACGACCCGCGCTGCCTGCCGGGCCTGGCCGAGCACATCGCGGGGACCCGCACCGGCTTCGCCGCGGTGTCCGCGCACCACGGCGGCATCCGCGGCCGGCACTGGCCGGTGCTCCCGGCCCTCCACGAGGTGCTGGCCCGCCTCCCAGGCCACGGGGAGACGCTGCTGCCCGCGATCCGCGACCGCCTCGCCACCACGGCGGACCCCGCCGCCGACAAGGGCACGCTCACCCGGCTCTGCGACGTCCTGGCCGCCTGGGGCCCGGCGGCGGCACCCGCCGTGCCCCACCTGCTCGACCTGCTACGGAACGACGAGACCTGGCCCGCGGCGGCGAAGGCCCTCGCCGCCGTCGGCCCCGCCGCGCACGCGGCACGCGAACCCCTTCTCGCACGGGCCGACGCGGCCGTCACCGGCGGCCACGCCGCACTCGCCGCCTGGGCCCACTGGAAGACCGGCGGCGACCCCGTCCCCGCCCTGCGGCTCCTCGCCCCCGCCGCCGGCGACCGCTTCCCCCGCCACACCCTGCGCAGGCTCGCCGACCTCGGCCCCCACGCCGCCCCCTGCGTCGACGTGCTGCGTCCGCTGCTGACCGCCGCCGACCCGTGGACGAGCGTCGAGGCCGCCCACGCCCTGTGGTCCGCCACCGGCGACACCGACGACACCGTCCCGGTACTCCTGCGGGCCGTACGGAACCTGCCCGCGGGAACGTACCTCCCCGTGACCCTCCCCGCCGTGCACTACCTCACCCGCATCGGGCCCCCTGCCCAGGACGCCGCACGGCTCCTCCGCGACCTCCCTGACCGCCGCCTGCACCACAACGGCGCCTGGCGCGCCTTCACCGAGGACGAGGACATCCGCCACGCGGTCGCCGGACTCCTCGCCGGGTGACAGGCCGCCCCTATCGCGCCGCGCGGCGCGGGGCGAGGCGGCGCCCCCGTACGAAGCCGGAGAAACGGCACACGTTTGCCCATCGGGCACCGAGAATTCACCCGCTGGCCTCCTCGGCGGCAACCGCTTAAACAGTCGCACGCTTAGCCTTGCGAAGTGCCCAAACTGTCGGTCATCGTGCCCTTTCACAACGTGCAGGACTTCGCCCAGGACACCCTGCGCAGCCTGGCCCGCAACGCCCGCTCCGACCGGGAGTTCATCCTCGTCGACGACTGCTCGACGGATGCCACCCCGCAGATCGTCGACCGCGCCGCGCGGACGCTCCCCGGTGCACGGGTGGTCCGGCACGAGACCAACCAGGGCATCGCCCGGGCCCGTAACAGCGGCATCGACGCCGCCAGAGGCGACTATCTGACGTTCCTCGACGGCGACGACTGGTACGCGCCGGGATACCTGGACGACCTCATCGCCGCCATGGACCGGTACGGCACCGACTTCGTGCGCGTCGACCACGTGCAGTCCAACGGGCGCGACCGCGTCGTGCGGCGCGCGCCCGCGCGGCGCCGCGACACGATACTCGCGGCCCGCGACGGCATCGGTCAGGCCAACCTCGAAACGATGGTCGACTACCCCTTCGTCTGGGCCGGCATATACCACCGCCGTCTGTTCAAGGACGGCGCCGGGCGCTTCGCCGCCGAACTGCGCACCGCCGAGGACCGGCTGTGGACGTGGATGCTCCACCTGACCGCCGAGACGTTCGCCGTCACCGGGCTGCTCGGGGTCTTCTACCGGCGCGGCGTCAAGACCTCCCTCACGCAGATCAGCGACGACCGCCAGCTCGACTTCATCCCCGCGCACGACGCGATGCTCGCCGCGGTCCTCGCCGACCCGGACGCCGACCGGTTCCTGCCCAAGGCCGTACGGACCTACTGCGCGCTCATCGCCTTCCACCGCGGCAACTCCGAACGCCTGGAGCCGGGCCTCGCCAGACGCCTGGAGCGCGCCTCCGCCGAGGCGCTGCGGCGGATGCCGCAGGACGTGCTGGAGGAGACCCTGCGCGGCATGGACGAGCAGCGCGGCCGCATGCTGCGCCAACTGCGCGCGTCGGGGCGGGGGAAGCCCGGGAAGCCGGGCGGGCAGGGCACGCAGGACAGTACGGGAAAGCCGGAAAGGGTCGCCTGAAACGTGCACGAGCACCGCACCCAGATCTTCGAGGTCTCCACGCTGTACGGGGCGGCGACGCTCGCCGCCGCGCTCGACGCCGGGCAGTTCGGGCCGCGCTCCGGCGCCCGCCGCATCCTGCTCGTCGCCAACAACGCGGCCGTACCCGAGACCGCCGTCCAACTGTCCGAAATGCACGGATGGACGCCGGTTTCCGCCCGCTTCGACGAGGTACTGGACTACAACCACGAGATCCGCCCGCACCACCCCGCGGCCTGGCACCCCAAGGGCGGCGACGTGCCGCTGCTCCAGCGGCTGCTGCGGCGCGCCTGGGACCTGGGCGACGGGCCGCTCGACCTGGTGGTCGAGTCGGTGACCGCGCCGCCCGCCAAGGCGCTCGTCGCGATCTTCGCCGACGCCGACGTGCACGTGTACGCGGACGGGCTGATGAGCTACGGCCCGACCCGCGAGAAGCTGCCGCAGCACGTGGCCTGCCGGGTGCAGCGGCTGCTGCACCTGGACCTGGTGCCGGGGCTCGAACCGCTGCTGCTCACCGAGTACGGGGTGCCGGCGGAGGTGGTGCCGAACGAGGCGTTCCGCGCGGTGCTCGACGAGGTGACCGCCGCCACGCCCACGGGAGACCACGGGACGGGCGAGGGCGACGGCGAAGGCGCGCCCACCGCCGTGCTCCTGGGCCAGTACCTCGCCGCGCTCAACATCCTCAGCCAGGCCGAGGAGGAGGCGCTGCACGAGCGCATGCTGCGCGGCGCCGCCGCGGCCGGCCACCGCGCCGTCCTCTTCAAGCCCCATCCCACCGCCCCCGCGCGCTACTCCACGGTGCTCCAGAAGGCCGCCGCGGACGCGGGCGTCACGCTGACGGTGCAGGAGGAGCCGATGCTGGCCGAGGCGCTGTACGGCACGCTGCGCCCGGGGCTCGTCGTCGGCTGCTTCTCCACGGCGATGCTCACCGCGGCCACCCTGTACGGCATACCCGTCGCCCGCGTCGGCACCGAGACGCTGCTGGAGCGGCTGACCCCGTACCAGAACAGCAACCGGATCCCCGTCACCATCGTGGACTCCGCCGTCCCCGAACTGGGCGGCCCCGACCGCCCGGCGCGCGACGCCACCCAACTCGCCGGGCTGCTCACGGCGGTGGGGTACTGCATGCAGGCCGACAACCACGCGCGGCTGCGCCCCGGTGCGCAGGAGTGGCTGGCGGTGTACCTGGACGCGTCCACCCGGCCGTACTTCAAGCGCAAGCGGCTGACGGCGCTGCGGCTGCCGGGCGGCAACCTCGGCCGGGTCCCCAACGCCCGCAGGGCGCTGGGGAAGGTGCGCAGGGCGCTGACGAAGCCGTAGCCGCGCAGGCGGTGAAGGGGAGGCCGTACGGGCGCCGCAGCGCTCGTACGGACACCCGGCCCCCGGCCCGCTACCCCAGCAGCCGCCGCAGCCCCAGCCGCTGCCACAGCAGCGCCACGCCGAAGGACAGCACGACGCTCGCCGCCCATATCCCGGCCGTGAGCGACACCGCCTCCGCGCGGCCCAGGTCCGCCGACACCAGCGGCTCCGCCAGCGTCCTGATCACCATGAGGTGCACGAGGTACGCCCCGAACGCGGCCCCCGCGACGTGCTTCAGCGGGGAGCGCCACCGCTCCGGCACCCGCACCCGGGTCAGTGTCAGCAGCACCGCGCCGGTGAAGACGGCGACCAGCACATGCGCGTTGGGGATCACGTACTTCACCTGCGTCTGGTAGAGCAGCACGCCCAGCATCGCCGCGGTCGCCGCGCCCAGCCACAGCGCGCGGATGCCGCGTCCGCTCCGCGGGCGCAGCGAGAACAGCAGGGCGCCTCCGGCCGCGTACACGAGCGAGTAGACGCCGAAGCCCCAGCCGAACGAGGGCGTGCCCGAGTCCGCCATCCGGCCCGCGTCGGCCAGCAGGCCGGGGCCGAGGGCGAAGCAGAGGAGCACCGCGCCGAGCCACCAGGGGCGCCGTCCCGCGCGCAGCAGGACGACGAAGCCGAGAAGGAGGACGACGGGGACGTACGCGTACAGGTACCAGAGGTGGTAGGCGGGGCGTACGGTCCCGAACGCGGCGTCCACCGCCAGGTCCCGCAGGGGGTCCTCGTTCGTGTCCTGGAGCCTGCCCCACAGCAGATAGATGACCGTCCACACGGCCATGGGGACGACGATGCGCACCATGCGCTGCGCGAGCCGCCACCCGTCGCGCGGGGGCGCGCCGACGAGGACGGCCCAGCCGGCGATCGCGAAGTACATGGGGACGGCGAACCGGCTGATCGCGTCGGCGATCATGCCCGCCCAGTACACGGCCGCACCGTTCGCCTCCTGGCGGCCCACGGCGTCGATGAACTCCGAGCCGGTGTGGCCCAGGATGACGCCGCAGGCGCAGAGCAGCCGGATGAGGTCCACGTCGTAGCGGTGTCCTGGCCGCCGTGCGGGCGAGGGGGCAGCCTCTGGCGCGGCGGGATCCGGGGCCGCGGCGGGTTCCGGTGCGGCGGTGCGCTTCGGCGGGGAAGTGGAGGCGGCTGCCGGCTGCGTCGGCACGTCGGATACGGTCACTGCCGAACCTTCTTGTGCCGCGGTGTACGGAACATGAATGACGGCCGAACAGAACGGCCGAACAGACAAGTCATGCCTTGGCAGTGGTGGCGCCGGCCACCCGTTGCATAAGATCGTGATCCGTATCACGAAGTGGCACGCCGCCGCAGGAAAGCCGCCCAGGAGGCCGCCATGCGCAGGACAGCGCTCGCCGTAACCGCCGCCGCGTTCATCGCGGCCGTGCCGCTGCTCAGCTCGTGCAGCGGCGAACCGCGCGCGGGAGCCGCGGCCGTGCTCGGCGACGACGAGCGCATCACGGTCTCGCAGGTGCAGAACCGGGTCGCCGAGGTGCGCGACGCGCAGAACGACAGCCCCCAGGCCGACGAGATGATCGACCAGAGCGGCGACCTCAGCGTGGACACGCTGAACACGATGCTCCAGGGCCGGGTCATCGAGCAGGCCGCGGAGAGCCACGGCGTGACCGTCCCCCGCGGCGAGGTGCAGCGCACGCGCCAGGCCGAGGCGCGGTCCGTCGGCGGCGAGAAGCAGCTCGAGGCCATGTACGTCCAGCAGTTCAGCATCCCGCCGGAGGGCCTGGACACGCACTACAAGCAGCAGCTCATGGTGCAGGGGCTGGTGGAGAAGCTGGGCATCAACCCGCAGACGCAGGAGGGCCAGGCGCGGCTCGGCGGGGTGCTGGTCGAGGCGTCGAAGGACCTGGGCATCGACGTCAGCCCGCGGTTCGGCACGTGGGACAACGAGCAGGTGCGCCTGGGGAAGGCCGACACCCCGTGGATCAAGCAGGTCAGCGCCACCGCCGAGGACGGCGCTCTCCCCCAGCAGTGAGCGCGCGCCGCGGGGCGTAGATCCGTCGTTCCACGGCCGCCGGTGCCGGGCTGTCGGCGGCGTCGGTTACGGTCGGGGACGTGACCGGCCGAATCGTCCTGCTGACCACCACCCACCGCATCGCTCCCGGGCTGCTGTCCTGGCCCGCGTGGGAGGCGCTGCGCGGCGCCGACCGCGTGCTCTGCGCCGACGCCGCGCATCCGCAGGTGCCGTATCTGCGGGAGGCGGGCGTCGAGGTGGAGACCGCCGTGCCCGATGCCCGCGAGCTGGTCGACGCCTGCGCCGGGGGCGCCACCGTCGTCGTGGTCGCCGCGGCGGACGGCGAGCCCGGGCTGACGGACGGCCTCGCGCGGCTGGCGGGCTCGGGGCGGGTGGAGATGCCGTCGCTGGAGCTGCTGCCCGGTTCGTACGACGTGCCGGGCGCCCGGCTGATCGACGTGGTCGAGGTCATGGACCGGATCCGGCGCGAATGCCCCTGGAGCAGCGGGCAGACGAGCGCGGGCCTGGCGGCGCACAGCCTGGAAGAGGTCTACGAGCTGGTCGAGGAGATCGAGTCCGGCGACCTGCAGGCGGTCCGCGAGGAGCTGGGGGACGTGCTGCTCCAGGTCGTCTTCCACGCCAGGATCGCGGAGGAGGACTCCGAGGAGCCCTTCTCCATCGACGACGTGGCGGGCACGCTCGTGGAGAAGCTGGTCCGCCGCCATCCGCACGTCTTCGGCGACGCGGTGGCCGAGACCCCGGCGGACGTGAAGGCGCACTGGCTGCGCGAGAAGGCCATAGAGAAGCGGCGTACGTCGGTCACGGAGGGCGTGCCCCTGGCGCAGCCGGCGCTGTCGCTGGTGGCGAAGCTGGCGGGCCGTGCCCGCACGGCGGGGCTGGCGGTGCAGGCGCCCGGCGGGGCACGGGCCGGGCTCGGCAACGGCGCTCCGCAGGCCGAGGGGAACGGCGTCCGCAAGGACGGGGCCGCCGTACGGGACGGCAGCGGCACCGCCGCGCCGGCGGGCGATCCGGTGGCCGGGTTCGGCGCCGAACTGCTCGCGCTGGCGCTGCGGGCCGAGGCGCAGGGCGTGGAGCCGGAGACGGCGCTGCGGGCCGCGGCGCGCACGTACCGCGAGGCGATCCTCGCGGCGGAGCAGGCGGGCACGGCGAAGCCGGCCACGGACGGCGGCGGCACCGGCACGTACGACGCCGCGGGGCCGACCACTGCCGAAGCTCCGCCCGGCACGAACGGCCGGGCTCCGGAGGACTCCGGCGCCTCCGACGGGCCGTCCGCCGGTTCCTCCGGCGCGCGCTGACGTGGCCGGCCCGCCCGCGGGCGACGGGCCCGAGCCCGCGCTCTTCAGTTGGGAGTTCGCCACCGACCCCTATCCGGCGTACGCCTGGCTGCGTACCCACGCGCCCGTCCACCGCACCACCGTGCCCAGCGGTGTCGACGCCTGGCTCGTCACCCGCTACGCCGACGCCCGCCAGGCACTCGCCGACCCCCGGCTGTCCAAGAACCCCGCGCACCACCACAGCGACAAGACCGGCATCCCCGGCGAGCGCAGCGCCGGCCTCATGACCCACCTGCTCAACATCGACCCGCCCGACCACACCCGGCTGCGCCGGCTGGTCTCCAAGGCGTTCACGCCCCGCCGCGTCGCCGCCTTCGCGCCCCGCGTGCAGGAGCTGACCGACCGCCTCATCGACGGCTTCGCGGACCGCGGCGAGGCCGACCTCATCCACGAGTTCGCCTTCCCGCTGCCGATCTACGCCATCTGCGACCTCCTCGGCGTCCCCGCGGAGGACCAGGACGACTTCCGCGACTGGGCCGCCGTGATGATCCACCACGGCAAGGGCCCGCGCGGCGGCGTCGCGCGCGCGGTGAAGAAGATGCGCGCCTACCTCGCCGAGCTGATCCACCGCAAGCGCGCGGCGCTCGGCGGCGGCGACGCCGCGGACGACGACCTGATCTCCGGCCTCATCCGCGCCTCGGACGAGGGCGAGAAGCTGACGGAGAACGAGGCCGCCGCCATGGCGTTCATCCTGCTGTTCGCCGGCTTCGAGACCACCGTCAACCTGATCGGAAACGGCACGTACACGCTCCTCACCCACCCCGCCGAGCGCGCTCGGCTGGCCGCGGATCCCGCGCTGCTGCCCTCCGCGGTGGAGGAACTGCTGCGCTACGACGGCCCGGTGGAGCTGGCGACCTGGCGGTTCGCGACCGAGCCGCTGGAACTCTGCGGGCAGCGCGTCGCCGCGGGCGACCCCGTGCTCGTCGTGCTGGCCGCCGCCGACCGCGACCCCGCGCGCTTCGCGGACCCCGACACCCTGGACCTGTCCCGGCGTGACAATCAGCACGTGGGCTACGGCCACGGCATCCACTACTGCCTCGGCGCCCCCCTCGCCCGGCTGGAGGCGCAGACCGCCCTGGGCACCTTGCTGCGCCGCCTTCCCGACCTGCGGCTGGCCGGCGAGACGTCCGAATTGCGGTGGCGCGGCGGGCTCATCATGCGGGGCCTGCGGACGCTGCCGGTGCGCTTCGGACCCTCTCTGTGATCTGCGCGTGACTATCAGGCGATCAACTTGTGATCGGAGGTAGTTCGGTATTAAGTTCGGCCACTGGCTCGAACACACAGGGAACGAAAGGCACTCGCATGCGCTCGGGTAACGGACGCCACCGACGTCCCCGCCAGGCCCCCGCGTTCGTCGTCGCGGCCGGTGCGACCGGGGCGGGTCTCGCCCTGCCGCTGCTGGGCGCGAGCGGCGCGAGCGCCGCCGACGCCGGCACGTGGGACCGGGTCGCCGAGTGCGAGAGCGGCGGGCTGTGGAGCGCCGACGAGGGCAACGGGTACTACGGCGGCCTGCAGTTGACGATGGACATGTGGCAGGAGTACGGCGGCGAGGAGTTCGCCTCGCAGCCCGACTTCGCCAGCCGCGCGCAGCAGATCACGGTCGCCGAGCGCATCCTCGCCGGCATGGGCGCCGACAAGGCGTGGCCGGAGTGCGCCCAGGACGCCGGGCTGCACGGCGACGACGAGGTGCCGGAGGTCGACCCGGGCGCCGAGCTGCCGCTGCTGCCCACCGCGCCGCCCACCCTCGCCCCGGGCCCGGGTGACGACTCCCAGGGCCAGGACGAGGACGGGCGTACGGACCGCGGGGACAAGCGCGACCGCAAGGGCGGCGGCGACGAGGACCGGAAGTCCGGCGGGGGCGCCGGCAAGCACCGCGGCAGCCAGGACCCGGGCGAGCGCGACGGCGGCCCCGGCGAGCGGACCGGCCGGGACGACGACACCTCCGCCGAGGGCTCCGGCCGGCACCGCGCCCCGGACGCCTCCGCGACCCCGACACCGTCCGAAGCCCCGTCCTCGCCCGGCGCCCCCGAGGCCCCGCGCGAGGCCGTCGAGACCCCCGGCGCCTCCCAGTCGCCCGACGAGGCCGAGCTGCCGGAGCCGGGCCGCGAGTGGGTCGCCGAGATCCCCGGCGACGCGGACAAGCGCGGCGGTGACCGCAAGGGCGACGCCTCGGGACGCGACGCCGCGGCGGGCGACGGCAGTTATACCGTCCGACCGGGTGACACCCTCTCGGAAATTGCCAGAGAGCATTCCCTGTCGGGCGGATGGTCCGAGTTGTACGACGGGAACAAGAACTCCCTCGGTAAGGACCCCGACACCATCAAGCCTGGTCAGGAACTCGAATTGAGCGGGAACTGAACAGTCGGCGGGTGAAGTCGGCGCGGATTAGTCATATTTGACGTAATCGGCTGACCGGGCTACCTGACGGACGTAAAACCTGGCGTGGCATTTTCCGAGGTCTTTGAATCGCACACGCCTATGTGCTTACCGTCACATTGCTCGCCACCGCGAGCCCCGGTGATCGCCTCACGCCGAATCCTGTCGGCGTTCACCCGGGCCACCTGTGCATGAAGCACCGCTGACAGGAGCGGGGGACCCACGGTAAGCGCCGCTCAGGTCCAACGAGAAGGCGGACCGGGCGGCTTGGGGTCAAGCCGCACGTATGACGTACGGCCGGGCACTCACAGCCCGCACCCGACAGCTCACCTCGCAGGCGTCGGTGAGAAAAGAGCATCATGCTTCTTCCTGCCGGAACGGGTAAGCACCGCCGCCCCGCCGCACAGGCACGCCTTGGCACACATTCCCGCATGGCCGTCCTCGTGGGCGCCACCGGAACCGCGATCGGCCTGCCGGTGCTCGGCGCCCAGCACGCGTTCGCGGCGCCCATCGATACGTGGGAACGGGTAGCCGCCTGCGAGTCCGGAGGAAATTGGGCGACGAATACGGGGAACGGCTATTTCGGCGGCGTCCAGTTCTCCCAGTCGAGCTGGGAAGCCGCCGGCGGCCGGAGCTTCGCCCCGCGCGCCGACCTGGCGTCGAAGCAGCAGCAGATCGCCGTCGCGGAGCGGCTGCTGTCCATGCAGGGCCCGGGGGCGTGGCCCAACTGCGGCCCACGCGCGGGCCTGGCCGCGGGCGGTCCGGCCGCCGGGCAGATCGTCCCACCGGCGCAGCAGGAGGCCCCGCAGCAGCGGCAGGAGCAACCGGAGACCCCACCGCGGACCCTGCCGCAGCCGGCCCCGCAGACGCAGGAGCAGGCGCCGCAGGAGGCCCCGCAGGAGGCTCCGCAGGGCACCGAGGCCCGCGGTGCCGCCGAGCAGACGCAGCCGGAGTCCCGCACGGTCTTCCGCGGCTTCTACTACGAGGTCCGCGAGGGCGACACCCTCGACGACATCGCCCGGCGGCACGGTGCGGAGAGCTGGCAGCAGTTGTACGAGGACAACAAGCCGGTCGTCGGCGCGAACCCGGACCTGATCCGGCCGGGCCAGAAGCTGAAGGTGAACTGAGTCCCGCGCGGGCGGGCCGCACCGGACCACGAACCGGCCGGCCCGCCCGCGCCCGGTGCACCGCCGCCTGCCGCCCCCGGTGCCGCCCGGCGCCGCCTGCCGCCGGGCACGCCGCCCGCGGTACGGCGCGGCCGTCCCGGCCCGTCCGGTGCGCGGGCCGGGACGACCACGCCGTACGCCACCCGCCCCCGTGGCTCCCGCTCCCGCGGCTCCCGCCGCCGTGGCTCCCGTCCCGCGCCGCTTCCCGTGGCCCGTCCCCGCTCCCGGCCCGAACCGTCTCGTACCGCGGAATGCGGCCGGGTGCGCGCCGGGGCCGTCACCCGGGGCGGCTAGGCTCAGGGCGGAACCCGTAGCGAATCCCTCCGAAGGAGACACCGTGCCGTCCATCGACGTCGTCGTAGCCCGAGAGATTCTCGACTCCCGCGGCAACCCCACGGTCGAGGTCGAGGTCGGCCTCGACGACGGCAGCACCGGCCGTGCTGCCGTTCCGTCCGGCGCCTCCACCGGCGCCTTCGAGGCCCTGGAGCTGCGCGACGGGGACAAGGCCCGCTACGGCGGGAAGGGCGTCGAGAAGGCGGTGCTCGCCGTCATCGAGCAGATCGGCCCCGAGCTCGTCGGCTACGACGCCACCGAGCAGCGCCTCATCGACCAGGCGATGTTCGACCTCGACGCCACCCCCGACAAGTCCTCCCTCGGCGCCAACGCCATCCTCGGCGTCTCGCTCGCCGTCGCGCACGCCGCCTCCGAGGCGTCCGACCTGCCGCTCTTCCGCTACCTCGGCGGCCCCAACGCGCACGTGCTGCCCGTGCCGATGATGAACATCCTCAACGGCGGCAGCCACGCGGACTCCAACGTGGACATCCAGGAGTTCATGATCGCGCCGATCGGCGCAGAGTCGTTCTCCGAGGCCGTACGCTGCGGCGCGGAGATCTACCACCAGCTCAAGGCCGTCCTCAAGGAGCGCGGCCTGTCCACCGGCCTCGGCGACGAGGGCGGCTTCGCGCCGAACCTCGACTCCAACCGGGACGCGCTGGACCTCATCATCGAGGCGATCCAGAAGGCCGGCTACACCGCGGGCCAGGACGTCGCCCTCGCGCTCGACGTGGCCGCCTCCGAGTTCTACAAGGACGGCGTGTACGTCTTCGAGGGCAAGGGCCGGTCCGCCGCCGAGATGACGGAGTACTACGAGCAGCTCGTCGCGGACTACCCGCTGGTGTCCATCGAGGACCCGCTGTTCGAGGACGACTGGGCCGGCTGGCACGTGCTGACCGAGCGCCTCGGCGACAAGGTGCAGATCGTCGGCGACGACCTCTTCGTCACCAACCCCGAGCGGCTGCAGCGCGGCATCGACGAGGGCTCCGCCAACGCGCTGCTGGTGAAGGTCAACCAGATCGGCTCGCTCACCGAGACCCTCGACGCCGTCGAGCTGGCCCAGCGCAACGGCTTCAAGTGCATGATGTCCCACCGCTCCGGCGAGACCGAGGACGTCACCATCGCCGACCTGGCCGTCGCCACGAACTGCGGCCAGATCAAGACCGGCGCCCCCGCCCGCTCCGAGCGGGTCGCCAAGTACAACCAGCTCCTGCGCATCGAGGAGATCCTCGACGACGCCGCCGAGTACGCGGGCCGCAGCGCCTTCCCGCGCTACAAGAACGGCTGAACGGACCGACCCGTACGACATCGGCGTCGGACGCCACCGGCCCCGGCCGCACCGCGTAAGGTGCGACCGGGGCCGACCACCGCTTGCCGCCCGGGGAGGACGCGACGCACATGGCCAGGGAGCGCTTCTCCACCACCACCCGGCTCAAGCTGCTCGGCGAGCAGGCCGTCAGCCGGGTCTCGGAGCGCGTCTACCGCGCGCGCCCGCCGCGGCGCAGCCGGCTGACAGGGCGGGCCGCGGTGCTCGCCCTCGTCGTCTGCTCGCTGGTGGTGGCGCTCGCGTACCCGCTGCGCCAGTACATCGCCCAGCGCGCCGAGGTCGCCGAGCTGGAGCGGGAGAAGGCGCAGGCCGAGCAGCGGGTGGAGGAGCTGCGGGACGAGAAGTCCCGCTGGCACGACCCGGAGTACGTGCGCCGGCAGGCCCGCGAGCACCTGCACTACGTCCTGCCCGGCGAGACCGGCTACCTGATGCGCGACGGCACCGGCTCCGCCGGCTCCGGCGAGGAGGGCGAGGCGGTGGACAGGCCGTGGTACGAGAACCTGTGGGACGGCCTGGACGCCGCGGACGGCCGGCGCTGAGGCGCGTCACGTACGCGAACGCCGCCCGCCGCGCGGGACACCTGCCGCCGGAACGCCCGCCGCCCGCCTCCGCAACGCCCGCCTCCGCAACGCCCGCCGCCGGAACGCATGACGCCTGACGCCCGCCGCCTGCCGCCGGAAGCCGACCGCCCGGCTGAACGAGGAGAGATGGACAAGCCCCCGCCGCCCACCGAGCACACCCCCGCCACCGCGGCCGACGCCGCCGCCGTGGCCGCGCAGTTGGGCCGCGCCCCGCGCGGCCTGCGCGCCGTGGCGCACCGCTGCCCGTGCGGCAACCCGGACGTCGTGGAGACGTCGCCGAAGCTGCCCGACGGCACGCCGTTCCCGACGCTGTACTACCTGACGTGCCCGCGCGCGAACTCCGCGATCGGTACGCTGGAGGCGGACGGCGTGATGAAGGAGATGACGGCCAGGCTGGCGTCGGACCCGGAGCTGGCGGCGGCGTACCGCGCGGCCCACGAGGACTACCTCACCCGCCGCGACGCGATCGCCGAGCTGGCAGGATTCCCGAGCGCGGGCGGGATGCCGGACCGGGTGAAGTGCCTGCACGTGCTGGTCGCGCACGCGCTGGCGGCCGGGCCCGGGGTGAACCCGCTGGGGGACGAGGCGCTGGCGATGCTGCCGGAGTGGTGGGCCAAGGGCCCGTGCGTGACGCCCGAGGAATCCGGGGAGGATGGGGCATGACCCGAGTGGCTGCCGTGGACTGCGGTACGAATTCGATCCGCCTGCTGGTCGCGGACGTCGACACGCGGTCCGGCGAAGTGAAGGACCTGGACCGCCGGATGGAGATCGTCCGGCTGGGCCAGGGCGTGGACCGTACGGGCCGGCTGGCGCCCGAGGCGCTGGAGCGGACCTTCGCGGCCTGCCGCAGGTACGCGGAGATCATCGAGCGGCTGGGCGCGGTCCGTACCCGCTTCGTCGCCACCTCCGCCTCACGCGACGCGGAGAACCGGGCGGACTTCGCCCGGGGCGTGGAGGAGATCCTCGGCGTCCGCCCGGAGGTCATCACCGGCGACGAGGAGGCCGCGCTGGCCTTCACGGGCGCGACGAAGGAGCTGTCGGGACGGGTGCCGGGGCCGTACCTGGTGGTCGACATCGGCGGCGGCTCGACGGAGTTCGTCTCCGGCACGGACGAGGTGGCGGCGGCTCGCTCCGTCGACATCGGCTGCGTCCGCCTCACCGAGCGCCACCACTTCGCCGACCCTCCGGCGCCGGCGCAGATCGAGGCGGCGAAGGCCGACATCGCCGCGGCCCTGGACACGGCGGAAGCCGCGGTCCCGCTCCGCGACACCGCCACCCTGGTCGGCCTGGCCGGCTCGGTGACCACGGTCGCGGGCATCGCCATGGACCTCCCCGCCTACGACACGATGGCCCTGCACCACGCCCGCGTCCCGGTGGCCCGCATCCGCGACATCACGGACTCCCTGCTCAAGGCCACCCACGAGGAACGAGCCGCGATCCCGGTCATGCACCCGGGCCGCGTCGACGTGATCGCGGCGGGGGCCCTGGTCCTGCTGTCGGTCATGGAGCGCACGGGCGCCCCCGAGGTGATCGTCAGCGAACACGACATCCTGGACGGGATCGCCTGGCAGCTTGCCGGCGAATAGATCGTGGGCGCCGACCGGGGGGCCTACTCCCCGTCCCCGGCCTCCCTCGCCACATGTACGAAATCTGTAGCGCCCCGTTGATCTGTTCCGACGGCGCACGCGATTCGCTCGGGTGTCGTGTCGAGGACGCGAGGTGTGAGCACCTCCTGAGCCTGTGAAAGCGCGTTGGCCATGACGATGCCGCCCCGCTAACACGTTGCCTCTGCCGGCTGCCTGATCTTGAACTCGGCCCATACGACCTTGCCGGGGCCGGTGCGGTCGGCCACTCCCCAGTCGTCCGCGAACGCCGAAACGAGCAGCAGCCCTCGGCCGCGGTCATCGGTGTCCGCGGGCGCGCATAGATGCGGGGTGTCTGTGCTGGCGTCATGGACCTCGATGCGTAATACGTTGTCGCTGCACGTGATGCGAACGAGGAAGCGGCGGCCGACGGGGGTGTGCTGTAAGGCGTTCGTGACCAGTTCGGAGGTGCACACGCGGATGTCGTCGGCCTGCTCGGGAGTGCATGCCTCGATGCAGTCCGCAACGAATTCACGTGCCCGGCCGACGGCCGCGGCGCTGCGGGTGAACGAGTGCGATTTCACGTGAAGTCACATCCCTCGGACGTGGGCGCACCGGCGGCCGCCCGATACTTGCTGTCCTGGGACTGCAAGTCGATTGGGCAAGACTATGGCATGCAGTCCTAGGACAGTCAACAGTCCTGGGACTGTGGTTCACTGGTCGCTAGGTGAGAGGAGTGGTGCATGGCGCCCAAGTGGCGGGAGCTTGCGGACCGGCTGGCCCAACAGATCAGAAGCGGCGAGTACGCGCCCGGTGACCAGTTGCCGCAAATCAGGGATCTCGTGGGGGCGGGGGAAGGCTCGAAGTCCACGGTCCACGCGGCCTACAAGGCGTTGGAAGCCGAAGGGCTGGTCACGTCGTCGCGCGGACACGGCACCATCGTCCGCGAGCGGGTCCCGCTCAAGCGGCTCGGCATCGCTCGATACGACAAGACCAAGTGGCGTGACGGCGATGAGGTGGCGTTCATCGCGGACCGTGTGGCGTCCGGACGCACGTACAAGCGGAACGAACAGACTCAGACCATCAGCCGCGTGCCTGCGCCGGCCGCCGTAGCCCAGGCACACGGCCTGCCCGAAGGTGCGGAGGTCTACGCCCGTGCGCGCGTGGTCAAGGAAGGCTCACAGCCCACGCACACCCTGACCAGCTACTACCGTCCCGAGCATGTGGAAGGGACGCGCATCGTCGACCCGGAGCCGGGTCCCGCAGGCCGGGGCGGCGGCTTCCGTGCCCTGTATGACGCCGGATACGAGATCGACCACATGCGGGAAACGCTGTTCGCGCGCCTCCCCACGGCGGACGAAGTGCAGCTCCTTCAGCTCGCACCGGGCGAGTGGGTGGTGGAGCTGCACCGGACGACCCGCACGGCTGACGGCACCGTGGTGGAGTTCGCGATCGGTGTTCACGCGGCGACGCGTTTTTCCTGGACCTATGACTTCAAGGTTCCCGACTCGGCCACATCGGAGGGTGAGAGCAGGTGATCTCAGTGCTGGCTTGGAGGGATGCCCAACGGCTCTGGGACTTCCAGCAGATGGGCCACGAGCCGCGCCCGTGCTCTGTGGCGATCGGGCTCGGCAGCCACGACCTCGGAGTCGCGGACACGACCGCCGATCTCTACCATCGGGGCCTGATGCCGCTGATCGTCTTCACCGGGGCGACCGGCCGCACCACACGCGACCGGATGCCGCGTGGGGAGGCCGAGCACTACCGCGAGCGGGCGGTGGAGCTGGGGGTGCCGGCCGGTGCGATCCTCGTCGAGCCGCGCGCCCGGAACACGGCGGAGAACATCCGCTTCTCCCGCGCGCTGCTCGAAGAGCAGAGGGTCCCGGTGTCGTCCGTCCTGCTGGTCAGCAAGCCGTACGAGGAACGCCGGGCCTACGCGACAGCACGCAAGGTGTGGCCCGAAGCCGAGTGGGTCAGCACGTCCACACCCATGACGCTCCCCGGTTACGTCGACTCCATCGGGGATGCACGCCTGGTGCTCGACATGCTGGTCGGGGCGCAGCAGCGGCTCAGGGTCTACCCGCGGCGCGGGTTCATGGTCGAGCAGCCCGTTCCGGGTGACGTGGCCGCGGCGTACGAGCGCCTGCGCGAGGCCGGTTTCACGGGGCGGCTCGTGCCGGACGAATCAAGTTCGTGAAGTTATTCACATGCTTCCGGCGCGGATTCGGCCCTCTGGCTCGGATCGTGGACTCCGCGGCCCCCTGCGGCGTGTGACAGGCGCTTTGCGTCAGAGTGACATCTGCGCGTCGCGGGCTCGAAATCCCAGCTCAAGGGCCTGTTGCCGAAAACCATCCCGCTGGCCGTGACGAGCGCGCAAGGTGTGGCGGCGCAGTGTAGCACCATGGGGGGTGGAGCTTGTGAACCCCCTCACGAGCACCCCTCTGGTACCGGGGGGATACTCGAATCATGAGCACTACGGAGCGTCCCAGGATCCTCGTAGTAGGCGGCGGTTACGTCGGCCTTTACGCGGCGCGCCGCATCCTGAAGAAGATGCGGTACGCCGAGGCGTCGGTCACGGTCGTCGACCCGCGCTCGTACATGACGTACCAGCCCTTCCTCCCGGAGGCGGCCGCCGGCAGCATCTCCCCCCGGCACGTCGTGGTGCCGCTGCGCCAGGTCCTTCCCGGCGCCGAGGTGCTCACCGGCCGGGTCACCTCCATCGACCAGGACCGCAAGGTCGCGGTCGTCGCACCCATCGTCGGCACTCCTTACGAGGTGCCGTTCGACCTCCTGATCGTCGCCCTCGGCGCCGTCTCCCGCACCTTCCCGATCCCCGGTCTCGCCGAGAACGGCATCGGCATGAAGGGCGTCGAGGAGGCCATCGGGCTCCGCAACCACGTGCTGGAGCAGCTCGACAAGGCGGAGTCCACCAACGACGCCGACACCAGGCGCAAGGCGCTCACCTTCGTCTTCGTCGGCGGCGGCTTCGCCGGCGCCGAGACCATCGGCGAGATCGAGGACCTGGCGCGTGACGCCGCCAAGTACTACCCCTCGATCAAGCGCGAGGACATGCGCTTCATCCTCGTCGACGCCGCCGACAAGATCCTCCCGGAGGTCGGTCCCGCGCTCGGCAAGTGGGGTCTGAAGCACCTCCAGCAGCGCGGCATCGAGGTCTATCTCGACACCTCCCTGGAGTCGTGCGTCGACGGCCGCGTCGTGCTCAAGAACGGCCTGGAGGTCGACTCCCACACCATCGTGTGGACCGCGGGCGTCAAGCCGCACCCGGTGCTGAAGGAGTACGGCCTGCCGCTCGGCCCCAAGGGGCACGTCGACACCGCCGCCACCCTCCAGGTCCGGGGCACCGACTACATCTGGGCCGCCGGCGACAACGCCCAGATCCCCGACCTCGCCGCCCGCGCGGCCGGTGCCGAGAACGCCTGGTGCCCGCCGAACGCCCAGCACGCCCTGCGGCAGGCCAAGCTCCTCGGCGACAACGTCGTGGCGGAGCTGCGCGGCTTCCCGCAGCGCCAGTACCGGCACAAGAACAAGGGCGCCGTCGCCGGACTCGGGCTGCACAAGGGCGTCGCGATGATCAACGTGCTCGGCCGGTCCCTGAAGTTCAAGGGCCGCCTCGCCTGGTACATGCACCGCGGCTACCACGGCCTCGCCGTGCCCACCTGGAACCGCAAGATCCGGGTCTTCATGGACTGGACGCTCGGCGTCTTCCTCAAGCGCGAGGTCGTCTCGCTGGGTGCCATGGAGTCGCCGCGGGACGAGTTCTACGAGGCCGCCGCGCCGGTCACCGCCGCCGCCCGGGCCCAGCACGACCAGTCCGTACGCGACGGAGAGGCGACGCGGGAGCAGCAGCAGGCCCGCGGCGCCGCCGGCCTGCCGCCCGCCGAGGACGGCGGCGACGAGCGCAGCCGCGAGGAGCGCAGCCGCGAGGCGGCCCGCGCCTCCTGACCTCCCCGGTACCCGACGGTCAGGCGCCCACCCGGTCCGCCGGGCAGGCGCCTGACTGCTCTTTTCGGCTGGTACCCGCGCCCCGGCGGGCAACGGGACTTCGCCGGGTGGGTCTTGGTGTTTACGTGTAGTCCAGCAACGGCGGACACCACGTCGACCACCTGCCCATCTCACGGAGGTGCGCCATGCCCCACGGAGCCGCGCCCCGGCTCGCCGCCCTCGCGGAAGAGCTGCTCGGAGGCCCGCTGCCGATCCGTATCCGCGCCTGGGACGGCTCCGAAGCCGGTCCCGACGCCGCCCCCGTCCTCGTCGTACGCCACCGCAGAGCACTGCGCCGCATCCTGTGGCGCCCCGGCGAACTCGGCCTCGCCCGCGCCTGGGTCGCCGGCGAGATCGACGTCGAAGGCGACCTCTACTCCGCCCTCGACCGGCTCGCGGGACTCCTCTGGGAACGCGGCCCCGACGCCCCCCGCCCCCGCCCCGCCCGCCTCGCCGCCGCCGCCCGCGGCGCCCTCGCCCTCGCCCGGCCGCTGCCCCCGCCCCCGCCGCCGCCCGAGGAGGTGCGCCGGCACAAGGTCCGCGGCGCCCTGCACACCCTGCGCAGCGACAAGGCCGCCGTCAGCCACCACTACGACGTCGGCAACGACTTCTACTCCCTCGTCCTCGGCCCGTCCATGGTCTACTCCTGCGCCTACTGGCACGAGGACGGCACCCTGGAGGACGCCCAGGCCGCCAAGCTCGACCTCGTCTGCCGCAAGCTCGGCCTCAGGGAGGGCGACCGGCTGCTCGACGTCGGCTGCGGCTGGGGCTCGATGGTGCTGCACGCGGCGCGCGAGTACGGCGTACGCGCCGTCGGCATCACGCTCTCCGGCGAGCAGGCCGCGTATGCCCGCAAGCGGGTGGCCGACGCGGGCCTCGGCGACCGCATCGAGATCCGGGTACAGGACTACCGCGAGACGGCCGACGGCCCGTACGACGCGATCTCCTCCATCGGCATGGCCGAGCACGTCGGCTCCCAGCGCTACGGCGACTACGCCCGCGGCCTCCACCGGCTGCTCCGCCCCGGCGGCCGGCTGCTCAACCACCAGATCGCGCGCCGCCCGCTGGCGGACGAAGAGGACTACGCCATCGACGAGTTCATCGACGCGTACGTCTTCCCCGACGGGGAGCTGTCGCCGCTCAGCACGACGGTGGACGAGCTGGAGCGCGCGGGCTTCGAGGTGCGCGACACCCAGGCGCTGCGCGAGCACTACGCGCTGACGCTGCGCCGCTGGGTGGCGAACCTGGAGTCCCGCTGGGCTCAGGCCGTGGCCCTGACCTCGCCGGGGCGGGCGCGGGTGTGGCGCCTGTACATGGCGGCGTCGGCGCTGTCCTTCGAGCACAACCGGATCGGCGTGAACCAGGTCCTGGCGGTACGGACCCCGGCGTCGGGCGACTCGGGGGTACCGCTGCGGCAGCCGCGGTGGCGCTGAGGCGCTGTCCGGGGCGGGCGGACCGGGTGATTCCGCAAACGGTACGAGGGCGTCACGCCGGCGCAGCACGGGGTTAACACGGGTCCTGCATCGTTGAGGACGTCGGCAAGGAACCCTCCGGAGCGGCTCCCGGACCTCCTGGTCGCCGGACGCGGGGCACGGCCTGACCGGCCCGCGCGTCCCCACGCGGGGACCGCCGTCGTCCCGCCCCTTGGTGCACGCACCGGGGGTGCGGCGGTCCCCGCGTCACACATGTGTGCGCAGGTGGACCAGCGGGTCGTCGAAGCTGACGTGCTCGGCGACGTCGTGCAGCATCGCGCGGTAGTGGGCACGGCGGTGCGGCGCGGGAGTGGTGAGGGTGAGCACGGCGAGCCGACTGCCGTCGGGGTGGGGCAGATAGGCATGAACCTGCAACAGCCGCTCGACTCCGAGCCCGAGATCGGGCGCGACGGTCCTCCCCACCTCGCCGAGGGCGGCGGGCCCGCAGGGGAGGTCGAGAACCTCGATACGGTCGTGACCTGCGGCGACGGCACGAGCGGCGGTGAGGTGCCGGGGAGCACGACTGATCTCCTGCCACCGAAAGGTGAAGAACGAGGTGAGCAACCGCCCGTCACCGTCGTCGTCGCGATGGAGCCCCAGCGAACAATGCACGACGCCTTCTTCCCGAAGGGCGAGCATCATCCGCTGAGCCCCGGCTAACTGCCCGATGACCTGCTCCCGAACGATCCCGTCGGGAACCCCGGCGAGAACCCCGTCTACCACCTCCCGCAGCCGCGAGGCACCGGGGCTGCCGACGGGGGAGGTGAGGACATCGAGCGGCAGTGTGGTGAACCCGGCGGGCAACGCGAACCACGCGTCACGGTCGGGCGCGGCGGCGGAGTCGCTGAGGATGTAGGTGTTCTGGTCTTCAGCCACGAGGGCCTCGCCAACCAATGGCTTGCCGTGCGTGAGCGAGATCCTCAGGGGAAGCCCGCCACGAGTTCACGTCGATGGGTGCCGTTTGCTTCGTCTCTCCGACCTGGACGATTAGGTGCATGCGTTTTGGTGCTGGGGTTTCAGGGGCGCTTCCGGGTTTGGTGACGGCGATGACGCCGAAGAAGCGCGGATCGCCGACGAACCAGATGGGCTTCAACTGAGCCTTCAGCTCAGGCTTGGCGCGGGGCCCCATCCTTCTGGTCCACCATGTGGGCAGGTCACGCAGGTGTTGGTACATCAGGAAAGTTTCCCCCGGCTGCGCGGGGTGGGGGATTGTGAGGCAGAGCTTCGTTGGCGTCCCTCCGGGGAGGGTGGGGAAACTGTATGGGATATCATCGAGAATCCAGGGATAGGCCCGAAGGACTCTGCGGATTCGGACATTGGCGAGGATTCGAGCAGGCTGAATTTTGGCGCGATACGCACCGTAGCCCATGAGAATGATGATGAAGATGCTGAGTGCGAGCGAGTAGAACGCGAGGAGAAGGATCAGCAAGCACCAAGGGCTCAGGAACCAACCGATGAAGGCAAGGGCGCTGATCGTCATCTGCCTTGCCCAGGCGCGCCGGGTCGGCGGGTGTTCCCATGCTGTGGCGTAGTTGGCCGGATGCACGTTAAACCTCCTTGAGGCATGGTCGGGAGGTGTGTCAGGGGAAGACGCGAGGGATGACATTAATGAGATCCCCACTGCTGACTCCGGCAATCTCAAGGCCACCGAAAATGGTTCCAGAATTGCTGACGCCTTCGTTGTCGAGGGCGTCCACCTTGGTGCCGAGCAGGTTGATTCCTCCGGAGGCCACCCCGATGGAAGCCGCGGTTACCTCTATGGCTTTGGGTGCTGAAGGTGGCATCCTTGTACTGTGGACAATCCAGGCCACCGTCGGGTTGTCCAGTGCACTGATAGCTCGCGCTTCTGTTATTACGTGGCTGCCTACGGTGCCAATTCTCTGGCCCAGTGACAGAGCCGCGGATCCTGTCCGAATAGCGCCCGCACCGAGTTTGATTCCTTGGCCTACCGCAGCCAGGCCGGGCACCATGCCAAGAGCGTCGGCACCCACGCCTGTCAGGTTGGAGAAGAAGTCCGCGTCGAATTCGCCCTTCGTGATGCCGTTCCACAGCGATGCCCGCACTTCCGGATCTGAGAACCGCATTGCCAGCGCGCCCGCGCTGAGCCCTGCCGCTACCAGCAGCAGCACCGCCGTTGCCGTGCCGCCCGTGACGATCGTCAGCGCGGCCAGGGCCACCACGCCTGCCGCGATGCTGAGGATGTCCGGGAGGTTCTCCTTTACCCAGGCCGCTGCCTTTGCGAAGAAGCCCGGTTCCTGGGGGGCCAGTTTGTCCGTGGCGTCGCGGATCCTTGCCGCGCGGTCGCTGGCCTTGTTCTCGTGTTCCCAGGCGAGGTTGCGGGCGCTGGACAGGATGCGTTCGAGGTCCGCCTGGGCTTCGGCCACCACCGCGTTGAGGCGGCGCATCGTCGCCTTCGCCTCGTCCTCGTCGTCGGACTTCCCTCCGCCGCTGGCGCCCCGCTTGGCGGCGTCGGCGTTGGATTCCGCGTCGCCGAGGGCCTTGCGCGCTTCGCGGGCCTTGTCGTTGAGGCGGTTGGCGCGGTGCTGGAATTCGCCGAGGTCGGATTCCCAGCCGTCGAGTTGCTTGGCGGCCTTTCTGATGGAGTGCGCGGCGTTCTTGAGGTTCAGGGGGAGCGGGCCGTCTTCCAGTTGGTCCCGGAAGGCGGTGGCCGCGTCGCCCTTCCAATAGCTGCCGTCCATCAGCTTGGTGATCATGTCGCGGGTCTCTTCGAGCACGTCCGCGCACTTGATGAGCTTGGCGCGCAGCGCGTGGACGGTGTCCGTGCTGCCCGGTGCCGGGTTGAAGCCCAGGGACGGATACGTGTCCGGGACCGTGCCCGGCTGGAGTCCCTGGGGCTGGGTCATGGGTAAGTCAGAGAACATGCCGCGGGGTCGCTGGGCGCCGTCTAAGCCGGGAATGTCGCCGTTCGTCATGTGCCGCCTCCCTGGGACGCCTTCGTCAGGTTCTCCTCCAGGGCCTTGTCTACCTCGGCGTAGCTCTCCTTGCTGTCCCCCACGATCTCCGCCAGTTCCTCGACCTGTTCCCCGATCTGGCCCGTGCCGTACTTCCAGTCGTCCTGGAAGTCCTCGCACGCGTCGTCGAGGTTGTCCGTGCCGAGTCCGCTGATGGTGGAGTCGCGCAGCGCCTTGTGGACCCCTTCGAGTGACTGCACCGAGCGCTTCAGCAACCGCATGAAGCGCTCTAACTCGTCACCGTCGACTGCGAGTCGGTCCGCCAATCTGTCCCTCCGCACGTGTCGTCACCGGGATACGCACGCATCGTAGCGGTGCGTGGTGACACGTGTTCGAAGAGTGTGGACAACGTGGCGACTTCACGCCGTGCCGGCGCCCTTCGCCAGGTACGCCAGCAGGTCCGTGCGCGACACCACGCCCGTCGGCTTGCCCTCCACCAGCACCACCGCCGCGTCCGCGCGCTCCAGGACCGCGACCAGGTCCGCCACCGGCTCGCCCGAGCCGACCTGCGGGAGCGGGGGGCACATGTGCTGTTCCAGGGGGTGGTCGAGTTCGGCCTTGCGGGTGAACAGGGCGTCCAGCAGCTCCCGTTCCACGATCGAGCCGACGACCTCCGCCGCCATCACGTCCGGATGGCCTGCCCCGGGCTTGACGACCGGCATCTGCGAGACGCCGTACTCGCGCAGCACCTCGATCGCCTCGCCCACCGTCTCCTCCGGGTGCATGTGCACCAGCGACGGCATGCTGCCCTCCTTGTCGCGCAGCACGTCGGCGACGCTCGCGGCGCCGGCCTCCTCCATGAAGCCGTAGTCCGCCATCCAGTCGTCGTTGAAGATCTTCGACAGGTAGCCGCGGCCGCTGTCCGGGAGCAGGACGACGACCACGCCGTCCTCGTCCAGCCGCTCCGCCACCCGCAGCGCGGCGACCACCGCCATCCCGCAGGAGCCGCCGACGAGCAGGCCCTCCTCGCGGGCCAGCCGGCGGGTCATGCGGAAGGAGTCCTTGTCGGAGACCGCGACGATCTCGTCGGCCACCCCGCGGTCGTACGCGTCCGGCCAGAAGTCCTCGCCGACGCCCTCGACCAGGTACGGGCGGCCCGAGCCGCCGGAGTACACCGAGCCCTCGGGGTCCGCGCCGACGATCTGCACGGCGCCGCCGGAGGCTTCCTTCAGATACCGGCCGGTGCCCGAGATCGTGCCGCCGGTGCCGATGCCCGTGACGAAGTGGGTGATGCGGCCGTCGGTCTGCGTCCACAGCTCGGGGCCCGTGGAGTGGTAGTGGGACGCCGGGTTGTCCGGGTTGCTGTACTGGTCGGGCTTCCAGGCGCCGGGGGTCTCGCGGACCAGGCGGTCGGAGACGTTGTAGTACGAGTCGGGGTGCTCGGGGTCGACGGCGGTCGGGCAGACGACGACCTCCGCGCCGTACGCCCGCAGCACGTTGATCTTGTCGGTGGACACCTTGTCAGGGCAGACGAAGATGCACTTGTAGCCCTTCTGCTGGGCCACCATCGCCAGCCCCACCCCGGTGTTCCCCGACGTCGGCTCGACGATCGTGCCGCCCGGCCGCAGTGCCCCCGAGCGCTCGGCGGCCTCGATCATGCGCAGCGCGATGCGGTCCTTCACCGAGCCGCCGGGGTTGAAGTACTCGACCTTCGCCAGCACCGTCGCCCGGATGCCCTGGGTCACGCGGCCCAGCCTGACCAGGGGCGTGTTGCCCACCAGGTCGGTGATCGACTCGTGATACTGCACCGCTCACTCCAGGGTCCGTGGCTCTCGGGGCGAGCCCAGCGTACGGCTTCCGCCGCGGGTGATTGAGCCGGGCACAAGGCCGGGCAACAAAGTGTTAGCACGCGCGTAGACCGCGCCGGACGGCGGGTGCCCGCGCGCCGTCTCTGCCCCCGAGGGGGAGACGGCGTAGGACAGAGAAGGTGAAGGGGAGGGACTGACGACGGACAGCGGCAGGCACAGGTACGGCGACGGTTCGGACACGGCTGTACGGACCCGGCGGCAGCGGTACGTACGGACACTGCGCGACACGGCACACGGGGGCCGGCGCGGAACGGAGAGGCGATGTCGATGACCAGGGCGAGGGCGGCACGCCGGATCGCCGCGGCGGCGGCGTACGGCGGCGGGGGCATCGGCCTGATCGGCGGCGCGACGCTGGGGGTGCTGGTCGCGGAGGTGCACCTGGCGCGGCGCCGGGTGGGCGGCAGCGACGAGGAGCCGCCGCGGGCCGACGGGCGGTACGGGGCGGCCTTCGGCCGCAGACGCGGCGTGCGGCCGGTGCTGCTGGCGTTCCTCGGCGACTCCACCGCCGCGGGCCAGGGCGTCTACCGCCCCCGCCAGACGCCGGGGGCGCTGCTCGCCTCCGGCCTCGCGGCGATCGCGGAGCGGCCGGTGGACCTGCGCAACGTGGCGCTCTCCGGGGCGCAGTCCGACGACCTCGACCGGCAGGTGACGCTGCTGCTGGACGAGGAGGGGCTGCGGCCCGACGTCGCGGTCATCATGGTCGGCGCCAACGACGTCACCCACCGGGTGCCCCCGGCGGTGTCGGTGCGCTGCCTGTCGGACGCGGTCGCGCGGCTGCGCGACGCCGGTACGGAGGTCGTCGTCGGCACCTGCCCGGACCTCGGCACGATCGAGCCGGTGCAGCAGCCGCTGCGCTGGCTGGCCCGCCGGCTGAGCCGGCAGCTCGCCGCGGCCCAGACGATCGCCGTGCTCGACCGCGGCGGGCGCACGGTCTCGCTGGGCACGCTGCTGGGACCGGAGTTCGCGGCCAACCCGCGCGAGCTGTTCGGGCCCGACAACTACCACCCCTCGGCGGAGGGCTACGCCACCGCCGCGATGGCCCTGCTCCCCACCCTCTCCGCGGCGCTCGGCATGTGGCCGGCGGAGGAGGAGCGCCCGGACGTCCGCCGCGACGAGGGCTACCTGCCGGTGGCCAAGGCCGCGGCGCAGGCGGCGGGAGAGAGCGGCACGGAGGTCGCCCCGGCGGGGCCGACGGGCGGCCGCGGGCCGTGGGCGCTGCTGAAGCACCGCCGCAGGCGGCGGGTGGCGGAGTCGGAGACGGACGCGGAGCAGACGGCGGTGGGGGAGCGGGGGTAGCCGGCAGAAGGCGTACGCGGGCGGAGGCAGGCCACCGCGGGCGTACGCGGGCGGGGGCCGGGGGCGCACGGCGGTGCGGGCGGGCCGTGCGGCCCGTAGGACATGCGCTTCGCCGGGGGCGTGTGCTTCGCGTCGGGCGTGCGCTCGTGCGGGGCGTGTGCTTCGCGTCGGGCGTGCGCTCGTGCAGGGCATGTGCTTCGCGTCGGGTGCGTCTCACGTACGGCATGTGCCTCGCGTCGGGTGCGCCTCCCGCGTACGGCCCGCGCCCCGCGCCCCGTACGCCTCAGTCCAGGAACAGTCCCCGCTCCGCCGCCCGCGCATCGAACTCCTCCAGCCGCGCCTGCGCCTCCGGCAGCGCGTCGCACATCGCCTCCAGCAGCACCCGCCCCAGCAGCATCGGCCCGCACGCCGTGTCGAACGACAGCCCCGTGCCCACCGCCGCCGGCAGCAGCACGTCGCTGTCCTGCGCGACCGGCGTGAACGAGCTGTCCGCCACCGTGACCACCGTCAGCCCCGTCGCCCGCGCCGTGCGCAGCGCGCCGGCCAGCTCCCGCGGGTGCCGCGGCAGCGCGAAGCACAGCAGCGCCGTGGCGCCGGCGCGGGCCGCGGCGTCGACCCGGTCGTCGAGCATCGAGCCGGCCTCGTCGAGCACCCGGATGTCGGGGTGGACCTTCGCCGCGAAGTACGCGAAGCCCCGCGCCTGCGCCGCCGCGGCGCGCAGCCCGAGCACGGGCAGCGGCCGGGAGGCGGCGAGCAGCCGGCCGGCGTCCTCGACGGGGGCGGGGTCGGCGAGGAGCGCGGAGAGGTTGCGCAGGTTCTCGATCTCGGCCTGGACGGCCTGCTGGTACTCGTTGCGCTCCGCCCGCCCCGCCGGCTCGCCCAGCCCCGCCTCGCGCAGCGCGCGGCGCAGCGCCGGGTACCCGTCGAAGCCGAGGGCGACGGCGAAGCGGGTCACGGACGGCTGGCTGACCCCCGCCAGCTCGGCCAGTTCCACACTCGACAGGAACGGTGCGTCGGCGGCCCTGCGCACCATGCAGTGCGCGATACGGCGCTGGGTCGGCGTCAGCCGGCGCCCCTCGAAGAGCTTCTGCAGCCTGGCGCCCGCGTCGGCGGAGACCATCCCACCTCCGGATCCGATGTCCTATTCACTGCACGACGACTCTGCATGACCGTATGCACGACGGCAAGGGCGCACCGGAACGAATTGGGGGGGTAGCACTACTGCACCTGAGCGCGCGGACTCGTACCGTACGGGGTATGAGTGCGCGGGACCCGGAGATCAAGAGTGAACTCGATGCCACCCTGCAGACCCGCAGGGACCTCGGCCCCGAGTACGAGGAAGAGCTGATCGAGGGCTTCCTCGAGAAGGTGCAGCAGCGGATGGACGGGACGTTCGACACCCGGCTCCGCCGCCAGCTCGCCGAGCAGCAGATGCAGGTCGCGCGGGGCACACAGCCGGGCGCGAGCTCGCCGGAGGGCACGTTCGGCGAGCGGTTCGGCTTCGCCGCCGTGTCGATGGTGCTGGCGATTCCGCTGTCGGCGATCGGCGTGGTCAACGAGGGGCTGGCCGGGCTGCTGGTGACGTGGGGCGGCATCGTCGGCGTGAACGCGGTGCACGCCACCGGGCTCTTCCGCCGCCGCCGGGCGGAGAAGGACAAGTCCGACTGGGACTGACGCGGCCCCGGCAGGCCATTCCCGGGGATCCCTCTCGCCCTTCGTCGCGGCGCCGGCCGGCGCCGGGAGCCGGAGGCCGGCTTGAACCTGTGCGGGTGGCGGCGTTGACCGGGGTGGCGGCGGACCGTAGCGTACGGTCAGAAATTTTCGGCACAGACCTCGAAATATTTCGCCGTCTCGCCCCCGGAGCCGCAGATGCCCGAGCCCGCGTACCGACGCCCCCGTGACCGCCGCTCCGCCGTGTATCCGTATCTCGCCGCCGCGCTCGTCATGGCCCTCGTCGCGGCCGTCGCGGTGGCGGCCCACGCGCTGCGCGGCCTCGCTCCCGCCGCCGGGACCCCCGCGGCGGCGGCCGCGGCCCCCGGCGGGCCCGCGCGGTGGGTCGCCGCCTGGACCTCGATGCCGCAGCTCACCGAGCCGGCGAACATGCCGCCCCCGCCGTTCACCCAGGACGACGGCGTGCTGCGGGACGCCACCCTGCGCCAGACCGTGCGCCTCGCCGTGCCAGGCGAACGGCTCCGGTTCCGCTTCTCCAACGCCTTCGGCGGCGCCGAGCTGCCGATCACCCGCGCCGCCGTCGCCCTCCCCGCGGGCGGCCGGGCCGGCGTCGACGGCATCGTGCCGGGCAGCTCGCGGCCGCTGACGTTCGGCGGTCGGGCGGGCGCGACGGTCCCCGTCGGGGCGCAGGTCGTCTCCGACCCCGTACGCCTCGACGCTCCCCCCGGGGCCAATCTGACCGTGACCCTGTACCTCGCCGACGGCCAGGCGTCCACCGACGTCACCTCGCACCCGGGCTCGCGCACCACCTCGTACCTGCTGGCCGGCGACCACACCGGCGCCGCCGCACTGCCCGGCGCGACGGCCACCGACCACTGGTACTTCCTCAGCGGCGTCGAGGCCGAGGCCCCCGCCCGCACCCGCGCCGCCGTCGTCCTCGGCGACTCCCTCAGCGACGGCCGCGGCTCCACCACCAACGGCAACGACCGCTGGCCCGACCTCCTCAACGACCGGCTGCGCGGGCCCGGCGCCCCGCCCGTCGCGGTCGTCAACCAGGCCGCGGGCGGCAACCGCGTCCTCGACGACGGCCTCGGCCCCAACGCCCTCGCCCGGCTCGACCGGGACGTGCTCGCGGTGAGCGGGGCGCGCTGGCTGCTGGTCTTCGAGGGCATCAACGACATCGGCACCGCGCCGGCCACCGAGGCGGCGCAGCGCGAGACCGGGGACGAGCTGGTGGCCGCGTACGACCAGATCGTCACGCGCGCGCACGCGCAGGGCATCCGCGTCTACGGGGCCACGCTCACGCCGTTCGGCGGCAGCACGCCGTACGACGACCCGGCGGGGCTGCGCGAGGCGACCCGGCAGCGGGTGAACGACTGGATCCGCAGCAGCGGGCGCTTCGACGCCGTCGTGGACTTCGACGCCGCCACCCGCGACCCCGCGCACCCCCGCGCGCTGCTGCCCGCCCTCGACACCGGGGACCACCTCCACCTCAACCCCGAGGGTTACGCCGTCCTCGCCCGCACGGTCCCGCCGCGCCTCTTCCGCTGACGTTGTTTCTACGCGTTCACGGTGATTTGGGGGACGAAACGGATTAGCCCCCGGGTGGCCGCAACTACGCGGGTAATGCGGAACGTTGTTTTTCACTTGACGCCGGTAATTCGTGTGCCGCTGAAATTCCACGTGCACGGTGGGCGCCTGTGCAATAGACGGGATTCTCCGGTACGCGAATACCGCTCGCCGCCGTGCACCCGCGCACCGCGCCCGCCGTGCACCGCGTGCACCCGTGCGCCCGCGCACGGCGCCCCCGCGCGCTCCGGGTCCGCCGCCGTCAGACCGTGGCGGGCGAGCCCCGGCGTACGCCTCCGCCCGGCAGGGCGTCGCCGGCGGCGATGCCCGTACGGAGGTACGCCACGCCCGAACCGCCCGTTCCGGCGCCGCGGGCGGTGGCCGCGTCGACGGGCAGCCACAGCAGCGCCTCCTGCTCCCGCTCCCAGCGGCCGAGCCACGCGGCCTTCGCCCGCAGCCCCGCACCGGCTCCGGCCAGCACCAACCCGCCGGCGATCGGCATCGCCGCCGCCGAGCCCGCCGCGACGGCGAACGCCGCCGCGAGCCACCACCGGCGGGCCCGCCGCCATGTCCGTACGGTCACCGCCCGGTCCTGCAACACCGCGCCGCGGCCCGCCCGTTGGGCCGTTCGCGCCTGCGCCAGGAAGCGTCCGCGACGGACCGCGCCGACCGCGGGGGCGACGAGGAGGAAGAGCGCCGCGCCCGCGTAGAGTCCTATCCACTGACCCGTCAGCCCGTCCTGCCAGGCACCCGCCGCCGCGGCGGCGATACCCAGCCACCACATCGGCGCCGCGCCCGCGCGCACCACGACCGCCGCCCGCGCCAGCGTCACCGTCCCGCGTACCACGTCCGCTCCTCCCGCCGGGGGTCCTCGATCGCGTAGCGCGTGAGGCTACCTGCGGATTCTGAGGAGGGCATGAGAGGCGGGCCGCTCCGCGCCAGGGGGCCGCAGTGGTCCGATCTGCGGCCGGCGGGATCCGGGTGAACGTTTCAGCGCTGTGGCCGGTTCCAGACTGCCGGGGCGAGGTCGAAACGGGCGTCAGCGGTGCCCCGGAGGGGCGGGGTCACCGTTGCTGACCAGTCGTCTTCGCAGGTCGACGACCTCTTGCCGGGAGGTGCCCGGAGCCGGACTTGAACCGGCACGGCCCGAAGGCCAGCGACTTTTAAGGTCGCCGTGTCTGCTTTCCACCATCCGGGCAGGACTCCCGGCCCGCACACGCTGCGTACGGACCACCGCATGGCGCGTAACCAGAGTAGCGGGGCGGATGGGCCGAACTGGCCATCTACGGACTGATGTTGGCTTGAATTAGGCCCGAGTTGTCGAAGAAGTCCTCGGATGAAATTCCACTTCCCTTATTGCCCCTCCGGGGGCCCTTGCCCCATGCCTTCGTCAGGGTGCGGGTCATCCCCGAGGAGGAGCCGCCGCGGGCCCGTGTACCTCCTCGGTCTCGCCCGGAACCGGAGCTCGGGCTGATCCGGGCGACGGATTCCGCAGCCACGATGGAAGGGACAGGTTGCACACCACCGTCCCGACAGGAGCCCACCGCCGTGACCACCACCATCCCCGGCGCCTCCGGCCCCGGCACCGCCTACGCCCGCGTGGCGGCTGCCGGCGCCACCGAGCTGACGAAGGTCTACGGCGAGGGCGAGACGAAGGTCGTCGCCCTCGACCGCGTCTCCGTAGAGTTCATGCAGGGCGAGTTCACCGCGATCATGGGGCCGTCCGGCTCCGGCAAGTCCACCCTCATGCACTGCATGGCCGGCCTCGACACCATCTCCGGCGGCTCCTCGCGCATCGGCGAGACCGAGCTGAACGGGCTGAAGGACAAGAAGCTCACCCAACTCCGCCGCGACAAGGTCGGCTTCGTCTTCCAGGCGTTCAACCTGCTGCCGACGCTGAACGCGCTGGAGAACATCACGCTGCCCATGGACATCGCCGGCCGCAAGCCCGACGAGCAGTGGCTGCAGCAGGTGGTGGAGACCGTGGGCCTGTCGGGACGGCTCAAGCACCGCCCGAGCCAGCTCTCCGGCGGCCAGCAGCAGCGCGTCGCCGTGGCCAGGGCGCTGGCCGCCCGGCCCGAGATCATCTTCGCCGACGAGCCCACCGGCAACCTCGACTCCCGCTCCGGCGCCGAGGTGCTCGGCTTCCTGCGCAACTCCGTGCGCGAGCTGGGCCAGACGGTCGTCATGGTCACGCACGACCCGGTCGCCGCGGGATACGCGGACCGCGTCGTCTTCCTCGCCGACGGCCGCATCGTCGACGAACTGCGCGACCCCACCTCCGAGCAGGTGCTGGACAAGATGAAGCGCTTCGACGCCAAGGGCCGGGTGAGCTGAGCCCCGCTCGCTGACCAGCAGGCCGCCCGCTACCGGCTTTCCACCACAGGACCCCATATGCTTCGCACCGCCTTGCGCAACGTGTTCGCGCACAAGGCCCGGTTGCTGATGACCGTGCTCGCCGTGATGCTCGGCGTGGCCTTCGTCTCCGGCACCCTGGTCTTCACCTCCACCATCTCCGACGCCTACACCAAGAGCTCGGAGCAGGGCTTCGACCACGTCGACGTACGCGTCCAGCCCGACGACGACGCCGACGGGGGCCGCCCCGGCGAGCCGCCGCCGCTCACCCAGGACCTGCTGGACGAGGCGGCGGCCCTGCCCGGCGTGAAGTCCGCCACCGGCAACGTCGCCGGTTTCGCCGCGCTCGCCGACAAGGACGGCGACCTCGTCGGCGACGGCTGGTCCACCAGCGGCGCCAACTACTACCCCGGCGACGGCGGCAAGGGCGAAGACCCCCGCTACCCGATGCGCGACGGCCGCGGGCCGCAGAACGCCGACGAGATCGCCATCGACGCCAGGACCGCGGAGCGCACCGGCTACGAGGTCGGCGACACCCCGCGGATGTCCATCGACGGCCCCGTACTCGAACCGACCATCACCGGCATCTTCACCACCGACGACGGCAACGTCGCCGCCGGCGGCAGCCTCGTGCTCTTCGACACCGGGACCGCGCAGGACCTCTTCACCCATCCCGGCGAGTACACCGAGATCGACCTCGCCGCCGCCCCCGGCACCTCCGAGGGGCAACTGCGCGCCGAGGCGCAGAAGATCCTGCCCGCCGAAGCCGAGGCGCTCACCGGCACCAAGCTCGCCGACGACCAGGCCCGGCAGATCGAGCAGGGCATGGACGGGCTGCGTACCGCCATGCTCGCCTTCGCCGGCATCGCGCTCTTCGTCGGCATCTTCCTGATCGCCAACACCTTCACCATGCTCGTCGCCCAGCGCACCAAGGAGCTGGCGCTGCTACGGGCCGTCGGCGCCAGCCGCCGCCAGGTGACCCGCTCCGTGCTCTTCGAGGCCACCGCCGTCGGCACCGCCGCGGCCCTGACGGGCCTCGCCGCGGGCGTCGGGATCGGCGCCGGGCTGCGCTCGCTGATGAGCGCCACCGGCGAGACGGTGCCCGACGGCCCGCTGGTCGTCTCGCCCGCGACGGTCGTGATCTCGCTCGTCGTCGGCATCGTCGTCACCGTGCTCGCCGCCTGGCTGCCCGCCCGCCGGGCCGCGAAGATCCCGCCGGTCGCGGCGATGAGCAGCCTGCACGCGCAGGCGTCGACCCGCAGCCTCGTCGTACGCAACGTCATCGGCGCGCTCATCGGGGGCATCGGCGCCGTCATGGTCGTCGCGGGCACCACCGCAAGCGACGGCAAGGCGCTCATGGGCATCGGCGCCGCGGTGCTGCTGGTCGGCATCTTCGTGCTGACGCCGCTGCTGTCCCGCCCGGTGATCGCGCTCGGCGCCCCGCTGCTGCGGGTGTTCGGGGTCTCCGGCAAGCTCGCCCGGCAGAACGCCGTACGCAACCCGCGGCGCACCGCCGCCACCGCCTCCGCGCTGATGATCGGGCTCACCCTCATCACCAGCCTGACGGTGATCGCGGGCGGCGTCGCGAACGCGATCGACAAGATGGCCACCGACGCCATGAAGGCCGACTACTCGGTCTCCATGTCGAACTTCACCCCGCTGAACCCGGAGGTCGGGGAGAAGCTCGCCGGCCTCGACGAGGTCACCGCCGCCTCCCCGCTGCGGACCGTGCCCGTCGACATCGGCGGCGACGACGAGGACCTCACCGGCGTCAACGGCGAGACGGTCGGCAAGCTGGTCGAGCTGGACTTCGAGCAGGGCTCGTTCGCCGGCCTCGCCGAGGGCGTCCCGGCCGGCGGCGGCCCCGCGAAGGCGATCGTCGACACCGACACGGCCGAGGACGAGGGCTGGAAGATGGGCGACACCGTCCAGGTCACGTACCAGGACGGGGAGAAGGGCGAGCTGGCCATCTCCGGCCTCTACAAGGGCAACGAGATGCTCAGCGGCATCATGCTCGACACCTCCGTCGTCAACCCGCACCTCGACCGGATCACCGACTTCGAGGTCTGGGTGAAGACCACGGGCGGCGAGAGCGACGCCATGAAGGACAAGCTGGAGGCGGCCCTCGGCGACAACCCGGCCATCGCGGTGATGGACGAGGAGGACGTCTCGGAAATGGTCGCCGGGCTCATCGGCATGATGCTCAACGTGCTCTACGCGATGCTCGGCATGGCCGTCCTGGTCGCGGTCCTCGGCGTCATCAACACGCTGGCCATGTCGGTCTTCGAGCGCTCGCAGGAGATCGGCATGCTGCGCGCCATCGGCCTCGACCGGCGCGCGGTGAAGCGGATGGTCCGGCTGGAGTCGCTGGTCATCTCGCTCTTCGGCGGGGTGCTCGGCATCGGGCTCGGGGTCTTCCTCGGCTGGGCCGCCGGTGAGCTGATCGCCAGCTCGATCGACACGTACTCGCTGGTGCTGCCGTGGGAGCGGATGGGCTACTTCATCCTCGGCGCGGCGCTGGTCGGCATGCTGGCGGCGCTGTGGCCGGCCCGCAGGGCGTCGCGGCTGAACATGCTCGCGGCCATCAAGAGCGAGTAGGCGGCCAGGCACTCACGGGGGAACGGGGAGACGGGCGGCCGTGCCCGTCGGAAGGGCCCGCGTGGAGGGATCGCCCTCCCGCGGGCCCTTCGCCGTGCCGTGGTGTGCTCTCGTGGTGCGCCAGGGGTGCGCGAAGTCCCCTCCTAGAGCAGTTTGCGCGCGGCCCGCCTCAGGTCGTACTCGTGGATGATCGCTTTGGCGTGGCCGTACGCCAGGTTGTGCTCGCCACGGAGCCAGCTCACTTTCTCCTCGAAGCGGAGGAGACAGGGACCGTCTTCGACGGTCTGCAACCAGTCGGAGACTTCACGGCCGGTGCAGTGGGGGATGCGGGAGAGCAGGTTCCGGTGGGTTTCTGCGGAGAAGACATGGGACATCGGCGCCTCCGGTATGCAGTCCTTCTTCAGCACCGTGCCTGAGGGCGCGCCGATTGACAACCGTCTGGAACGGGGCGGCTCGAACCGCCCGGGGGCTACCGGCGGGTTAGGCTCGGCTCGTGCTCGACGTCCTCGACTTCGTGACCGCGGTCGACCGGATCGCCGACCGGCTTCGGTCGCTGCCGCAGAGCCGGCTGTGCGCGGGGGCTGCCGCCGCCGGGCTCGCGCTGGCGCGCGAGCTGTCCGCGCGGGCGCAGCGGCTGGAGGCGCCGGAGCGGACGCCGTACGAGATGCCGGCGGCGGGGGAGTTCGCGGTGGGCGACCAGGTGGCCGTCGCGGGCCGGGACCTGGCGGAGGCGCTGCGGGCGGCCCAGGACGCCCAGGGGCTCGCGGAGGCGCTGGCGGTGGTGAGGGGCGTACGGCTGTGAACGGGGCGCTCTGACGGGCTTGTACGGGCTTCTGCGGGCCGCGGCGCTCCGCACGGCTCCGTCCGTACGGCTGGGTCGGTACGGCTCGGCCCGTACGGCTCAGAGGGAGGCGATGACGCGGTCCGCGAGGATGTAGACGCTCTCGCCCGCGCAGTCGAAGGTCAGCGCGAACGCCCCGCTGATCGCGGAACCGCCCAGCAGCACCGGCTCCGTACCCCCGTCGAGGGCCTCGGCGAGGCGCTCCGCGGTGTCGCGGTGGCCGGGGGAGAGGCAGAGCGTGGTGCCGTCGGCGAAGACGTAGACGTCGAGGGTGCCGAGCGGGCCGAGCCGCACGTCGGTCAGCGGCGTACGGCCGGCGGCCAGGTCCTCCAGCCGGTTCACGGTGCGCTCGTGGTCGGCGACGGCGGGCTGGGGGCGGAAGTCGGGGTGCGAGGGGTGCCGGCGGCGGGCGGCGGCCAGTTCGGCGGACTCGCCCTCGGCGGGCGGCGCGTCCGCGGCGGCGGCGACGTCGTCGGGCTCGGCGGGTTCGGTGCGCTCCAGCCGGTCCATGCGGTCCATGCGGTCCAGCCGGTCCATCGGGTCGAGCAGCGGCTCGAAGCCGGCGAAGTCGGCCTGCCGCGGTATGAACACCTCGCCGCCGAAGTCGACGGGGTCGTTGAGGAAGGGGGTCGCGTCGATGCTGTCGCGGGCCTCCTGCTCGGCCCAGAACGCCCGGGCCTCGGCCAGCTCCCGCTCCCGCTCGTCGGCGAGCGCCTGGGCGACGGCGATACGTATCTCCGCCGCCGGTACGGGCCGCGCACCCGGCACGGCCGCCTCGTCCGCGGCCGCCGTCCCGGTCTGCGTCTCCGTCCCTGCCGCTGTCCCCGCCTCTGTCCGTGTCTCTGTCCGTGTCTCTGTCCGCGGTTCGGCAGCCGCCTTCGGGGCGTCCTGTGTCGCGGCCTGCGCGGTCAGCTCGGCACGGAGCGTGACGACCTCGCGCCGCAGCCCGCTCACCGCGCGCAGCACGGCGGCGCCGAGCAGCGCGGCAGGGGTGGCGGCCAGCAGGACGGCGAAGTTGGTGGCGCTCACTGTCGGACTCCCGATTGCTGTAGGACCCCCATGTTCTACCTCAGCCTGCCGGAGCGCAGAACCCCACCCCTAGCGGAAAATGGCATGAATAGGACGGGCCTTTGGTCCCACCGCCGCAGGACGGGGCGCGGAACACGCCCCGTACGCCCCCGGGCCCGTTCCGTACCTCACCGATTCCACCCGGCCGTGCGGCGTCTCCGGTCACGCTGAGCTTCGCCTGCGCTCAGCTCAGCCGCTCCAGCACCATCGCCATCCCCTGGCCGCCGCCGACGCACATCGTCTCCAGGCCGAACTGCTTGTCGTGCCACTGCAGGGAGTTGATGAGCGTCGTCGTGATCCGCGCGCCCGTCATGCCGAAGGGGTGGCCGACGGCGATGGCGCCGCCGTTGACGTTCAGCCGGTCCAGGTCGATGCCCAGGTCCCGGTACGAGGGGATGACCTGCGCGGCGAACGCCTCGTTGATCTCCACCAGGTCGATGTCGCCGATCGCCATCCCGGCCCGTGCGAGCGCCTGCTTGCTCGCCTCCACCGGGCCCAGGCCCATGATCTCCGGCGACAGCGCGGAAAGGCCGGTCGAGACGATCCGCGCCAGCGGGGTGAGACCCAGCTCACGCGCCTTGGTGTCGGACATCACCACGACCGCCGCGGCGCCGTCGTTGAGCGGGCAGCAGTTGCCGGCGGTGACCAGCCCGTCCGGGCGGAACACCGGCTTCAGCCCTGAGACCCCTTCCATGGTCACGCCGGGCCGCGGGCCGTCGTCCTTGGTCACCACCGTGCCGCCGGGGGTGGTGACGGGCGTGATCTCGCGCTCCCAGAAGCCCGCGGCGATGGCCTTCTCCGCGAGGTTCTGCGACCGCACCCCGAACTCGTCCATGTCCTGCCGCGTGACGCCCTTGGCGCGGGCCAGGTTCTCCGCGGTCTGCCCCATGGCGATGTACACGTCCGGCACGAGGCCGTCCGCGCGCGGGTCGTGCCAGCCGCCTCCCCCGAAAGCCGCCCCCTTCTCCTGCCGTTCGGCGGTACGGGACTCGGCCTCGGCGAAGAAGGGGTTGTGGGTGCCGGGCATGCCGTCGGAGGAACCGTTGACGAACCGCGAGACCGTCTCCACGCCCGCCGAGACGAACACGTCGCCCTCGCCGGCCTTGATGGCGTGGAACGCCATCCGCGTGGTCTGCAGCGAGGAGGAGCAGTAGCGGGTGATGGTGCAGCCGGGGAGGTGGTCCATGCCGAGCTGCACGGCGACCACCCGGCCCAGGTTGTGCCCCTGCTCCCCGCCCGGCAGGCCGCAGCCGAGCATGAGGTCGTCGATGTCCCCGGGGTCCAGCCCCGGCACCTTGTCGAGGGCGGCCCGGACGATCCCCGCGGTCAGGTCGTCGGGGCGGACGTCCTTCAGCGAGCCCTTCCCGGCCCGGCCGATCGGGGAGCGGGCGGCAGAGACGATCACGGCTTCGGGCATCACGGCTCCCAGGGGACGCGGAGGGGCAGGGTCCTGGGCTGAAGTTACCCGTACGTAGCCAAGGGGTCACGGTTCTCGTACTGTGACGCGGACCTCAATTTCTGAGCGCTTGCTTACCCCGAAGGGGGAAAGCCTGGGAAAAGCCTTGTGAAAGATCCTCCTGAGGTACTGGCGCGATGTCTTTGCCTACCCATTACTCTTGTCCCAAGGCCGCGCAGTGCGGCCACTGAGGAGTGAGATGAGGAGCAGCAACCCGGTCTTCACGCGACGGGGGTTCAGCCGCGAGGGCGGTTCGGCAGGCTTCAACGCGCCGTCGCAGGCCGGGGGCCCCACCACCGCCCAGGGCAACAACCCGTACGCCCAGCCCGGCACCAACCCGTATGCGCAGCAGCCGGGTGCCGCCCCGCGGAACCCCTACGCGCCCGCGGACCAGCAGCAGGGCGAGTGGGCGCCGTACGCGGCGCCCGCCGGCAACCGGATGACCATGGACGACGTCGTGTCCCGCACGGGCATGACGCTCGGCCTGGTGATCCTCGCGGCCGTCGCCTCCTGGATCACCTTCGACGGCGAGAAGTCGCTCGGTATCGGCCTCATGGCCGCGCTCGGCGCCTTCGTGCTCGCGATGGTCCAGGCGTTCAAGCGCCGGCCCATCCCCGCGCTGATCCTGTCGTACGCGGTCCTCGAGGGTGTCTTCCTCGGCATCATCAGCGAGTACTTCAACACCTACGTCAGCGGCGCGGTCATGCAGGCCGTGCTCGGCACGATGGCGGTGTTCTTCGGAGTGCTCGTCGCGTACAAGCTGCGGATCATCCGGGTCACGGCCCGGTTCCAGCGGTTCGTCGTCGGCGCGGCCATCGGCTTCGTGCTGCTGATGGCGGTCAACCTGTTCGCCTCGCTCATCGGCGGCGGCGACGGCATGGGCCTGCGCAGCGGCGGCCTCGGCATCCTGTTCGGCATCATCGGCGTCGTGCTCGGCGCGTGCTTCCTGGCCCTGGACTTCAAGCAGGTCGAGGACGGCATCGCCTACGGCGCCCCAAAGAACGAGGCGTGGCTCGCCGCCTTCGGTCTGACCCTGACCCTGGTCTGGATCTACCTGGAGATGCTGCGCCTGGTGGCCATCCTCCAGGGTGGCGACTGACACGACTCGCACGACTGACCGTGTGGCCCGGCCGCGGAGGGTGTACGCCCTCCGGCCGGGCCACCGGCATGAAGGGGTGGGCATGACCGACCTGAGGCGGCTGCTGCGCGGGATCGAGGTCTTCGAGGGCGACCTGCCGTCGTTCGACCCGCGGGAGACACCGGACGAGCCGGTCGCGCTCTTCACGAGCTGGCTGCTGGACGCGGTACGGGCGGGGGTGCGCGAGCCGCACGCGATGACCCTCTCGACGGCGGACGCGGCCGGCGACCCGTCGGCGCGGGTGCTGATCCTCAAGGACGCCGGCCCGGACGGCTGGCAGTTCGCGTCGGACGCGGGCAGCCCGAAGGGGCGGGAGCTGGCCGGGCGGCCGTACGCGGCGCTGACCTTCTACTGGTCGCCGCTGGCCCGCCAGGTGCGGATCCGGGGCCCGGTCGCGGCCGCGGACCCGGAGCTGAGCGCCGCGGACTTCCGTGCCCGCGGCGCCGGCGCCCGCGCCGAGGCCCTCCTGGCCCGCCAGTCCCGCCCGCTCGCGGACCCGGCGGAGCGGGACGCGGCGGTGGCCGGGTCCCTGGCCCGGATCGAGGCGGACCCGGGGCTGGTGGCGCCGGGCTGGACGCTGTACGCGGTGCGGCCGCGGACGGTGGAGTTCTGGCAGGGCGACGCCTCCCGCCGCCACACGCGCCTCGTCTACGAGGCGGCGCCACCCGGGTGGACGAAGCACCTCCTGTGGCCGTGAGACTCACTCCCGCCCGGCCGCCCGCAGTGCGGTCTGGTTGACGATCCACAGCCCGATCCCGATGGCCAGCAGCACGCCGGCCCGGATGTAGACGTCGGCGGGCCGGTCGGACAGCGGGCTGGCCAGGATCCCGGCGGTGACGGCGCCCAGCACGGGTATCCACGTGGGCGCACGGAAGTGCTTGTGCTCCACCGGGTCGCGGCGCAGTACGAGCACGGCCACGTTGACGACGGCGAAGACGCAGAGCAGCAGGAACGACGTGGTGTCGCCGAGACCCTCGATCTCGCCGGTCGACACCAGCCCGATGGCCAGCACCGTGACGAAGACGATCCCGACCACGGGCGTCCGCCGCCCCGGCAGCACGCGCGCCATCCCGCGCGGCAGCACCCGCTCGTTGGCGAGGCCGTAGCAGAGGCGGGAGGCCATCATGATGTTGATCAGCGCCGAGTTGGACACGGCGAAGAGCGCGATGAGCGCGAACAGCTTCGCGGGGAAGTCCACGCCGCTCTCGTCGACGACCAGCAGCAGCGGCCCGCTGGAGCCGGCCAGCCGCTCGTGGTCGACCATCAGCGAGGAGACGAGCGCCACGAGGACGTAGATCGTGCCGGTGATCGCCACCCCGAGGAAGATCGCCCGCGGGAAGTTGCGTACGGGATCCTTCGTCTCCTCCGCCATGTTCACGGAGTCCTCGAACCCCACGAAGGCGAAGAACCCCAGCGCGGTCGCCCCGAGCACCCCCGTGAGCACCGCGTACCCGGTCCCGCCGGTCTCGAACTCCGTCAGCCGCGACGGCTCGCCCTCGCCGGTCAGCACGGCGGCGACGCCGATGCCGAGGATGACGAGCAGCCCGGTCACCTCGACGACGGTCAGCACGACGTTCGTCTTCACCGACTCCGAGACGCCGCGCAGGTTGAGCGAGGCGAGGGCGAGGACGAAGAGGATGGCGATGAGCGTCGGCGAGATGTCGACGAACTCCTGGAGATAGTCGCCGCTGAACGCCCGCGCGGCGGCGCTCGCGGACGACAGCCCCGAGCACATCACCATGAACGCGACGATGAACGTCAGGAACGGCACCCGGAACGCCTTCTGCGTGTACAACGCCGCCCCCGCGGCCCGCGGGTACTTGCCGACGAGCTCGACGTACGAGGCGGCGGTCAGCATCGCCACCACGAACCCGATCACGAACGGCACCCACAACGCTCCGCCGATCCGCCCGGCGACGGCGCCGGTGTTGGCGTAGATACCGGTGCCGAGGATGTCGCCGACGACGAAGAGCAGCAGCAACTTGGGCCCGATGGCCCGCTTCAGCGCCGTACCGCCGCCGTCGGAGGGTGCCGGCCCGGCCGCTTCGGTGGATGATTTAGACATGCCCCTGCCAATGCCCACCGACCCCTTACACCAACCCCTTACCGCCACCCCTTACGCCGGCCCTTCGGCGGAGCGGGTACCCGACGGGCGAGGTACTAAGCGATGAGATGGCTGGTGAAGCCATCGCGAACCAGGGATTCGTACGCCGCGTACACGTCCCCCGGGACCTCCTGCGGGACGGCGAACCCGAGCTTGGGGTACTCGATGACGCGCTGCAGGTCGCCGACCATCATGCTGATCACGGCTTCTTGGTCGCCCATGCCCTTGAGGTAGGCGTCGAACGGCAACGGATCGGAGGCGCACACCACGTCCACCTCGGGCCACTGCTTGCGGCATGTGGCGAAGGCCCGCCGCTCCATGTAGGGCATGGTGACCAGCATGACGGAGCGTGGCCGGACACCGGCGGCGACGAGGATGTCACGTGCGTATGCGAGGTTCTGCCCGGTGTTGGCGGCCCTCGGCTCCAGCAGCATCGCGTGAGCGGGAACGCCGAGTGCGAGAGCGTGTTCGTGGAAATGCACCGCTTCGCCACGGGGAAACACGCCGGCGGTGGCCGGACTGTTGCCACCGGTGAACACGAGGGTGGGGAAGAACCCGGTCGTGTAGAGGCCGGCGGCGAAGGTGCTGACGCCGAGGTCGTTGCACCCCAGTGCGACGGCCGCATCACATGGGCGGATCTCGTGACGCATGCGGTGGTGGTCCCAGATGAGCCGGGCGGCCTGCCGCTGGTCCTCGGTGATGGTGGGTCTCCGCGGCTCGCCGTCCGCCACTTGCTGCTCCCTGGTCATCGACGTGGAGGTTTGAAGGCTCCCTCGCAGGTCCGCTTGATGGCCTCGATGCTACGCAGTTGATGCCCGAGGCCGGACCGTGCGGCGATCTGGGCTGCGTCGTCGAGGAGACGGAGTCCGTCGTCGCGGGTCGCAGGGTCGGTGCGCAGGATGTGGGCCTGAGCGGTGGTCAGTTGTACCCGTTGCATCGGGGATTCCGGAGTGCCCGAGGTGCGGGCGATCTCCAGGAATCGGAGTGCGGTGGTGAGGTCACCGGCGCCGCGGTGGGCGAGGGCGAGTTTCTGGTGGGCTGCAGACCAGTCGTCCGGTTCGGCGAGTTCCTCGAAGTCGCGGATTGCGCTCTGCATGACGCGGGTCGCGTAGTCGTGCCGGCCGTCCTTGCTCAGCGCGGTCCCTACCCACAACCGTGCGCGGGCGCGGTCGCGGCGGGAGAGCCGGTCATCGACCGCGAGTGCTTCGTAGTTGCGGGCGGCGCTCTCCAGCTTGCCGGACATCTCCAAGACCACCGAGAGGGACAGGTCGAGCTGGGCGATGCGACGGGCATTGCCGAGCTGGGTGAAGACCGCTCGGGCACCGGCGTAGGAGCGCTGGGCGGACAGCAGCCCGACGAGAGTTCCCTGATAGCGCCTGAGGTCGCCGAGCAGGGCGGTGGAGCGGGCGAACAGGTACAGACCCTTCTCGTCCAGTCCGGGGGCCTTGTAGCGGTCCAGCCACCGGCCGAGCAGGCTGTCGGCGGAGGAGAAATCCTGCCGGGAGAGTGCGACCACGACCCGGTCCAGGTCGTCGGTCCAGGATTCGTACTCCCAGGCCCGGGGGGAGGCGGTCATCGGGCCGGTCGTCTCGGACAGGAGCGTCTCGAAGCGAAGGTGGACCGACGCGTCGGCCCTGCCGAGGGCGGTATCCAGGATCGCCTGGGTGTCCGGCCGGGGCTCGGTGGCGGCGAGCTTGCTTTCCCATTTGGAGACGGTCGCCACCGCCAGCCCCAGGTGCTGGGCGAACGCCCGCACGCTCATTCGCAGGGCGTGCCGTAAGGCCCGGGCCTCCAGGCCCGTCCAGTGGTGCACGGTCGCCATGCGTCGCTCCCTTCCAGCCGTCATCGAAGCAGACGCCCGTGGCCTACGGGACGAAAGTGGAACAAAGGTGGAACGGCGGGTGATTGGCCACCGGCTGGCGAGCGACCACGCTCGTGAGTGTCGCGTTTCGCCGAGCCCATCTGGTGGTCACGAGCATGCAGTCCCTTACGGAGAAGCGGTTCTTCGACGCCCGGCCGGCGTCGATCGGCCGCGCACGGATGTTTGCCGTCGAGGTCCTCACCGATTGGGGCCTCCTGGACCGGGCCGAGGACATTCGGCTCTGCGTCTCCGAGCTGGCGACGAATGCCCTGGTGCACGGGACCGAGCGCGGGCGCGGCTTCCTGGTCAGGCTTGACGCCGATCAGGAAGTCGTACGCCTGGAAGTGCACGACAGCCGTCGCCGGCCGCGTCCCGAGCTTCGCGAGGCTGCCGACACGGACGTGGACGGTCGCGGGCTGACACTGGTGGACGCGCTCGCCGATGGCTGGGGAGTCGAGGACCGCGAGCCTCTGGGGAAGATCGTCTGGTCCTGCTTCAAGGGTGGGGAGGGTGTCAGGTCAGGGTGGTGAGGGATCTGCTGTGGTTGCCGCCGGATTCCCTGACGATTTCCGGGAGGGTCTGGGCCGTTCTGACCGTCGCGAAGCGGACCTCGGTGCCGTCCGTCGTGAAGCCGTGGACTGCCGGGCGGGGGAGGCTGTTGTAGGAGAAGGGGTTGGAGAAGTAGTACGCGCCCGTGTCGAGGAGTGCCACGTGGTCGCCCGCCGCGAGCGGGGGGAGTTCGCGGGCGCGGGCCACCAGGTCGCCGGCGAAGCAGCACGGGCCCGCCACGTCCTGGACGACCGGGGTGCCCGTCTTGGGGTGGCCGGCCGCGTCGTACGCCGTCACGCGCAGCGGCCAGGAGTCCGGCGCGAAGACCGTGCGCACGGCCACCTGGACGCCCGCGTGGGTGACCGCGATGGGGCGGCCGCCGGCGGACTTGGCGTACTCGACGCGGGCCAGCACCAGGCCGTTCTTCGCCAGCAGCGAGCGGCCGAACTCCGTGATCAGCCCGTAGCGGCCGTCGAACAGGCCGGGGATCTCCGCGCGCAGCAGTCGGGCGTAGTCCGCGAACGACGGCGTGACCTCGTCGGAGCCGAAGTTCACCGGCAGGCCGCCGCCGATGTCCAGCGTCGTGACCTGCCGCCGGCCCGCCGCCGCGTTGATCTCCTCCGCCAGGTCGTACGCCGCCCGCACCCCCGCCGCCATCAGCGGCAGCGGCACGCCCTGCGAGCCCGTGTGGGTGTGCAGCGCGGTGAGCCAGGGGCGGTCGGTGTAGGCGCGGATCAGCCAGTCGCGGGCGCCCTCGTCCTGGAGCGTCACGCCGAACTTCGACGTGGCCGTCGCCGTGCTCATCGCGCCGATGCTGCCGCCGCCGACCTGGGGGTTGATCCGTACGCCGATCGTCGAGCGGGTCGGCGCCGAGCGGACCAGGGCGTCGATGCGGGCCAGTTCCTCGGGGTTGTCGGCGTTGACCGCGATGCCCAGCGCCAGGGCGCCGCGCAGCTCGGCCGCGGTCTTGGCGGGGGAGTCGAGCACGGTCCGCTCCGGGGGTACGTCCGCGGCGCGGGCCAGCTCCAGCTCCCCGGGGCTGGCCACCTCCGCGCCCAGGCCCTCGTCGGCGAGCAGCCGCAGCACCGGCACCAGCGAGGCGGCCTTGACCGCGAAGGAGTGCAGCACCGGCGTCCCCGGCGCCACCACCTCGTCGAACGCGGCCGTCAGCGCCGACGCCGACGCGCGGATGCCCGCGACGTCCAGCAGCCCCACCACCGGCTCGTCCCCGGACACCAGTCCCTCGGCCAGCGCCGCGCGTACCGCCAGGTCGCGGCGGGCGGCGAGCGGGAGGTTCTGCGGCACGGGAACGGGCTCGTCGTCAGGCATGGCGGCAGTCAATCATCCGTCCGCAAATGCTGTCGTACGGCGTCCAACTGTCGGACGCGAGGCGGCCTTGACTAGGCTAATTCAGTCGCGTCAGGATGTGTTTCTGTTCATTCAGAACGGCTTCGGAGCCGGACGGCGCGCCAGGAGGCAGGCATGGCAGGACCCCGACCCGTGCGGGCCCCGCGCGGCAACCAGCCGAGCGCCCGCGGGTGGCAGCAGGAAGCCGCCCTGCGGATGCTGCAGAACAACCTCGACCCCGAGGTCGCCGAGCACCCCGACAAGCTCGTCGTCTACGGCGGCACGGGCAAGGCCGCCCGCGACTGGGACTCCTTCGACGCCATGGTGCGGACGCTGACGACCCTCGGCCCCGACGAGACCATGCTCGTCCAGTCCGGCCGCCCCGTCGGCGTCATGCAGACCCACGAGTGGGCGCCCCGGGTCCTCATCGCCAACAGCAACCTCGTCGGCGACTGGGCCACCTGGGAGGAGTTCCGCCGGCTGGAGGCCCTGGGGCTGACCATGTACGGCCAGATGACCGCCGGTTCGTGGATCTACATCGGCACGCAGGGCATCCTCCAGGGCACGTACGAGACCTTCGCCGCCGTCGCCGCGAAGAGGTTCGGCGGCACGCTCGCCGGGACGATCACCCTCACCGCGGGACTCGGCGGCATGGGCGGCGCCCAGCCGCTCGCCGTCACCATGAACGACGGCGTCGCGCTCTGCGTCGAGTGCGACCCCTCCCGCATCGAGCGCCGCCTGGAGCACGGCTACCTCGACGCGAAGGCCGACAGCCCGGAGCACGCCCTGCGGCTGGCCACCGAGGCCCGCGACGCCCGCCGCCCGCTCTCCGTCGGCGTCCTCGGCAACGCCGCCGAGCTGGTGCCCGAGTTGCTCGCCGCCGGCGCCCCGATCGACATCGTCACGGACCAGACCTCCGCCCACGACCCGCTCGCGTACCTCCCGCTCGGCGTCGACTTCGCCGACATGGCCGCGTACGCCGCAGAGAAGCCCGCCGACTTCACCGTCCGCGCCCGCGAGTCGATGGCCCGGCACGTCGAGGCCATGGTCGGCTTCCAGGACGCCGGCGCCGAGGTCTTCGACTACGGCAACTCCATCCGCGGCGAGGCCAAGCTGGCCGGCTACGCCCGCGCCTTCGACTTCCCCGGCTTCGTCCCCGCCTACATCCGCCCCCTGTTCAGCGAGGGCAAGGGCCCCTTCCGCTGGGCCGCGCTCTCCGGCGACCCGAAGGACATCGCCGCCACCGACCGCGCCATCCTCGACCTCTTCCCCGGGAACGAGTCGCTGGCCCGCTGGATCCGGCTGGCGGGCGAGCGCGTGCAGTTCCAGGGGCTGCCCGCGCGCATCTGCTGGCTCGGCTACGGCGAGCGCGACCGGGCCGGCGAGCGGTTCAACGACATGGTCGCGAGCGGCGAGCTGGCCGCGCCGCTGGTCATCGGCCGCGACCACCTCGACTGCGGCTCGGTGGCGTCCCCGTACCGCGAGACCGAGGCCATGCGCGACGGCTCCGACGCCATCGCGGACTGGCCGCTGCTCAACGCCATGGTCAACGTCGCCTCCGGCGCCTCCTGGGTCTCCATTCACCACGGCGGCGGCGTCGGCATGGGCCGCTCGCTGCACGCGGGGCAGGTCACCGTCGCCGACGGCACGGCGCTCGCGGGCGAGAAGATCCGCCGGGTGCTGACCAACGACCCGGGCATGGGCGTCATCCGGCACGTCGACGCGGGCTACGAGCGGGCCGAGGAGATCGCGGCCGAGCGGGGCGTGCGCGTACCGATGCGGGAGAACGCGGAAAGCGGACCCGCGTGAGCCCGTCCTCGTTCCAGGAGATGTGGCGCGAGCTGCGCCCCCTCGGGCGGTACGCGCCCTCCGGCGGCTACCGCCGGTTCGCCTGGACGGCGGCGGACGCCGACTGCCGGGCCTGGTTCCGGGCACAGGCGAGCGCGCGCGGGCTCGCGTACGAGACCGACCGCAACGGCAACCAGTGGGCCTGGCTCGGCGACCCGGCCGCGGGCGGCGCCGTCGTCACCGGCTCGCACCTCGACTCCGTACCCGACGGCGGCGCCTTCGACGGCCCCCTCGGCGTCGTCTCCGCCTTCGCCGCCCTCGACGAGCTGCGCGCCCGCGGCGCCCGCCCGGGCCGCCCCCTCGGCGTCGTCAACTTCGGCGACGAGGAAGGCGCCCGCTTCGGCCTGGCCTGCGTCGGCTCCCGGCTCACCGCCGGGCAGCTCACCACCACCGCCGCGCACGAGCTGCGCGACGCCGACGGCGTCACCCTGCCGCAGGCGATGGAGCGCGCGGGGCAGGACCCCGACGGCATCGGGCCCGACCCCGGGCGGCTGGCGCGCATCGGCGCCTTCGTCGAGCTGCACGTCGAGCAGGGCGTGGCCCTCGCCGGCACGGACCACGCGGTGGGGGTGGCGTCGGCGATCTGGCCGCACGGCCGCTGGCGCTTCGACTTCCGCGGTGAGGCCAACCACGCGGGCACGACCCGCATGGAGGACCGCCACGACCCGATGCTGACCTACGCCCACACCGTGCTGTCCGCCCGCAAGAAGGCCGCGCAGGCCGGCGCCCGCGCCACCTTCGGCAAGGTCGCCGTCGAGCCCAACGGCGTCAACGCCATCCCCTCGCTCGTCCGCGGCTGGCTCGACTCCCGCGCCGCCGACGAGGAGACCCTGCACACCCTCGTCGCCGCCGTCGAGCAGGCCGCGCGCGAGCGCGCCGGCCGCGACGGCACGGCGCTGGAGGTTACCCGCGAGTCGCTGACGCCCGTCGTCGACTTCGACCACGCCCTGCGCGACCGCCTCGCCGCGCGCCTCGGCGGCGCGCCCCTGCTTCCGACGGGGGCGGGACACGACGCCGGGATCCTGTCCGGGGCGGTGCCGGCGGCCATGCTGTACGTACGGAATCCGACCGGCGTCTCGCACGCGCCGGCCGAGTCGGCGGCCGAGGACGACTGCGCGGCGGGCGTGAGGGCGCTCGCGGACGTGCTGGCGGACCTGGCCGGCGACGGCAGCTCCGCACCTCGGTCGGAAGGGGCCGCGTGACGACGTACTGGGCGGAACAGGCATGGGTCGGCGGGGTCGTGGAACCCGGTGTCGTCCTGGAGGCGGCGGCGTCCGGCGGGCTGCTCGCCGCGGTACGGACCGCGGTCCCCGAGCCGCCGCCGGGCGCCACCGTCCTGCGCGGCCTCACCCTCCCCGGACTGGCGAACGCCCACAGCCACGCCTTCCACCGTGCGCTGCGCGGCACCGTCCAGGTCGGCTCCGGCACCTTCTGGACCTGGCGCGAGGTGATGTACGGCGTCGCCGACCGGCTCACCCCCGGCACGTACTACGACCTCGCCCGCGCCGTCTACGCCGAGATGGCGCTGGCCGGCATCACCTGCGTCGGCGAGTTCCACTACGTCCACCACGCGCCCGGCGGCGCCCGCTACGACGACCCCAACGCCATGGGCCACGCGCTGATCGCCGCCGCGGCGGCGGCCGGGATCCGGCTGACCCTGCTCGACACCGCGTACCTGGCCGCGGGCTTCGGGCAGCCGCCCGGGCGGCACCAGCTCCGCTTCAGCGACGGCGACGCCGACGCGTGGGCGGAGCGCGCCGCGGCCCTCGAACCCGACGACGACGCCGCCCGCGTCGGCGCCGCCGTCCACTCCGTACGCGCCGTGCCCGCGGGCCAGCTCGCCACCGTCGCGGGCTGGGCCGCGGACCGCCGCGTCCCGCTCCACGTCCACCTCTCCGAGCAGCCCGCCGAGAACGAGGCGTGCGTCGCCGCCCACGGCGTCACCCCCGCCCGCCTCCTCGCCGACCACGGCGTCCTCGGCCTCCACACCACCGCCGTGCACGCCACCCACCTCACCGCCGACGACCTCACCCTCCTCGGCCGCAGCAGCACCGGCGTGTGCATGTGCCCCACCACCGAACGGGACCTCGCGGACGGCATCGGCCCGGCCGGGGCCGTGGAGCGGGCGGGCAGCCCGCTGTCGCTGGGCAGCGACAGCCACGCCGTGATCGACCTCTTCGAGGAGGCGCGGGCGCTGGAGCTGAACGAGCGGCTGCGCACCCGCCGCCGCGGCCACTGGACCGCCCACCAACTGCTGCGCGCCGCCACCGAGGGCGGCTACGAGGCCCTCGGCTGGGCCGCGCCGGCCCGGCTGGAGCCGGGCGGGCTCGCGGACTTCACCACCGTGGCGCTCGACAGCGTGCGCACGGCGGGCGCGGTGCCGCGGCTGGGCGCGGAGACGGCGGTGTTCGCGGCGACGGCGGCGGACGTGCGGCACACGGTGGTGGGGGGCAGGCACGTCGTACGGGACGGGGTGCACGCGCTCGTGGAGGACGTACCGGGGGCGCTGGCGGCGGCGATCGCGGCACTGCGCGGCTGACTCCCGCATCCAGGTCCCACGGGCCACCGGGCCGTATCCCCTTCCCGCACGCCACGGGCCGTATCCCCTTCCCGCACGCCACCCCGACCCACGAGGGCAGGAACATGACCGCCACCGCCATCGTCAACATCGGCAGCCTCGTCACCAACGACCCGGCCCTCGGCGACGGGCCGCTCGGCCTGCTGGAGGACGCGGCCGTCGTCTTCGACGGCGACCGCGTCGCCTGGGTCGGCGCGGCGGACGCGGCGCCGGCCGCGGACACGGCGTACGACGCGGCGGGGCGGGCGCTGCTCCCGGGCTTCGTCGACTCGCACTCCCACCTCGTCTTCGCCGGCGACCGCACCCGCGAGTTCGCCGCCCGGATGTCGGGCCGCCCCTACACCGCGGGCGGCATCCGCACGACGGTCGCCGCCACGCGCGCCGCCACGGACGGGGAACTGGCGGCCAACCTCGGCCGGTTCGTCCGCGAGATGAGCCACCAGGGCACGACGACGCTGGAGACGAAGTCCGGCTACGGGCTGACGGCGGCGGACGAGGCGCGGGGGCTGCGGGTCGCGGCGGAGCAGGTGGAGGAGGTCACGTACCTCGGTGCGCATGTCGTCGCACCGGAGTACGCGGATGATCCGGGCGCGTACGTCGACCTGGTCACCGGCGAGATGCTGGACGCCTGCGCGCCGTACGCACGGTGGATCGACGTCTTCTGCGAGAAGGGGGCGTTCGACGGCGACCAGGCGCGCGCGATCCTCGCGGCCGGCAAGGTACGCGGCCTGACCCCGCGGGTGCACGCGAACCAACTGTCGTACGGGCCGGGGGTGCAGCTCGCCGTCGAGCTGGAGGCGGCGTCCGCAGACCACCTGACGCACCTGACCGACGCGGACGTGGCGGCGCTGGGGTCGGGGGTGACGGTGGCGACGTTCCTGCCGGGCTGCGAGTTCTCGACCCGGGCGGTCTACCCGGACGTGCGGCGGGTGCTGGACGCGGGCGCGACGGTGGCGCTGTCGACGGACTGCAACCCGGGCTCCTCGTTCACCAGCTCCATGCCGTTCTGCGTGGCCGTCGCGGTACGGGAGATGGGCATGACGCCGGACGAGGCGGTGTGGTCCGCGACGGCGGGCGGCGCTGCGGCGCTGCGGCGCACGGACGTCGGCCGCCTCACACCGGGTGCGCGGGCGGACGCGGCGCTGCTGGACGCGCCGAGCCACGTGCACCTGGCGTACCGGCCGGGGGTGCCGCTGGTGGCGGAGGTCTGGCAGCGGGGGGAGCGGGTGACGGCGGGCGGCAACTGAGGAGCGACGACGGGCGCGAGCGCCCCGGGCGGCAACTGAGGAGCGGCGGCCGGTCCCGCCGGGCCGGCCGGCAACCGAGGAGCGGCGGCTGGTCCCGCCGGGCCGGTCAGCAACCGAGGCTCGCGTCCGGGTCCGCCGCGTGGCGCGCCGTCAGATGCTCCACCGCCGCGCGCTCCGCGCACTCGTTGCCGAAGCCCACCAGCCCGTGCCGCCCGCCCGGCACCGTCAGCAGTGGCGCACGGAACCGCATCGCCACCCGCTCCGCGCCCGCCGCCGGGGTGCGGATGTCGTCCTCGCTGTTGATCAGCAGCAGATCCGCCCCGTCGGCCGCGCCGTAGTCCCCGTCACCGCCCGCGTCACCGTTCCCTTCACCGTCCCCGGGCCGGACCGCGCCCAGCGGCTCGCCGCGCCCCGGCCAGTGCACGCAGGGCGCGTAGTCGCGCGCCACCGTCCGCGTACGCCACCGTGCCTCCTGCGCGTCGTCCAGCTCCCGCAGGAGTGCCCGCAGGTTCCCCGGCCACCGGAAGTCCGTGCAGTGGACCCCGAGGAAGAGCGCGAGCGGCGGCGGTCCCGGGTCCAGTTCGTCGAACGCCGCCCGCACGTCGGACGGCACCGCCTTCGGTACGGCCCTGGGCCCCGGCTCCGGCACCTGTTCGTCGTCCAGCTCCTGGCGGGTGTGCAGGGTCCTCAGTACGTAGGACGTGCCCGGCCGGTCCGGGTCGACGACCCCGTCGAAGACCGCCGCGCGCACCCGCTCCGGGTGGCGGGTGAGGTAGACCTGGCCGGCCACCGTGGCGTACGAGTGCAGCAGCAGGCTGATCCGCTCCTCGCCCAGCGCGCGCCGGACCCGCTCCAGGTCCGTGGCGGCCGCGCGGGAGCCGAGGCGGGCCAGCAGCGGGCCGTAGGAGAGGCGGCAGCCCTCGACGTAGTCGCGGGCGGCGGCGTCGACGGCGGTGGCGTCCCGGACGAGCCGGAGGCTGCGCGCGGTGCCGAGGCGGTCGAGCGCGCCGCGGGGCTCGCCGCAGTCGACGCGGTGGCTGCGGCCGGTGCCGCGGCGGTCGTAGCCGACGATGTCGAACCGGTCGCGCAGCGCGCGGGGGTAGTCGACGCCTGCGGACACGGCCTCCTGGAGGCCCGACAGACCCGGCCCGCCGGGCGCGAGGACGAGCGCGCCGACGCGGCGGCCGGGGTCACGGGCGGGCAGCCGGGAGAGCGCGAGGCGGAGGGTCTCGCGGCTGCCGCCGCCGACGGGCACGGTGACGCCGCGGCACTCGCGCCGCTCCATGCCCGTCAGCGGGCAGGGGGTCCACTCGTCGCCGCGGGCGTCCGGTTCGTACGGCGAGGTGCCGGCGCCGGGCGGCTCCCGGCCGTCCACGCCCGGCATCGCACAGGCGCCCGTCCACGCCAGCGCCAGCGCCGTGAGCAGGGCGAGCACCGGGGCCTGACGGCCGGGCCGCCGCCGGGGGGAGGCCATGGGCCGATCATGGCACCGCCTCCCCGGAAACCCGGGGAGGCGGCTCTCGGCCCGGTGCCGGGCCCGCGGCTCACTCCTCGACCATCAGCCCCTTGCGCAGCCGCACCAGCGTCCGCGACAGCAGCCGGGAGACGTGCATCTGCGAGATGCCCAGCTCCTCGCCGATCTCCGACTGGGTCATGTTGGCCACGAAGCGCAGCGAGAGGATCTTCCGGTCGCGCGGCGCCAGCTCCGCTATCAGCGGCTTGAGGGACTCGACGTACTCGATGCCCTCCAGGCCGTGGTCCTCGTAGCCGATGCGGTCGGCGAGGGTGCTCTCGGAGTCGTCCTCCTCGGGCTGCGCGTCCAGCGAGCTGGCGGTGTAGGCGTTCGAGGCGGCCATGCCCTCGACGACCTCGTCCCTGCCGATGTCCAGCCGCTCGGCCAGCTCGTCGACCGTGGGGGCGCGGTCGAGCTGCTGCGCCAGCTCGTCGCCCGCCTTCGCCAGGTCGAGGCGCAGCTCCTGCAGCCGCCGCGGGACGCGTACGGACCAGGAGGTGTCGCGGAAGAAGCGCTTGATCTCGCCGATGATCGTCGGCATCGCGAAGGTGGGGAACTCCACCCCGCGGGCGGGCTCGAAGCGGTCGATCGCCTTGATGAGCCCGATCGTGCCGACCTGGATGATGTCCTCCATCGGCTCGCTGCGCGAGCGGAACCGGGATGCGGCGAACTTCACCAGGGCCAGGTTGAGTTCGATCAGGGTGTTGCGCACGTACGAGTACTCGTGGGTGCCCTCTTCGAGGGTGCCGAGCCGGTCGAAGAGGGTCTTCGACATGGCCCGCGCGTCCGCGGGGGCGACCTCGTCGAAGGCGATGCCCTCCAGCTCGTCGATGCTCCCCGTGAACGAGGCGGCCGCGCCGCCGGCGCCGTCCGCGGCGTTCGCGGTGTCCTCGGTGGCCTGGTCGGCGGCGTTCTCGCCGCCGGGCCCGCCACGGGAGACGACGGTGTCCGCGCCGTGGTGCTCAGTGTGGTCGTTGCCGTGCTCGGCGTGGGGTCGTGCCGGCGGCGTGCTCGCCGCGGCGTCGAGCCGGGTTGACATTTGTCCTCCATCGTTCTCGGCAATGCGGCTGCCGATGCCAGTTCTTGTCCGCTTGTGGTCTGCGGCGCCTCCCAAGGCCACGTGTGGTGAGTTCTTCTAGCCCTACCCGCTTCTCTCCTCCGGTGCAAGAATCAGGTGTCCATATTTGCCCTATTATGTTGGCTGTTCGGGTGCCGAACGTGTGACCAAAGGCGTAGGGTCGGAGCTGCATTGCACGTCAGCCCGAGGGTCAGGAGACAAGCGCGCATGGACGCCGGAACCGCCGGAAGCCAGAGCCGCGGCCGACTGCACGTCGACGTGCGGGTCCATGGCGGGAGCGCTGTCCTCACACCTGCGGGTGAACTCGATTACCACACGGCCGAGGTGCTGCGGGAGCCGCTGGAGCGATGTATCGCCGGCGGCCGCAGCCGGCTCGTACTCGACTGCTCGCGCCTGGAGTTCTGCGACTCGACCGGGCTGAACGTGCTCCTCGGCGCCCGCCTGAAAGCGGAGGCCGGCGGGGGAGCGGTGCACCTCGCGGGCCTGCAGCCGGTGGTGGCCAGAGTCTTCGAGATCACGGGTGCGGAGGCGGTCTTCTCGCTGCACGACACCCTGGAGGCCGCCCTCGTGGAGTGACCTCCCGGTCACCGGAAGCCGGGTGGGGCCGGTGCGTCAGGTGATGCGCGTCACAGCGTCCCGGGGAAACTCGGGGGTGTTTCCGCGATCTCGTAGGGCAGAAGCCCAGGCGAAACTTCTGGAACGGGCAGGAAGGGCACGAATGCGCGGACGGGTGCGCGAGCGGGCGTGCGGTTGCGCGAAGGGGGTGTCGTGAGGCGATGAGCTTCAGGTCGTTGCCGCCGGGTGCACTGCCACCGGAAGGCGAGGCCGGCAGCGGCGCCGCCGCGCCCGCGCGCCCCGACGGCGGTGCCGCCGCGGCCGATCCGGCCGGCGAGCCCGCCCCCGCGGGACAGGTGCGACGGCTGCGGCTCGTCGGCGCCAGCGGCATGGTGCCCCGCGCCCGCGACTTCGCCCGCCGGGCGCTGGAGGACTGGGGCTGGCTGCCCGCGGTCAACGCGGAGCAGCGCGCGGCCGCGGAGGACGTCCTGCTCGTCGTCTCGGAACTGGTCACCAACGCCTGCCTGCACGGCGGCGGCCCGGACGAACTGCGGCTGCGCACGGCGGGCAAGGTGCTGCGGCTGGAGGTCAGCGACTCCGGCACCGGTACGCCCGAGCCGCGCAACCCGCACCGGGCCAGCAGGCCGGGCGGGCACGGGATGTTCATCGTGCAGCGGCTGTGCCTCGACTGGGGCGTGCAGCGGGAGGCGGGAGTGGCGGGCAAGACGGTGTGGGCGGAGCTGTCCGCGCCGCTCTGAAGCGCCGCACGCGGCACCGCCGGTTCGTCGTACGGGCCGCTTGCCGTGACGTCGTACGTATCCCGCCCGCCGCACGTCGTACGAGCCGATCGTCTTACGCCCCCGCCCGGCGCGTACACCTAACCGATCCGCCCCCGCAGCCACCCCTCGATCTCCCCGACCACCCCCGGCCGCGTCAGCAGCCGCATCCCGTGCGCGCTGCCCGGCACCACCCGCACCCGTACGTCCTCCGCCGGCATCCCCTGCGCCAGCTCCGCCGCCGCCACCTCCTCCGAGTGGTACGCGGGCGCGAAGTCGTGCGCCGAGTGCAGCAGCAGCATCGGGGCGTCGTCCCGCCCGGACGCCGTGCTCCGCGGATCCAGCGACCACCACGCCCGCCGGCACCCCGGGTCCGCCGACAGGGACGGCGTGCCGTCCGGTACGCACCCCGCCAGCCGCTCCGTGCTCGCCCGCAGCCGCCGCTCCGCCGCCGTCGCCCCCGGCCCCCCGCCGTCCAGCCAGGCCCGGTACGGCGACGCCACCGGCGACAGCGCCACCACCCCGGCGCTGAGCTCGCCCCCCGCCCCGTACGTGGCCGCCGCCACGGCGAGCTGCCCGCCCGCCGACGAGCCCAGCACCCCCACCCGCGCCGGATCCACGGCGTACCCCGCGGCGTTGTCCCGCACCCACCGCAGCGCCGCCAGCACGTCGTCCCGCTGCGCCGGCCACGGCACCTCGGGGGTCAGGCGGTAACCGGCGTCGAAGACCGCGTAGCCGCGCCGGGCGAAGGCCCGCGCCCAGTGCTCCCAGTCGGTGTCGTACGACCAGTACCCCCCGTGCAGCACGACCAGGGCACCCCGGAGCGCCCGCCGCGGCTGCCAGTGGACGGTGACGCGCTGCCCCGGATGCTCCCCGTATGCCTCGACGCTGCGCCTGAGCGCCCCGTCTGCGCCGGGCCGCTGCTCCGCAGTCCGCTCCGCAGTCCGCTCCGCGGGCACGGTCCCGGCCGGCTGCAGCACCACCGCCGTGAGCGCCGCGACGGTCCCCAGCGCCGCGGCCACGAGCCGCCGCCGCCACCGGACCCGTACCGCAGCCATCGCACCCGCCTCCCCGCGGACCGGCCGGCCCGGTGACCTCATGGTCGCCGACAACGCCACGCACCGCGATCCGGCGACCGCGATCCGGCGGACGGCGCGAACCGGCGCACGGGCGCCGCCGAGACGTTCGACCGCGTGCCGGGCGGTGAGCGAACCCGACGCCACCGGCCCACTCTCGGTGACGGGAGGTCTACCATCGCACCATGACCCGAGTACTGCTGGCCGAGGACGACGCGGCCATCTCGGAACCGCTGGCCCGCGCGCTGCGCCGGGAGGGCTACGAGGTGGAGGTCCGAGAAGACGGTCCCACGGCGCTCGGTGCCGGGCTCCGCGGCGGCGTCGACCTCCTCGTGCTCGACCTGGGCCTGCCCGGGATGGACGGCCTGGAGGTGTGCCGGCGGCTGCGCGCCGACGGGCACGGCTTCCCGGTTCTGGTGCTCACCGCCCGCGCTGACGAGGTGGACACCGTCGTCGGCCTCGACGCGGGCGCCGACGACTACGTCACCAAGCCCTTCCGCCTCGCCGAGCTGCTCGCCCGGGTCCGCGCCCTGCTGCGCCGCGGCTCCACCGAGGCGCAGCCGCCGGCCACCCACGGCGTGCGCATCGACACCGACTCGCACCGCGCCTGGCTCGGCGAGGAGGAACTGCAGCTCACGGCGAAGGAGTTCGACCTGCTGCGGGTGCTGGTGCGGGACGCGGGCCGGGTGGTCACGCGCGAGCAGTTGATGCGCGAGGTGTGGGACACCACCTGGTGGTCGTCGACCAAGACGCTCGACATGCACATCTCCTGGCTGCGCAAGAAGCTCGGCGACGACGCCGCGAACCCCCGCTACATCGCGACGGTCCGCGGAGTGGGCTTCCGCTTCGAGAAGAGCTAGGCCGCCCGCGGCCTCCGGCAGCCATGCGCAGACGGCTCATCAACAGCACCCTCGCGGTCGTGCTCGTCGTCATCGCCGTCTTCGGCGTCTCGCTCGTCATCGTCGAGACCCGCACCATCGAGGCCGCCGCGCGCGACCGGGTGCAGTCGGAGGCCGTGCGGCTGTTCAGCGTCGTGGAAGGCAAGATCGCCGACGATGCGCGGGTGACCCGCCAGGCGCTCGCCGCGCAGGTCACGGACGGGCGCTTCGCGGAGGTGGAGCTGCCGGGCGGGCCGCCGGTCAAGATCGGTGAGCGGCCCGAGGGCTCGGTCATCGAGGCCACCGAGAGCGGCAGCAGGGGCGAGCGGGTCACGGTCATGGAGGCCCGCGACCGGGTCAACGACGAGCTGGGCCAGACCCTGCTGATCATCTTCGCCGTGGCGCTGCTCGCCGTCGGCGCCGCCGTGCTGCTCGCCGTCCGCCAGGCCAACCGGCTCACCGCCCCGCTCACCGACCTCGCCGAGACCGCCGAGCGCCTCGGCTCCGGCGACCAGCGCACCCGCCACCGCCGCTACGGCGTCCCCGAGCTTGACCGCGTCGCCGACGTGCTGGACGCCAGCGCCGAGCGGATCGCGCGGATGCTCACCGCCGAGCGGCGGCTGGCCGCGGACGCCTCGCACCAGCTCCGTACGCCGCTGACCGCGCTGTCCATGCGGCTGGAGGAGATCGCGCTCACCGACGACCCGGCGACGGTCAAGGAGGAGGCGGCGGTCGCGCTCACCCAGGTGGAGCGGCTGACGGACGTGGTGCAGCGGCTGCTGACCAAGTCCCGGGACCCCAAGGCCGGCTCGGGGATGGGCTTCGACCTGGACGAGGTCGTCAAGCAGCAGTTGGAGGAGTGGCGGCCCGCGTACCGCGGCGAGGGGCGGGCGATCGTCCGCTCCGGCAAGAAGGACCTGCGCGCGGTGGGCACGCCGGGCGCGGTGGCGCAGGTGCTCGCGACGCTGATCGAGAACGCGCTGATGCACGGCGCGGGGACGGTCGCGCTGCGCACCCGGGTCACGGGCAACCAGGTGGTCGCGGAGGTCACCGACGAGGGCCCCGGCGTCCCCGCGGACCTCGGCTCGCGGGTCTTCGAGCGCACGGTCAGCGGGCGCAACTCGACGGGTCTCGGGCTGGCGGTCGCCCGCGACCTGGCGGAGGCGGACGGGGGGCGGCTGGAGCTGGTGCAGCAGAAGCCGACGACGTTCGCGCTGTTCCTCGCGCGGGAGCACGAGGACCACTGAGGGGGCGTACGGGGTCCGCGACCGGCTCGGGTACGGGGCACACGGCCGCCTGGGTACGGGCCGCCTGGGTACGGGGCGTGCGGGCGGGCTCGCGGGGGTGGAGGGGGCGCGTACGCGATACGTGACGGCTCGTACGGGACGCGAACGCTACCGCCGCGCTCCGACCGCCTCTTCCTGCGCCTCGGGTTCCCCCGGCTCCTCCGGCTCCTTGGCCTCCCGCGGCTTCCGCCGGGTGCCCGGGATCCGCACCTCGGCGGCCGCGGCTATGTCACCGGCCTCCCCGGCATCCGCGGGCGCGGCGGCGGGCCTGGCCGCGGGCACCGCACGGAACACCCAGCTCCGGTAGGACCAGAAGCGGAACAGCGAGGCCACCCCGATGCCCAGGAACTTGAAGATGTTGCTCTGCAGCGGGGTGTCCCAGTCGAACCCGTACGTGGCCACGTACAGCAGGCCGTTCTCGATGACGAGCCCGGCGGCGCTGAAGACCAGGAACAGGGTGAACTCGCGCGGGGGCCGGGTCTTGTCCCGGTCGCGGTAGGTGAAGTACCGGAAGCCTATGTAGTTGAAGATGATCGCGACGGCCGTCGCGATCATGCTGCAGCGGACCACGGGGAGCTCCGTGGAGTTCCGCACGAGGTTGAAGACCGCCAGGTTGACCAGGACGCCGATGCCCCCGACCGCGGCGAACTCGGCCACCTCGCGGCTCAGGCGGCGCAGCCGCGTTGCCCCCGGTTGCCGTGCACTCATCAAGATCGTCAGACTCCGATGGTCGGTGGTGTTCCCCTGGTCATGGTCATCTCCGGCGGGCCGGAGACCTCATGCTAACCGGGCCGGCCGACGGAGGGGGCGGCTCCGCCCGGCCTGCCGATACGCTGGGACGCGTGACATTCCCGGTAGTCGGCATGATCGGCGGGGGACAGCTCGCCCGGATGACCCACCAGGCGGGCATCCCCCTCGGCATCAGGTTCAAGCTTCTCAGCGGCACCCGTACGGACTCGGCCGCTCTGGTGGCGGGTGACACGGTCGTCGGGGATTACCGCGATCTGGACACGCTGCGTGAGTTCGCCCGCGGCTGCGATGTGATCACGTTCGACCACGAACACGTGCCGACCGAGCATCTGCGGGCCCTCCAGGCGGAGGGCGTCGCGGTCAGACCGGGCCCGGACGCGCTGGTCCACGCGCAGGACAAGGGCGCGATGCGGGCCCGGCTGACGGAGCTGGGCATCCCCTGCCCGCGGCACCGGATCGTGGCGGACCCGGCGGACGTGGCGCGCTTCGCGCGCGAGGGCGGCGGCTTCCCGGTCGTGCTGAAGACGGTCCGCGGCGGGTACGACGGCAAGGGCGTGTGGGTCGTCCGTACGGAGGAGGACGCCGCGCCGCCGTTCCGCGCGGGGGTGCCGGTGCTGGCCGAGGAGCTGGTGGCCTTCCGCCGCGAGCTGGCCGCGAACGTCGTGCGCTCGCCGAGCGGCCAGGCGGTCGCGTACCCGGTGGTGGAGTCCATCCAGGTCGACGGCGTCTGCGACACGGTCCTCGCCCCGGCGCCCGGGCTCGCGCCCGAGGACGCGGTGCGTACGCAGCAGCTCGCGCTGCGGATCGCGATGGAGCTGGACGTGGTGGGCCACCTCGCGGTGGAGCTGTTCGAGGCGGACGGGCCGGACGGCGAGCCCCGGATCCTCGTCAACGAGCTGGCCATGCGCCCGCACAACTCCGGCCACTGGACCCAGGACGGCGCCGTCACCTCGCAGTTCGCCAACCACGTGCGCGCCGTGCTCGACCTGCCGCTGGGCGACCCGCGCCCGCGCGCCCCGTGGACGGTGATGGCGAACGTCCTCGGCGGCGACTACCCCGACATGTACCCGGCGTACCTGCACTGCATGGCCCGGGACCCGGGGCTGAAGATCCACATGTACGGCAAGGACGTGAAGCCCGGCCGCAAGGTCGGCCACGTCAACACCTACGGCGACGACCTGGCCGACGTGCGCGCCCGCGCCCGCCACGCCGCCGACTACCTGCGGGGGACGATCACGGAATGAGCAGCGTATGAGCGCGGAGAACGGCCCGCTGGTCGGCATCGTCATGGGCTCCGACTCCGACTGGCCGGTGATGGAGGCGGCGGCGCAGGCCCTGGACGAGTTCGAGGTCCCGTACGAGGTCGACGTCGTCTCCGCGCACCGGATGCCGCACGAGATGATCGCCTACGGCGAGCAGGCCGCGCCCCGCGGCCTGCGCACCCTCGTCGCCGGCGCCGGCGGCGCCGCCCACCTCCCGGGCATGCTCGCCTCCGTCACGCCCCTCCCGGTCATCGGCGTCCCGGTCCCGCTGAAGTACCTCGACGGCATGGACTCGCTGCTCTCCATCGTCCAGATGCCCGCGGGCGTCCCCGTCGCCACGGTCTCCGTGGCCGGCGCCCGCAACGCGGGCCTCCTGGCCGCCCGCATCCTGGCCGCCCACGACGAGGACCTCCGCGCCCGGATGTCGGCGTTCCAGGAGGACCTGAACCACCAGGCCCGCGAAAAGGGCGCCCGCCTCCGCCGCAAGACCACCCGGGCGGGCTGACACACCGTCCGATCCGGGGCCGGTCGTCCGGCTGTCAGCCTGCGCGGATAGCGTGGGGCCCACGCTATCCGCGCAGGGAGGACGACCTTATGACCGGCGAACTGCTCGCGCGTGCGCGCGAGGTGCTGCGTGCGCACCCCGTCGTCGACGGGCACAACGATCTTCCCTGGGCCCTGCGGGAGCAGGTGACGTACGACATCGACAGGCGTGACATCGCCGTCGACCAGAGCGCGCGGCTGCACACCGACATCCCGCGGCTGCGGGCCGGCGGGGTGGGGGCGCAGTTCTGGTCCGTGTACGTGAGCGCCGAGCTGGCCGGGGACGCCGCCGTGAGCGCGTGTCTGGAGCAGATCGACGTGGTGCGCCGGCTCGTCGACCGCTATCCCGGGGAGCTGCGGCTCGCGGTGACCGCCGACGAGGTGGAGGCGGCGCGGGCCGACGGGCGGATCGCCTCGCTGATGGGGGCCGAGGGCGGGCACTCCATCGCCAACTCGCTCGCCACGCTGCGCGCCTTCCGCCGGCTCGGCGTGCGCTACATGACGCTTACGCACAACGACAACACCGACTGGGCCGACTCCGCGACCGACGAGCCGCGGCACGGCGGGCTCACCGCCTTCGGCGAGGAGGTGGTGCGCGAGATGAACCGGGTCGGCATGCTCGTCGACCTCTCCCACGTGGCGCCCTCGACCATGCGCCACGCGCTGCGCGTCACCGAGGCGCCGGTCGTTTTCTCCCATTCATCCGCTCGCGCCATGTGTGACCACCCGCGCAACATTCCGGATGATGTGCTGGAATTGCTCCCCGCCAACGGCGGTGTGGCGATGGCCACGTTCGTGCCGAAGTTCGTCCTGCCCGCCGCCGTGGCGTGGACCGCGGAGGTGGACGAGCACATGACCGCCCGCGGCCTCGACCCGTTCGGCGCGGACGGCGAAGCGGTCCGCGTACGGCGTGCGTTCGAGGAGGCGCATCCGCGGCCGCAGGCGACGGCCGCGACCGTGGCGGATCATCTGGATCATATGCGCGAAGTGGCGGGAATCGACCATATCGGTATCGGCGGCGACTTCGACGGCACGCCGTTCACGCCGGAGGACCTCGCCGACGTCGCGGGTTATCCGCACCTCGTCGCCGAGCTGCTGTACCGCCGTTGGTCGGAAGAAGACCTGGCCAGGCTGCTGTGGGCCAACGCGTTGCGGGTGTTGCGCGACGCCGAGGCGGCGGCGCGCGAAGTGGCCGCTCGGCGCGGCCCGTCGATCGCCACCATCGAACAGCTCGACGGCCCCGCGAAGGTCCAGGTGTGAGCAGAGTGACATAAGTCACTCACAGAATTCTCACGCCATGGGGCGATGTGTCCGACTCCTCATATGTCGACAAGTCTCCACCGGGTAGGGGGAATTGAGGAGCGGCGCGGGATGGGGCGATTGTCGGGCTGATTCCGATGTGATGTGGGGAACGGCCTTGATGGCGGTTCACAGCTTGTTCTGTTTTCGGCTGTGTGTTTACGGTGCTCGCCGTGCTCGCGCCACCGATGCGGGTACCTCGTCGCCGTAACGCCGAATCCTGTCGGCGGCGACGGGCAGGCACTTCAGCTTTCACGGCAGGAGCGGGGGACCCAGGTAAGTGCCGCACCGTGCGCAAGCGCGGTACGGCTTGGGGTGAAGCCATGCTCCGCGTGGCCGGGCATCTCCAGCTCGAACCCGACAGCTCACCTCGCAGGCGTCGGAGAGGAGCATGTCCATGTCCGCACGCGGACGTCACCGTCGCCTGGGCCGGATAGCCCGGGGCAGCAGGGCCCTCATCGTCACCGCCGGCAGCGCCGGCGTCGCCATTCCGCTCATCGCCGGCGGCCACGCCCAGGCCGCCTCCGTCGACACCTGGGACCGCGTGGCCCAGTGCGAGAGCGGCGGGGACTGGAGCATCAGCACCGGCAACGGCTTCTACGGCGGCCTGCAGTTCGTGCAGAGCACCTGGGAGGGCTACGGCGGCACGCAGTACGCCCCGCGCGCCGACCAGGCCACCAAGGAGCAGCAGATCGAGATCGCCGAGAAGGTCCTCGCCTCGCAGGGCCCCGGCGCCTGGCCGGTCTGCTCGGTGCAGGCCGGGCTCACCCAGGGCGGCCCCGCCCCCGACCTCTCCACCGGCGGTGCCGGGAAGAGCGAGCCCGAGGCGCAGACCGAGTCCGGGCAGCCCGCACAGCAGGCCGCCAAGGACGAGGCCCCGAAGCAGGAGAAGGCGCCGGAGAAGAAGTTCGAGAAGGCCGGCAACTACACCGTCGTCTCCGGTGACACCCTGTGGGACATTGCTCGCAAGCACGGCATCGCGGGCGGCTGGCAGACGATCTACGAGGGCAACAAGGACGTCATCGGCGACGACCCGGACCTGATCTTCCCCGGTCAGGAGTACGAGTTCGACGGCGGCGAAGAGGTCACCCTCGAAGAGCCGGAGACCACCTCGGCCGAGCCGTCCTCCGCGCAGCAGGAGGAGCCGGCGGCCGCGGAGGAGCCGGCAGCGGAGGCCGCTCCCGCGGGCGGGTTCTCCGCCCCGATCGACGCCGGTCTCTCCACGGCGTACCGGGCCGCGGGCGGCTCGTGGTCCAGCGGTTACCACACCGGTGTCGACTTCTCCGCCGGCACCGGCACCCCGGTCAAGGCCGTCACCTCCGGCACCGTCGTCAAGGCCGGCAACGGCGCCGACGGCGGCGCGTACGGCATCGCCGTCGTGATCAAGCACGACGACGGCCGCTACAGCCAGTACGCCCACCTGTCGTCCACCTCGGTGAGCGTGGGCCAGAGCGTGGGCGCCGGCGACCAGATCGGTCTGTCCGGCTCCACCGGCAACTCCACCGGGCCGCACCTGCACTTCGAGGTGCGCACCAGCCCGGACTACGGTTCGGACGTCGACCCGGTCGCGTACCTGCGCGACAACGGCGTCTCCATCTGAGGGTCCCCCGCACGGCGTTGCCCCCCGTTTCCGGCGGAACGGGGGGTTCGCCGTGTCCGGCGCGCGGGCGCGTGGGCGGCGGCGCGCGGGCGGGCGTCGGCCGGCGCGCGCTACGCCGCCGGGCGGCCCATCGCGCGGAACGTCCATCCCGCGGCGCGCCACGGCACCGGGTCGAGCGTGTTCCGGCCGTCGATCAGATGCGGCCGGGAGACGGCCTTCGCGAGCCGCCCGGCGTCGAGGGCGCGGAACTCCGGCCACTCGGTGAGGTGCAGCACCAGGTCGGCGCCGTGCAGCGCGTCCTCCGCCGACTCCGCGTAGCGCAGGGTGGGGAAGACGCGGCGGGCGTTGTCCATGCCCTTCGGGTCGTAGACGGTGACCTGGCCGCCCTGGAGGTGGATCTGCCCGGCGACGTTGAGCGCGGGGGAATCACGCACATCGTCGGAGTCGGGCTTGAACGCGGCGCCCAGGACGCCGATCCGCCGGCCCAGGAAGGTCCCGCCGCAGGCTTCGCGGGCGAGTTCGACCATGTGGGCGCGGCGGCGCATGTTGATCGAGTCGACCTCGCGCAGGAACGTCAGCGCCTGGTCGACACCGAGTTCACCGGCACGGGCCATGAACGCCCGGATGTCCTTGGGCAGGCAGCCACCGCCGAAGCCGATCCCGGCACGCAGGAACTTCTTCCCGATCCGGTCGTCGTAGCCGATCGCCTCGGCCAGCTTGACCACGTCGCCGCCCGCGGCCTCGCAGATTTCGGCCATGGCGTTGATGAACGAGATCTTCGTGGCGAGGAAGGCGTTGGCGGCCGTCTTCACCAGCTCGGCAGTCGGGTAGTCGGCGACCACGAACGGCGTACCGGAGTCCAGCGGCGCGGCGTACACCTCGCGCAGCACCTTCTCGGCGCGCTCGCTCGCGACGCCGACGACGATGCGGTCGGGGCGCAGGGTGTCCTCGACGGCGAAGCCCTCGCGCAGGAACTCCGGGTTCCAGGCCAGCTCGGCCTGCTCGCCCGCCGGCGCCAGTTCGGCCAGCCGGCGCGCCAGCCGGGCCGCGGAGCCCACCGGCACCGTCGACTTCCCGACCACCAGGCACGCGCGGTCGAGGTGCGGCGCCAGGGTGTCGATCGCGGCGTCGACGTAGCTCATGTCGCAGCCGTACTCGCCCTGCTTCTGCGGCGTGTTCACACACACGAAGTGCACGTCGCCGAAGGCCGCCGCCTCCGCGTACGACGTGGTGAACCGCAGCCGGCCGGACGAGCCCCCGACCCCGGAGACGTGCTTGCGCAGCAGGTCCTCAAGGCCCGGCTCGTACATCGGCACCCTGCCCGCCGACAGCAGCTCGACCTTCTCCTCGACCACGTCCAGGCCGAGCACGTCGAAACCCAGCTCCGCCATCGCGGCGGCGTGCGTGGCCCCGAGGTAGCCGGTGCCGATCACGGTGATCTTCAAGGTCATGGTCCCGAGCATAACGGCGGGCTCCGACACACCCACCTGGGCAACCATGGGCCCGGGTGCGGAGTCTGACTCATGAACGTGCACCTAAAGGAGTGGGAATCGTGGCGAGGCAGCATCTGGACGGAGCGGGCAGCGGAACCGACGAGCCCGGTACGCCGCGCGCCCGCGAGCCGGAGGCGCCGTACGCCGGGGACATGTCGACGGCGGCGCACGCGGCGTACGTGGACGCGGCGTTCGCTCCGGGCGCGCAGGGAACACCCGGAGCGCAAGGAACACCGGGAGCCGAGGGCACGGCCGCGGACGGCGGGCCCAAGGGAGCGGACGGTCCGGACCTGTTCGCCCACCAGGCGGCCGACCCGGCGACCGGTCCCGCGACCGGCCCCGTCGGCCCGGATGGCCCGGACGGCCCGGATGGCCCGGACGGCCCCGAAGACCCCGCCGGCGCCCCCTCGCACGCAGCGCCCCGCCGCCGCATGCGCCGCGGCCGCAAGGTGCTCCTCGGCGCCGTGATCATGCTCTTCGCCGGCGTGCTCATGCTCGCCGGCGGCCTCTGGTGGGCGTACGAGCACTACACGGGGCGCGTCGACCGCATCCCGAACGCCTTCCCGACGAACGTCCCCGAGAAGCACCAGCCGGCGCCGTCCAAGGGCGGCGAAACGTACCTTCTCATCGGCGTCGACGCCCGCTCCGACCTCCCGCTCACCGGCGACGGCGCCGGCGAGCACACCTGGCAGCCGGGCGCGCAGCGCAGCGACACGATGATGCTCGTCCACCTCCCCGAGGGCCGTGACGGCGGCTACGTCGTCTCCCTGCCCCGCGACTCCTGGGTGGACATCCCCGGCCGGGGCGACGCCAAGCTCAACGCGGCCTTCTCCTACGGCGGCCCCCCGCTGCTCATCGACACCGTGCAGCGCATGACGAAGGTCAAGATCGACCACCTGGCGGTGATCGACTGGAGCGGCTTCAAGCGGCTCACCGACGCCGTCGGCGGCGTGGACATCACCATCGACGAGACCACCCCGCGCCGCAACGGCGGCGGCGAGTGGACCGCCGGCACCCACCACATGGACGGCAAGACCGCCCTCGACTACGTACGCGAACGCCACGGCCTGCCCCGCGGCGACCTCGACCGCACCCAGCGGCAGCAGAACTTCCTGCGCGCCGTCATCACCGAGACGATGTCCTCGGACAACTTCTCCAACCCGCTCAAGGTCAAGCGCCTGCTGGACGCGGTCACCGCCACGGTCAGCGTCGACGACCGGTTCTCGGACGGCGCGATGCGCGACCTGATGTGGGACATGAAGGGGGTGCGCTCCAGCGACCTGGTGTTCATGAACGCGCCGGTCGCGGGCCTCGACATGATCGACGGCCAGTCGGTGGTGCTGTTGGACGACAAGGCGGGCGACCCCCTGTGGGAGGCCATGCGGAACGACACCATGGCGCAGTACGTCGAGAAGTACCCGACCGACCGCCTGGGCGGCACCGCACCCTGAGCCGGCCGCGCCCCCTGTCGCCAACGTCACGTAGGTCCGCCCGCCGCGCACGGCATACCATCGGAACTACTTAACGGTAATTAGCATGCGCGGGAATGGGAGAGAGCCTTGGCAGGAGCGCCCGAATTCGACCTGTACCGCCCGGCCGAGGAGCACGACATGCTCCGCGACGCCGTACGCTCGCTCGCCGAGGCGAAGATCGGGCCCTTCGCGGCCGAGGTGGACGAGGAGGCGCGCTTCCCGCAGGAGGCCCTGGACGCGCTCGTCACCAACGACCTGCACGCCGTCCACGTCCCCGAGGCGTACGGCGGCGCGGGCGCGGACGCGCTGGCGACGGTCATCGTCATCGAGGAGATCGCCCGCGTCTGCGCGTCGTCCTCCCTCATCCCGGCCGTCAACAAGCTGGGGTCGCTGCCCCTGATGCTCTCCGCCTCGGAGGAGCTGAAGGCGAAGTACCTGACGCCGCTGGCGCGCGGCGAGGCGATGTTCTCGTACTGCCTCTCCGAGCCCGAGGCCGGCTCCGACGCGGCCGGCATGAAGACCCGCGCCGTACGGGACGGCGACTCCTACGTCCTCAACGGCGTCAAGCGGTGGATCACCAACGCGGGCATCTCCGAGTACTACACGGTGATGGCCGTCACCGACCCGGAGAAGCGCTCCAAGGGCATCTCGGCCTTCGTCGTCGAGAAGTCCGACGAGGGCGTCTCCTTCGGCGCCCCGGAGAAGAAGCTCGGCATCAAGGGCTCGCCCACCCGCGAGGTCTACCTGGACAACGTCCGCATCCCCGCGGACCGCATGATCGGCGCCGAGGGCACGGGCTTCGCCACCGCGATGAAGACCCTCGACCACACCCGCATCACCATCGCCGCCCAGGCCCTCGGCATCGCCCAGGGCGCGCTGGACTACGCCAAGGGTTACGTCCGCGAACGCAAACAGTTCGGCAAGCCGGTCGCGGACTTCCAGGGCGTCCAGTTCATGCTCGCCGACATGGCCATGAAGATCGAGGCCGCCCGCCAGTTGACGTACGCCGCCGCCGCCAAGTCCGAACGCGGCGACGCGGACCTCACCTTCCAGGGCGCCGCGGCCAAGTGCTTCGCCTCCGACACGGCGATGGAGGCGACGACGGACGCGGTCCAGCTCCTCGGCGGCTACGGCTACACGCGCGACTACCCGGTCGAGCGCATGATGCGCGACGCAAAAATCACCCAGATCTACGAGGGCACCAACCAGGTCCAGCGCATCGTCATGGCCCGCAACCTGCCCTGATACGGGCGCCGCCCGACCCCGCCGTGCGCGGCGGGGTCAGAGGCGGGCTATGTCCGGGATCGCGGCCTTCGGTTTGCGGCGCGGGGGCATGCGGCCCAGGAGGCAGATGTAGCGCGTGGCGCGGTGGCGCTGGCCCGCGGCCTCGTACGGGGCGAGCAGTTCGAGCATCCGCTCGTCGTCCGCGTTGCGTTCGCGAACCAGGGTGTAGCCCACGATGCGGGGCAGGTGCAGGTCGCCGACGGTGACCGCGTCGGCGGCGCCGATGACGCGCTGGAGGGTTTCCGCCGCCGTCCAGGGGCCGATGCCCGGGATGGCGGTGAGGCGGCGGGTGGCGGCTTCGAGGTCCATGTCCGCCGCCGCCTGGAGGGCGCGGGCCCGGCGGACGGCTCGTACGATCGTCGCCGCGCGCTTGCCGTCGACGCCCGCGCGGTGCCACTCCCAGGACGGGATCATCGCCCAGCCGCGCGCGTCCGGCATCACCCGCATCCGCAGCTCCGGCCCCGCGGGACCCGGGGCCTCGGTGCCGTAGCGGTACAGCAGCAGGCGCCAGGAGCGGTACGCCTCGTCCGTGGTGACCTTCTGCTCCAGCACCGACGGGATCAGCGACTCCAGCACCACACCGGTGCGGATCAGGCGCACCCCCGGGTGGCGGCGGCGGGCCTCGTGGACGACGCGGTGGCGCGGCGTGAACGGCTCCGGGTCGTCCTCCGCGCCCAGCAGTGCCGGGAGGCCGTCCAGCAGCCACTCCGCGCCCGGGCCCCACGCCTCGGCGGCGACCGCCCCGCCCGCCGGGGCGACGCGCAGCGTGCCGGGGCCCGCGGGGGTGTGGCTCGCCCGCCAGACCGCGCCGTCCGCGACGCGGATCGCCGGATCGCCGGGACCCCGCCGCAGCACGCCCAGGGTGCGCCACAGGTCGTACGGACCCGGGGGTGCCCAGGTCCGGGTACGGGCGCGGTGGTCGGGGGCGGCGGACACGTCGCACGACTCTAGCCGCCGCCACCGACAGCCACGGCGGCGGCCGGTGCCGGGAGTTGCCCGTGCCGCGGCGCCCCGCCCGCGCGGACCGCGGCCGCGCCTTCGGCGACCGGTGCGCGCCCCTTCTCAGCGGCGCCCCTGGTACGACGCGGAACTCGCCCTCGCCGCGCCCAGCCTGTCGTACAGCCGCACCCCCGGGCAGTCCGTCGCGAAGCCGTCCCGGTGCCCCGAGATGACGTTCAGCCTGACCCGCGTCCCGCTGGTGTACTTGCCGCCGCCCGACACCTTCGTCTGCTTGCTCTCCGGGTTCTTGCCGAACAGGCCCAGCTTCCACGCCGTCACCCGCGACACCGCGTTGACCGCGGCCTCGGACGGCGCCGCCGAGTCGTAGGTGCCGAGGACGGCGATGCCCATGCTGTTGTGGTTGAAGCCGTACGTGTGCGCCCCCAGGACCGCGCGCGTGACGCCGCCGGCCCGGCCCTCGTAGACGCGGCCGCACTTGTCGACGAGGAAGTTGTAGCCGAGGTCGGCCCAGTTCAGGCTCTGCGTGTGGTAGCGGTATATGCCGCGGATCAGGCCGGGTGCCTCGGTGCAGCGGTAGCCGTTGCCCGTCGCCGAGTGGTGGACGAAGGCGATGTTCACGGTGTTCGTGTACCGGTACCCCTTCGCCCGCTTCCCCTCGTCCGCGCCCCACCCCTTCCGCGTGACGATCTTCGGCCGCGGGCCGACGAACGGCCGGGCGGCGGCGGGCAGGGCGGGGTTGAGGCGGACGGCATCCCCTTCCGACGCGGCCTTGGTCTGCTCGGCGATCCGGCCCGCGGCTGCCGGGTCCGCCGCCCGCGCCTTGTCTGTTGCCGCCCCCGCCCCGCCCGGGTCGATCAACTCGGCGGTCAGCCCTCGCGGGAGCCCCGCCGCGCCCGCCGCGTCCGCCGCCCGCGACCGCGCGGGGACGACCCGGACCTCGATCCCCGTCGAGTCACCCACCCACAGTGGCGCCGTGCCCCCGCGCCAGCCCGCCGGGCCACCACGGGATTCGCCCCCGGACCCGCCTCCGGCCGCGGCACGGGACTCAGCACCCGACTCCGCGCCGGGCTCCGGGCCGGGTGCGTCCGCGGCGTGGGCGTCCAGGTCCTGCCAGCCGGACCACCGGCCCGTCTCCGCCGACCTGGCCCGTACCCGCACGCGCCCGGCCAGCTCCGCCTCCGGGTCCTCCCAGACGACGCCGACCATGGTGAACGGCCCGGTGTCCGGCTTCGACAGGACCATCGTGCCCGCACCGGGCCCGCGCGAGGACGAGCCGAGCGGCGCGAGCGGCAGCGACTGCGTACGGCCGCCGGGCTGCTCCGCCCTCGCGGCAGCCCGCTCCGCCCGGGGGACCACGCCCGCCGAAGCGGGCGGTGCCGCGAGCGGCGTCAGCGGAGCGAGCAGCGCGGCGGCGGATATCGCGACGACCGAAGTAGAAAATGCGCACATATGACGCATCCTTTCCACACCCCCCACCGCTGTCCATTTGCCCCTGCCGGACGGAGTAACGCGACGGCGTAACCTGACGGCGATGAACCCCACCGCCGCCACCCCCGCCGCCCTGCTCGACGCCGCCCTCGCCGCCGACCCGGCCCGCCCCCTGGTCACGTACTACGACGACACCACCGGCGAGCGCGTCGAGCTGTCCGTCGCCACCTTCGCCAACTGGGTCGCCAAGACCGCGAACCTCCTCCAGGGCGACCTCGCGGCCGAGCCCGGCGACCGGCTCGCGCTGCTCCTGCCCGCCCACTGGCAGACCGCCGTCTGGCTGCTGGCCTGCGCCGCGACCGGCGTCACCGCGGTGCCCGCCGACCCCGACCCGGCCGCCGCCGACCTCGTCGTCAGCGGCCCCGACGCCCTGGAGCGGGCCCGCGCATGCACCGGCGAGCGGGTCGCCCTCAGCCTGCGCCCGCTCGGCGCCCGCTTCCCGCAGCCCCCGGAGGGCTTCCTCGACTACGCCGTGGAGGTGCCGGGACAGGGCGACCGCTTCCAGCCGTACGCCCCCGCCGACCCGGCCACGCCGGCGCTCGAAGCGCCCGGCGCCCGGTTCACCGCCGCCGAGCTGGTCGCCCGCGCCCGCGCGGACGCGGAGTCGCGTGCGCTCGCACCGGGCTCCCGCGCGCTCTCGACACTCGGGTACGACACGTGGGAAGGGCTCTCCGCGGGCCTCTACGCCCCCCTGGCCGCCGGCGCGGGGGTCGTGCTCTGCCCGTACCTGGACCGGCTCACCCCCGAGCAGCAGGAGAAGCGCAGGGCCGACGAGCGCGTCTCGTAACGCCGTACCGCGCCGCCGCCCCGGGCGACGCGCGCGGGCGAAGTTATCGGGCGTAGCGCCTCATTCGTGATGCGATGTACCGAATGCGGCGGGCCGTACGACCCCGGGGGTGCGCGGCCGTCCGCACACGTGGACAACGGCCGAATGAGTGTGAGGGATGGGCGCAGACGAGACCGGCCCGCGGGAGGACGCATCCCTGTACCCGGCAGACCCTCGGCCGCCCCGCCGTCCCCGCAGCCGGCGCCGTGTCCTCGCCCGCCGCGTCGGCCTCGGTCTGGCCGTCTTCGTCCTCGCCCTCTCCGGCGTCGGCTGGTACTTCTACCAGCGCTTCGACAGCAACATCACCGTCGACACCGCCACCGCCCGCGAGCTGAAGCGCCACGAGGAGGACCGCCCCCCGCCCGCCACCGGCGGGGCCACCAACATCCTCGTCATCGGCTCCGACTCCCGCGCGGGCAGTGAGCGCTACGGCCACGACACCGGCGTCGAACGCTCCGACAGCACCGTGCTCCTGCACCTCGCCGGCGACCGCGACAGCGTCACCGCCGTGAGCATCCCGCGCGACCTCATGGTCAGGATCCCCGACTGCCGCCGCCCCGGCGGCGGGACGAGCGGCAAGCAGGTCAACCAGTTCAACTTCAGCTTCGCCTACGGCGGCGCCGCCTGCACGATCCGCGTGGTGGAGAAGCTCGTCGGCGTACGCGTCGACCACCACGTCATCGCCGACTTCCAGGGCTTCAAGGAAGTCGTGGACGCCGTGGACGGCGTCGAGGTATGCCTGCCGGCGGCGATGCATGACAAATCGGCCAAGCTCGAACTGCCCAGGGGCCGCCAGGTGCTCGACGGAGAGCACGCGCTCGGATACGTACGGGCACGCAAGTCCCTCGACGGCGGCAGCGACACGCAACGCATGTCGCGGCAGCAGGAGTTCATGGCCTCGCTCGTCAACAAGGTCCAGAGCAACGGCGTGCTCTTCAACCCGATGCGCCTGGCCCCGCTGCTGGATGCGGTGACCTCCGCGCTCACCGCCAACAAGGAGCTGTCGTCGCTCACCGAGCTGTACGACCTCGTGCGCGTCGTCCGTGACGTGCCCAAAGAGCGTGTGCACTTCATGACCGTGCCGCGCCGCCCGTACCGCCTGGACTCCAACCGCGACGAACTGGCGCAGCCGGCGGCGCGAGAATTGTTCGGCGCACTGCGAACCGACAGCGTGGTTCGCTTCGTCTCCGAAGGCAGGAAAGCCAAGCAGAAACGGGACTCCGGCGCGCCGTCGGTCTTCAAGGGGACAACCCCTGTGGATGACATCTGCCGATAGAGCGGATCAACGCGCACAAGGGGGGCACGGTGTATGGAGGGGATGCGCGGGATGTCCTGTTACGAGTGCGTGGAATTTGTCACGGGCGTCGCCAGTCGTCGAAAGAGGCGGCTAGTGTGAGCCGACCGGCCGCCTGACAGGCGGTCGTCGAGCGTATGGCAGGAAGACCGGCGCCGGCAGGGGGAGGCGCTGACCGAGCGATGTGAGGAACCCAAGCGACCGTGGATGGGCGAGGCCGTGGACACGCCGGCGAGGTCGACCCCGCCGATCAGTGGGTGTTCAATCCCGAGACTGGCAGCTATGAGCTGCGTCTCGACCCGCAGATCCCGGGCAGACAGGGCCCCCAGCCCCACGGCCAACACGCACCGGGTCCGCACGGTCACGCCCCGCACGGGTACGGCGGCCCGCCGCAGCAGCCGCAGCAGTACATCCCGCAGCAGAACGGGCAGCCGCCGCACGGCCAGGCCCCAGGCCCACAGCACGCGCAGCCGCAGCACGCGCAGCCACAGCACGGGCAGCCGCAGCACGGGCAGCCGCACCCGGGCCCGCCCCAGCCGCCTCAGCCGGGCCCGCCGCAGCCAGGCGGCCGGCATCCGGGCCAGGCACCTCCCCAGCCGGGCGGCAGGCACCAGTCCCACGCGTCCGCCGCGGAAGCCCCCGAGAGCCTCCAGGAGCCCCGCCTGCCGTCCCAGCGCCGCCGCGGCGCGGCGGGCGGCTCAGGCGGCCCGGGCGGCTCCGGTACGGGCCCGGGGCCGGACGCGGACGGGCCGCGCAGCCGCCGCCGGCCCAAGCCCCGCAAGAGCAAGAAGAAGAAGGCGCTGATCTGGGTCGCCGGCGGCCTCGCGGTCGTGCTCTTCGCCGTCGGCACCGCCGCGTTCCTCATCTACCGCAAGCTCAACGGGAACATAGACAAGGTCGAGGTCGCCGGCGAGGATCACGCGGCGGTCATCGACGGCCCCGTCAACATCCTCGTGATGGGCACGGACAAGCGCACCGGCAAGGGCAACGACGGCTACGGCGACATGAACAGCCCCGGGCACGCCGACACCACGCTGCTGTTCCACGTCTCCGAGGACCGCACCAACGCCACCGCGATGAGCATCCCACGGGACATGATCACCGACATCCCGGACTGCAAGACCAAGCAGGAGGACGGGAGCTGGAAGACCATCCCGGGGACGTACGAGACCAAGTTCAACGAGAGCCTCGGCCAGTTCGGCCGTGACCCGGGCTGCACCTGGAAGACCGTCGAGCAACTGACCGGGCTCGACGTCAACCACTTCATCCTCGCGGACTTCAACGCCGTCAAGGACCTGTCCAGCGCGGTCGGCGGCGTCGAGGTGTGCCTCGCCGAGGACATCGACGACCCCAAGTCGAAGCTCAACCTCCCCGCCGGCCGGCACACGATCGAGGGCGAGGAGGCGCTGGCCTTCGTCCGCACCCGCTACTCGGTCGGCTTCGGCAGCGACCTGAGCCGGATCGAGCTCCAGCAGCAGTTCCTCAGCTCGCTCATCCGCAAGATGAAGTCGGGCGGCTCGCTGAGCAATCCGAAGAAGATGTACGACCTGGCCGATGCCGCCACCAAGGCGCTCACCGTCGACTCCGGCATCGGCAGCGCGAAGAAGCTCATGGACCTGGCCAACGACCTCAAGAAGGTCCCCCAGGACGACATAACTTTCGCGACTTTGCCTGTCCTGGACAACCCTGAGGACGACGCAACAGTCCTCATGGATGAGGCCAAGGCGAAGCCGCTCTTCAAGCTGCTGGCCGCGGACAAGCCGTTCGACGGGGCGAAGAAGGGCAAGAAGGGCAAGCCGGTGAAGAAGTCGGAGCCCGGGGAGGTGAGGGTCGACGTCGTCAACGGCGGCGGGGAGTCCGGCATGGCGTCGGCCACCGCCGGGTGGCTTCTCGACGAGGGCGCGGGCTACGCCGCCGAGGCCGGCAACACCCCGGATCTCCAGCCGGAGACCCGGCTTGAGTACGGTCCTGACCAGGCCGAACAGGCCGCTCGGCTCGCCGACATGATGGGGCTGCCGAAGTCGGCCATGAAGAAGACGGGGGAGAACGCGGGGGCCGAGGGAACCATGACGCTCACGCTCGGCGAGGACTTCGCCGCGCCGGGCACCCCCGTCGAGGCGCCGGACAAGGCGCCGGACGGGGTGCAGAACGTCAAGGCCGGAGACAAGAACGTCTGTGCGAAGTGAGGCGTACGTGCGGACTGGACACCGCACGTCCGCGATCGACCAGGAGGCCCCATGCGCCGCAGCAATGTCCGCGGTAGCGGAGCGGACGGTCGCCCCGACAGAGCCGGCGAGCTCGGCTGGGACGACAGTCTGTACGAAGACGCGGGCGCGCCGGGCATGCCGCGGCAGCGAGGCTACGCGCGTCACACCGGCGACCACGACCCGCACCACGACGACGGCCACGAAGGGCCCGGCCCCGACGGCCGCCCCGGGAGCCACGCGGACGGAGCCGGCGACGCCGGACCACCGCCGCGGCGCCGCGGGATGCGTATCGCCCGCTGGTTCTTCGGCATCGTCGCCTTCCTCATACTCGGCACCGCGGCCGCGGGCTACCTCTACTACCGCGACCTGAACAACAACCTGGAGAAGGACCCCCTCAACCTCGGCAAGAACAAGCTCGACGAGAAGCAGCCCAACGCGGAGGGCCAGACCCCGCTGGACATTCTGCTCCTGGGGTCCGACAGCCGGAACTCCGACGAGAACGTCCGCCTCGGCGGCTCCCGCGCCGACCGCGGCCGCAAGCCGCTCGCCGACGTGCAGATGCTGCTCCACGTCTCCGCGGACCGCAGCAACATGTCCGTCGTCTCCGTCCCGCGCGACACCCGGGTGACGATCCCCGAGTGCACCGACCCGGACGACGGCACGGTCTACCCGGAGACCACCAGCGAGACGATCAACACCAGCCTCCAGCACGGCGGTCCCGGCTGCACCGTCGCCGCCTGGGAGGCCATGACCGGCGTCTCCATCGACCACTTCATGATGATCGACTTCGCCGGCGTGGTGAGCATGGCCGACGCGGTGGGCGGCGTCCCCGTGTGCGTACGGGACAACGTCTACGACGAGGACTCCGGGCTGCGCCTCGAAGAGGGCGAGACGACCATCAAGGGCGAGCAGGCGCTGCAGTGGCTGCGTACCAGGCACGGCTTCGAGGACGGCAGCGACATCGGGCGCACGCACGCGCAGCACCAGTACATGAACTCGATGGCCCGCCAGCTCAAGGAGGGCGCCAAGCTCTCCGACCCCGGCAAGCTGCGCCGCCTGGCCGAGGCGGCGACCAACGCGCTCACGGTCGACGACGGCCTGGGCGACCTGAAGAAGCTCTACGACCTCGGGAACGACATCAAGCGGGTGCCGCCCGAGCGCATCACCATGACCACCATGCCGTGGGTGCCGGACCCGCAGAACAACGCGCACGTCGTGCCCAACGAGGAGGACGCGCCGCAGATCTGGTCCATGATCCGCAACGACGTCGCCTTCGACGGCAAGGACAAGCCCAAGAAGAAGAAGCCGGACGACCTCGTCGCCCAGGCGGAGCCGAAGGCGGACATCCCCGTCCTCGTCCAGAACGGCACGGGCACCGCGATGTACGCCCCCGTCACCGGGCGGGCCGGCGACATCGCCGAGGTGCTCGCGGAAGACGGCTTCACCCAGGCCGCCACCGACGCCACGCCCAAGTCGCAGGCGGACACCACCATCTCGTACGCGACCGAGGAGCAGCACGCGAACGCCCTGGCGGTGGCCAAGTCCATCGGCTTGCCCGACCGGGCGGTGAAGGAGTCCAGCGGCGTCGACGGGGTGACGCTGGTGGTCGGCGCCGACTGGCGGGAGGGCGACGCCTACCCGCCGGGCGCGGGCGGCGACGCCGGCGACGGCGGCGAGGAGGAGGGGCCGGAGAAGGCACCCGAGAGCTCCAACCCGCTGGCGGGCAGCAACAAGAAGGCGTGCATGGACGTCAATCCGTCCTACACCTGGTGACGCCGCGGCCCCGCTCGCGCGCGCGGGCGGGGCCGTACGGAACCGGAAGCCGGTGGGTGATGCGGCTCAGCCTGCCGTGACCGCGGGGCGGCGGCTGGCGATCACCTTCTGCGCCAGCGACCGCGGGCTGGTGAGGAACCCCCAGCCCCACGTCATGTGCATCGTGGCCAGCGCCACCGGGATCTGCAGCCGCGCGCGTACCGGCAGACCGCGGCCCGCGGGCACCGAGCCGGCCGCGATCCCCACGGTGTACGCGAGCGGAACCGCAAGACCCAGCGGCGTCAGCGGGGTGACCAGCACGCCCGCGACGATCCCGGCGAGGGCGGCGGGCGGCGCGAGGTAGCGCGGGTTGATCGAGCCCTTGTGGTACCGCGCGACGACGCGGCGCCAGCGGCCGTAGTCCTTGTACTGCTTGGCCAGCGCCCGCAGGTTCGGCCGCGGCCGGTACGAGACCTTCAGCTCCGGCGAGAACCAGACCCCCCCGCCGGCCGAACGGATCCGGAAGTTCAGCTCCCAGTCCTGCGCGCGGATGAACTCCTCGTTGTACCCGCCCTGCTGCTCCAGCGCCTCCCGGCGGAAGACGCCGAGGTACACGGTGTCCGCGGGCCCCGCCTCGCCGCCGGTGTGGAACGCGGCGTTGCCCACCCCGATGCGCGCGGTCATCGCCGCGGCGACGGCCTGCTCCCAGCTCGTCTCGCCCTCGGCGTGCATGATGCCGCCGACGTTCTGCGCGCCGGTCTCGGCCAGCAGCCGGACGGCGGTGGAGATGTAGCCGGGGGAGAGCATGCCGTGGCCGTCGACGCGGACGACGACGGGGTGCGAGGAGGCCGCGATGGCGGCGTTGAGCCCGGCGGGCGTACGGCCCGTGGGGTTCGGCACCGTCTGGACCCTGGTCCTGGCGCCGTCGGCGGTCTCGCGGACCAGTTCCGCGGCGATGGCGTCGGTGCCGTCCGTGGACGGGCCGAGGGCGATGACGACCTCCAGCTCGCCGTCGTAGTCCTGCTCCAGGATGTGCCGCACCGCCTCACGGAGGTGCCGCTCCTCGTTGAGCACCGGCATGATCACGGAGACCGCGGGGGGAGTCGCAAAGTCGTTCATGGCGCCGCTCAGGTTACCGCGAACGGGGGATCGGGGCGTGCCCGCAGGGTGGCGTTAAGCGTACGGACGGCGTGTGCGGGGAAGGACGGCGCCTACGTCCCTACCGTGGTCGGGTCCGTGCGCGTGCCACCGCCCTGCCACGCAGGCACAGACGCGCCCGTGCACGCATGTGCACGCGGCAGCCGACGCCCGCACCCGAGCCCCGCGGAGGTCCCCACACCGTGCCAGCCCCGTCCGTGAAGCGCCCGCGCTGGGTTCTGCGGATCGCCACCGCACTCTCCCTCCTGCTGCTGGCCACCGGCGGGGCCGGGTACTTCCTGCTCAGCTCCATCGGCTCCGGCATCCACCGGGTCGACGCCTTCGGCGGCATCTCCGACCGCCCCCGGGAGGGCCACGGGCTCAACTTCCTCGTCGCCGGCGTCGACCGGCGCGACAGCGTGAGCGAGGAGGAGCGGCGCAAGTACCGCCTCGGCGGGGAGCCGTGCAACTGTACGGACGCGCTGATGCTCGTCCACCTGTCGAAGGACCGCGACCGCGCGAGCGTGGTCAGCATTCCTCGCGACAGCTACGTCGAACTGCCGCCGCACACCAACCGCGCCCTCGGCGAGCGGCGCACCGCGCACGCGGCGAAGGTCAACGCGGCGTACACGCACGGCGGCCCGCCGCTGACCGTACGGGCCGTGGAGAAGCTGTCCGGGGTGCACATCGACCACTACGTGGAGATCGACTTCGCGGCGTTCATGAAGACGGTCGACGTGGTGGGGGGCGTGCAGGTGTGCACGCAGCGCCCGCTGCGCGACAAGTACTCCGGTCTCGACCTGCCCGCCGGCACCAGCAGCCTGGACGGCGGCGAGGCGCTGGCGTACGTACGCGCCCGGCATCTGGACGGCGCGTCCGACATGGGCCGGATGAAGCGCCAGCAGCGCTTCCTGGCGGCCGTGATCGACAAGCTCACCGGCACCAGCGGCCTGATGAACCCGCTGCGCTTCCGCGAGGTCGGCTCGACGCTCCTGGGCTCGGTGCGTACGGACGCGGCGCTGGACACCGGCGCGGTGTTCTCGCTGGGCAAGGCGCTGCACGGGTTCTCGCCCGGGTCGTCGGAGTTCGCGACGGTGCCGGTGGCGGACATGGACTACGAGGTGCCGGGGCTCGGCGCGACGGTCAGGTGGGACGAGGAGCGGGCCCGGCGGCTCTTCGACAGGCTGCGCGAGGACAGGCCGCTCAAGGCCCGCGGGGGCCCGGACGGCCGGAAGGGGCAGGGCAGGGGGAAGGGCAAGGCGACGCCGGTGGAGGTGCCGCCGGAGCGGGTCCGGGTGCAGGTGGCGAACGGCACGGGGCAGGACGGCCTCGGCGGCCGGGTGGACCGCACGCTGGCCCGCACCGGCTTCGACACCACCGGGGCGCCCACGACGGCGGCGCGGACGGACCGCACGGTCATCACGTACGACCCGGAGTGGGACCGCTCCGCCCGCTCCCTGGCCGCCGCCCTGCCGCACGCGAAGCTGGTCCCGGACCGCGGCCACGGTGCGCTCATGACGGTCACGCTGGGCGACGACCACGAGAAGGTGCACCGGGTACGGCCCGCGGACCCGATCCTGGACGGCGCGGACGTCTGGTCGGCCGTCTCGGGCGACGAAGTCCTCTGCACGTGACGCCGCCCGCGGGGGACGGCGTGGGGCGGGCCGCCGTCAGGCCGTGCCGCCGCCCGCGCGGAGGTTCTTGATCGCGCGCCGGCGGGCCAGCCGGTGGGTGCGCCGGATCTGCGCCTCCTGGCAGCGCCGCTCGTCGCGCTCCGTCTCCGGCGCGACCGCCGGCACCGGGCGCGGGCGGCCCTGGTCGTCGACCGCGGCGAAGACCAGGTACGCGCTCGCGACCTGCTTCGCCGGCGTCGACTCGTTCCACCGCTCCGCCATCACCCGTACCCCGACCTCCATGGAGGTCCGCCCGGTCCAGTTGACCTGCGCCAGGACGTGCACCAGATCCCCGATGCGGACCGGCTCCAGGAACACCATCTCGTCCATGGACGCCGTCACCGCGGGCCCGCCCGAGTGCCGCCCGGCGACCGCCCCCGCCACGTCGTCCACCAGCTTCATGATCACGCCGCCGTGCACGGTGCCCAGCAGGTTCGCGTCGTTCGCCGTCATGATGGACGACAACGTGGTGCGGGAGGCCGAGGTGGGCTTCGCCTCACCCGCCGGCAGCCGTGCCTGATCGTTCATGTGTGTCACTGTATGCGGCGCGCCGCTTTGCATCAGAACCGCTACAAGCCCGGCCCGATTCGGAACCCCCCTTCAGGTCGGCCGGGCGGGCAGGGCACACTTCCCGCATGAATGACTGGCCCGAGGGATGGACTGCAGACAGCCGGGACCGGTACGGGCGCGGCAGCCGCGCGTCCGATCCGGAGCCCCACCGCGTCATGCCCGTCGTGGGCGGCGGCGGGGTGCCGCCGCAGCGATCCCGGGGCTACGACGACGACGGGCACGGTCCGTACGGCGACGGTTACAACGAGGGACAGGTCTACCGCAGCGGCGGCGGCGACCCCTCGGGACCGTACGGCGACGACGGCGGCAGCCGCCAGGCCGGCGGCTACGGCAAGCCGCCGCCGAACTGGCGCAAGCGGATCAAGATCGGCGCCATCGTCGCGCTCGTCATCCTCATAGTGGTGCCCGTCGCCACGTACTTCTGGGCGGACTCCAAGCTGCGCCGCGAGGTGGACCTCAGCAAGGTCGAGGACCGCCCGGGCGGCGGGGAGGGCACGAACTACCTCATCGTCGGCTCCGACAGCCGCGAGGGCATGTCCAAGGAGCGGCAGCAGGAACTGCACACCGGCTCCGTCGAGGGCAAGCGCACCGACTCGATGATGATCCTGCACACCGGTGACAACGGGAACACGATGGTCAGCCTCCCGCGTGACTGGATGGTCACCATCCCGTCCTTCACCGGCTCGGAGACCGGCAACCGCATCCCGGAGCAGACGCAGAAGATCAACGCCGCGTATGCCATCGAGGGCCCGGAACTGCTGGTCCGCACGGTCGAGTACAACACCGGCCTGAAGATCGACCACTACGCCGAGATCGGCTTCGGCGGCTTCGCCAACATCGTCGACGAACTCGGCGGCGTCGAGATGTGCTTCGACGAGGCGGTCAAGGACAAGAACTCCGGCGCCGACTTCGAGAAGGGCTGCCAGGACCTCGACGGCGCCGAGGCCCTTGCCTTCGTCCGCAACCGCTACGCGCTGCCGGGCGGTGACCTGGACCGGACGAAGAACCAGCAGAAGCTGCTGTCGAAGCTGGCCAGCGAGTCGGCGAAGTTCACGACGATCATGAACCCGTTCAAGCTCTACCCGACGATGGGTGCGGGCCTGGACTCGCTGATCGTCGACAAGGACATGAGCCTGTTCAACGTCGCCCAGATGTTCTGGGCCATGAAGGGCGTCTCGGGCGGCGACGGCAAGTCGATGAACCTGCCGGTCGTCTCCGGCGGCACGGACCCGCGGCTCGGCTCCGTACAGAAGTGGGACGAGGCGAAGGCCAAGCAGCTCTTCGAGCAGCTCAAGAACGACGACAAGGTCACCGTCTCGGCGGACTGAGCGCCGGCCAACCGAGCAGATTGATCAGTCGGACGGGACCCCGGCCCGCGGTGGGCCGGAGTCCCGCCGTCGTACGCCTCGGGGAGCGCGCCGCGCTCAGCGCACCACCGTGAACTCGTCCGCCGTCCGCGGCGGCCGCTGCCGCGGCGGGGCGGCCGCGTGGCCCACGGCCACCGAACCCATCGGGTCCCAGTCCGCCGGCAGGTCCAGCACCTCGCGGACCACGTCCCGGCAGAACATCGTCGACGACACCCACGCCGAGCCCAGCCCCTCGCCGGCCAGCGCCACGAGGAAGTTCTGCACCCCTGCCCCGGTGGCGACGACGAACATCTCCCGCTCGGCGGCGTTGCGCCGGTCGTCGGGGTAGGTGTGCGAGCCGTCCATCACCAGACAGGGCACCACCAGATACGGGGCCTTGCGCAGCACGTCCCCGCGGCGGATCCGCTTGGCGATGGACTCCTCCGTGAAGTCGCTCAGCTCCCGCAGGTCCCGGATCCACGCCTCGCGCATCGCGTCCAGCAGCTCCGTGCGCGCCGCCTGCGACTCCAGCAGCACGAACCGCCACGGCGTCGTGTGGTGCGGCGCCGGCGCCGTCACCGCGGCGGCCACGGCCCGCCGCACCGCCGCCGGGTCCACCGGCTCCGCGCTGAACTCGCGCACCGTGCGCCGCTGCGTGACCGCCTCGCGGACCGCCTCCGAGGTGCCGAGGCGGAACATGTCCTCGGCCGGCTCCCGCACCAGCGCCCGCGCGTCCGGACCATCGTCCTCGCCGGCCGGGGCGACGAGCTGCGGCAGCCCGCTGAGCACCGCGACCGGCAGCCCGTCGGCCTTGCCCTTGACCAGCTCGCCGGCGGCGGCCAGTTCGTCCCCGGCGGCGACGATCGTGCCCTCCAGGGCGTTGCCGTACGTGTCCGGGGCGCCCCGCAGGTCGTCCAGCACCCGGACGCCGGCGGCGCCGATGGCGACGTCCGTGACGCCGTTGCGCCAGGGGCGGCCGAAGGTGTCGGTGACCAGGATGCCGACGTTGACGCCGAGGGCCGTGCGCAGCCCGGCGCGGAGCGCGCGGGCGGAGGCGTCGGAGTCCTCGGGGAGCAACAGGACGGTGCCGGCCGGGGTGTTGGAGGCGTCCACACCGGCGGCGGCCATCACCAGGCCGTGCCGGGTCTCGACGATGCGCAGCGGGCCGCGGCGGGCGACGAGGCGTACGGCCTCCTCGTCGATGGCGGCCTCCCGGTCGCCGGGCACGGCGGTCTGCCGGACCCGGCCCTCGGCCTTGCTGACGATCTTGGAGGTGACGATGAGGATGTCCCCGTCGGCGAGCGGGGGCCCGGCCAGGCCGGGCGCGGCGGCGGCGACGAGCTTGGCGAGGTCGTCGCCGGGACGGACCTCGGGGATGCCGGGCAGGGCCCGCACTCGGAACTCCGGGGCCGCCGCCTCGCCCGCGGCCACCGCCGTGGCGGTGGCCGCGCCGGCCTCCGTGCCCGTACCCGCGTCCGCCGTCATGCCCGTACCTCCTGAGCCAGCTCCAGCGCCGCCGCGGCCATCCGCGCGGTCGCGTCCGTGTCCCGCATCATCAGCGGCACCGCCCGGCAGCGGATCCCGGCGGCCTCCACCGCCGGCACCGCCCCCGCGTCCACCTCGTCGACCAGCCAGCCGTCGATGAGCCCGGAGCCGTAGTGCAGCGCGACCGCGTCGGCGGTGGACTCGACGCCGACCGCGGCCAGCACCTTGTCCGCCATGCCGCGCACCGGGGCGCCGCCGACGATGGGGGACAGGCCCACGACGGGCACGTCGGCGTCGGCGATGGCCTCGCGGATGCCGGGCACGGCGAGGATCGTGCCGATGCTGACGACGGGATTGGACGGCGGGAAGAGCACCACGTCCGCCTCGCCGATGGCCTCCAGTACGCCGGGCGCGGGCTTGGCCTGCTCGGCGCCGACGGGCACCACGGCGAGCGCGGGCACGGAGGCGCGCAGCCGCACCCAGTACTCCTGGAAGTGGATCGCCTTGCGCTCGCCGTCCAACTCGACGGCGACGTGCGTCTCGACCCGGTCGTCGGTCATCGGTACCAGCCGCACCCCCGGCCGCCAGCGGTCGCACAGCGCCTCGGTAACGGCGCTGAGCGGGAAGCCGGCGCCGAGCATCTGGGTGCGCACGATGTGGGTGGCGAAGTCGCGGTCGCCGAGCCCGAACCAGCCGGGCCCGACGCCGTACGCGGCCAGCTCCTCCTTGACGGCGAACGTCTCGCCGGCCCGGCCCCACCCCTGCTCCTCGTGGATGCCGCCGCCGAGCGTGTACATCACGGTGTCCAGGTCGGGGCAGACCTTGAGGCCGAACAGGTGGATGTCGTCGCCGGTGTTGCCGACGACGGTGACGTCCGCGTCCGGCTCTGCCTGCTTCAGGCCGCGGAGGAACCGGGCGCCGCCGATCCCGCCGGCCAGTACAACGATGCGCATGGAGCCCAGTCTTGCAGGCCGGGCTCAGCGGCGGGCGGGCTCGTACCCCTGGCGGGCGGCGCAGCAGGCGACCGTCGTTTCGGCGGGACGGTCCTCGTGCATCGGCATCTCGGTCAGGGCGGGGAAGTAGACGTGCAGGCTGACGGCCGGCGTCAGCGCGTCGTTGACGACTTCGTGGACGTACCCCGGCGCGAAGACGCGTTGCGCGCCGGGCGTGAGGGTGCGCGCGGTGTGGTTCGCGCGCTCCGTCAACTCCCCTTCCAGCACGGTGAGTACGCCGGAGGACGGGCCGTGGCCGTGCGCCCCGCTGCGCTGTCCCGGCAGCCAGCTCAGCAGCCACACCTCGTAGCCGGGGCCGGTACGCAGCCGGTGGTACCAGCGGGTGACGGGGTCGTAGCCGACGAGGAGCGCCCAGGCGTCCCGGTCGGCGGCGAGCGCGCGGGCGAGGCCGGCGAAGTCGGCGACCGTGACGGGGTGGGCGGGCGCGGGCGGGAGGAGGTGGGGGAAGGCGAGCGGGTCGCCGCCGATCTGGATGTCGCTGAGCATGGGGCTCGGGAGTCCTTGGCGTCTGTGGTGCGCGAGGAGTGCGGAGAGTGGCGAAGGGGTGGCCTGCGGGGCAGGCAGCAGGGAGCGGAGCTGGAGCCTCAGCGGCTACAACAGCTCGGACACTCCTCGCTCGGCCGGTACGGCCACGGGCCCGACATGCGCATCAGCAGAGCGGATCCGGGGGGTGGTTGTCAACTGGATGTCCGGGTTGACCGCAAGGATTCACACCTTCCGGTTGCCGGGCGTGGCGAAAGGTTTATTCACCCCGTTGTACGGAGAGACGGCGACCAACCGCAGGGCGACCATCGGGGCCGGGGTGCCGTTGTGCATCCGTGACGCGACTGTGATCTTCTTCGCTTTGCCGGGCGGGCCGCAACGGCGCCGTAGCCCCGATCGTCTCCCCCGGTAGGGGTGCCTGCCGGGATCGCGGTCTATCGGACTGTCATGGTCTTGGCCGATATGAACACTATTCACGAGGGCTTGGTGCCGCAGGGTGAATAAGAGGTCCAATAGCAGATCCCGGCTTGACTGTGCCAGAGCGGCGTACCTGTAATTTCACACGTGTCCGTTCAGGCGATTCAGTAACGGCAACATCACGGGGAAGCAAAGACGAGGGGCGCACATGACCGAGCTGTTCCAGCAGGTGCTGGTCGAGGAGGCGGACGAGGAGCTCGGGTGGCAGGAGCGCGCGCTGTGCGCCCAGACCGATCCCGAGTCCTTCTTCCCGGAGAAGGGCGGATCCACACGCGAGGCCAAGAAGGTCTGCCTCGCCTGCGAAGTCCGGTCCGAGTGCCTGGAGTACGCCCTCGCCAACGACGAGCGCTTCGGGATCTGGGGCGGCCTGTCCGAACGGGAGCGGCGCCGGCTGAAGAAGGCGGCCCTCTAGCCGGTGCCGTGACCGTGCCGTAGCGGGCGCTGTCACCGGCGGCGCAGCCGCGCGCCGGGCGGGCCCGCGGCGGCGAGCGCGGCGCCACGGGATTCGCGCGGGCGTGCGCCCGGCGCCCGTACGGCGTACGTGACCTCGGCGGAACCCGGCGGCGGCCCGGGGATCGTCCGCCAAGTCGCCCTGTGACGGAGGGACCCTCTAGTGTGGGGCACCGTCCACGACAGCCGCCACATTCCCGGGAGGTGACCCGGACTCCACCAGGGGTCCGCACCTCGATGTCCGAGCACAGCAACGCTGACTACGCGGCCGGCTACCCGGCCGCCGCAGCCGACGGAGCAGGCCGGCCCGGGACGACCGCGGCCGCCCCCGGCGGCGGCACCCCCGCCTTCCCGCGGCACGTCGTCACCGCCGTGCTCGTCTCGCACGACGGCGAACGGTGGCTGCCCGACGCGCTCGCCGCGCTCACGGCGCAGGAGCGCCCCGTGCAGAGCGTCATCGCCGCCGACACCGGCAGCGCCGACGGCTCCGCCCGCATCCTCACCGAAGCCCTCGGCGCCGAGCGCGTGCTCCACCTCGCCCGCCGCACCGGCTTCGGCACCGCCGCCGCCGAGGCCGCCCGCACCGCGGGCGTGCTCACCCCCGACCAACTGCCTTACCTGCGCCGCCCCAGCGGCTGGGACCCCGTCAGCCGCAGTTGGCGCGACGACGCGTACGACATGCCGGAGTTCCCGCACGGCGAGCCCGTCCAGTGGCTCTGGCTGCTGCACGACGACTGCGCCGCCGAGCCCGACGCGCTCGCCGCCATGCTCCGCCTCGCCGACGACATGCCCTCCGCCGCGATCATCGGCCCCAAGCTGCGGAGCTGGTACGACCGCAGGCAGTTGCTGGAGGCCGGCGTCTCCATCGCCCACAGCGGCCGCCGCTGGACCGGCGTCGACCGCCGCGAGCAGGACCAGGGCCAGCACGACGGCATCCGCGACGTGCTCTCCGTCTCCACCGCCGGCATGCTCATCCGCCGCGACGTCTTCGACCAACTCGGCGGCTTCGACGCCCGGCTGCCCCTCATGCGCGACGACGTCGACCTGTGCTGGCGCGCCCACAAGGCCGGCCACCGGGTCGTCGTCCAGCCCGACGCCGTCATGCGGCACGCCGAGGCCGCCGCCCGCGAGCGGCGCTCCATCGACTGCATGGGCAGATCGGGGCAGACCGCGAAGGGGGCGAGCCCGCACCGCGTCGACAAGGCCGGCGCCGCCTACACCCTGCTCGTCAACTCCAGCACCGCGGCCCTGCCGTACATCGCGTTCCGGCTCGTCCTCGGCACCCTGCTGCGCACGCTGGCGTACCTCGTCGGCAAGGTCCCGCGGCAGGCCCTCGACGAAGTCGCGGGACTCGGCGCCGTGCTGCTGCGGCCGCACCGCATCGCCGCCGCCCGCCGCAGGCGCGGCAAGCCCGCCGTGCCGCCCGGCGACCTCAAGCCGCTCTTCCCCGGCCGCGGCGCGACCGTACGCGCCACCGTCGAGCAGGTGCTCAGCAACTTCAGCGGCCGCTCTGAGCCCGAGCTGTCCGGCGGCGGCCGGCACGGCGGTGCCGTCGAGTCCGGCCCGGGCGACGACGATGCCGACTTTCTCGAAGTCGAGCAGTTCGCCCGGATGAAGCGGGTGGCGCGCAAGCCGGGCCCGGTGCTCTTCGCCGTCCTGCTGCTCGTCGCCCTCATCGCCTGCCGCGAGCTGATCGGCGGCGGCGCCCTCATCGGCGGCGCGCTCCTGCCCGCCCCCGCCGACGCCGGCGACCTCTGGTCGTCGTACGCCGACTCCTGGCACCCCGTCGGCACCGGCGGCACCCAGGACGCACCGCCCTACCTGGCGTTCCTCGCCGGTCTCGGCACCATCCTGTTCGGCAGCACCAACGCCGCGCTGACCCTGCTGCTCGTCTGCTCCGTGCCGCTGGCCGGCTTCACCGCGTACTTCGCCTCCCGGCCGCTCGTCAGCTCCCGGCTGCTGCGCGCCTGGGGCAGCGTCGCGTACGCCTTCCTGCCCGCCGCCACCGGCGCGCTCGCCGCCGGCCGCATCGGTACCGCGGTGCTCGCCGTGCTGCTGCCGCTCCTCGCCCGCGCGGCCGTCGCCGCCGGCGGGCTGCGCGGCCGGGCGAGCTGGCGCGGCGCCTGGGCGTACGCGCTGCTGCTGACCGTCACCACCGCCTTCACCCCCGTCGTCTGGCCGCTGGCCGCCCTGCTGGCCGGTGCGCTGGTCGTCTGGACCGTCGTACGCGGCCGGAGCCCCCTCGGGCCCGTCCTGCGTCAACTGGCCGTCCTGGTGACCCCCGTGGTGCTGCTGGCGCCCTGGTCCCTCGATCTGCTGACGGCACCGTCCGGCTTCTTCACCGAGGCCGGACTGGACACCGCCGCCGACGACGTGACCCCGCTGGGCCTGCTGCTCGCCTCGCCCGGCGGCCCCAACGCGGGCGGCGGCGTGTTTCTCGCCGGCGTGGTGCTCGCCGCGCTGGCCGCCCTGCTGCGCTCCGACCGGCGGCTGCCGGTGGGTGCCGCGTGGGTCGTCGCCGCCGTCGCCGGGCTGCTCGCCGCGGCCGGCGCGGGCGACGGCTGGACCGGGCCGCAGACGCTCGTCTACGGGATCGCGCTGCTGGCCGCCGCCGTCATCGGCGCCGACGGCGCCCGCCACCGCGTCGCCGAGCAGTCCTTCGGCTGGCGGCAGCCGGCCGCGGTGCTCGTCGCCGTCGCCTGCGCCGTGGGGCCGCTGGTGCTGGCCGTCGGCTGGATGTGGCGGGGGGCTGACGGCCCGCTGGAGCGCGGCGGCGCCGACCAGGTGCCCGCGTTCGTCGCGGAGGAGAGCCGCACGCCTGACCAGCCGCGCACGCTGGTCGTCGGCGGGTCGGTCGGCCAGGTCGAGTACATGCTCGTACGGGGCGCGGGCACCCGCCTCGGCGACGCCGAACTGGCCGCGGCCGACGGGGGCAACCCGCGGCTGTCCGGCACCGTCTCCGGGCTCGTGGCCGGCTCCGGCGCCGACCAGTCGGCGGAGCTGGGCGCGTACGCCGTGCGCTACGTCCTCGTACGCAACGACGCCCCGCGCACCTTCGGCCGCGTACTCGACGCCACCCCCGGGCTGACCCGGCTCAGCCAGCAGGACGGCGGCGCGCTCTGGCGCGTCGACGCGCGGGTCTCGCGCGCGACCGTCGTCGCGGGTGACGACGAGGCCCGGGGTGCCGCCGAGCCGGTGCCCGTGGCCGCCGGACCCGTCGAGGTGCACACGGACCTCAAGGAGGGTCCCGAGGGCCGCGTGCTGCGCCTCGCGGACGCGGCGAGCGCCGGGTGGCAGGCCACCCTGGACGGCGAGCCGCTGGAGGCCACGACGGTCGACGGCTGGGCGCAGGGCTTCGAACTGCCTGCGGGCGGCGGGCGGCTGGACGTCACGTACGACACCGCCGTGACGCACACGGCGTGGACCTGGGCGCGCGGCGCGGCGCTGCTCGTCCTGCTGGTGCTGGCGCTGCCCGGACGGCGGCGCGACGTGGACGACGACCTGCCGGAGGCGGGCGTCCCGGCGATCCCGGCGCAGGCGCTGGAGGGCGACGGGCGGCGCGCACGGCGGCTGCGGGCGCAGGCCGCCGCGGCGGAGGCCGAGGGCGCGGGCGAGGGCGCTCCGGGTGCCGTGCCCGAGGCGCCGCCGATGCCGCCGGCTCCGCCGGGGTCCTCCGGGGCGACCGGTTCGCCCGACGAGCAGCCGGCCTGGGCCGCGGCGCCGGTGGCCGGTGCCGGGCAGGTGGAGCAGGGCTACGGGGACACGGCGGTCGCCGACCCGTACGCGGCCCCGCCGCAGGGCTACGAGTGGGAGGGCACCGGCTACGGCGGGCAGTACGGCGGGACGGCGTACGAGGCGCCCTACGAGCCGCAGTACGACCCGGATGCGTACGAGGGCGAACAGCGGCCCGGCGCCCCCGCGGTGCCGCCGCAGGGCGGCCAGGGCTACGGCGACGGCGGGCAGGACCCGTACGGCGCGGGGCAGTACTCCGGCCCGTACTACGACCAACGGAACCACGGCGCGGGCGCCGAGCGGGACGGGAGCGACAACGCGTGAAGACCGGCCCCCTCTCCCTGATCGCCGCCGCGGCCGCACTCGCCGTCACCGCGGGCGTCGCCACCCTCACCGTCCCCGGTGACGAGGACGACGGCGGCAACGCCGCGCCCGCCGCGGCGCGCATCGCCGTCGAGCGCTCCTCCCTGCTGTGCCCGCAGCCGGGCGATACGGAGCTCGGCGAGACGACGTACACCTCCTTCGTGCCCGGCGGCGAGGGCGACGAAGGAAGCGCCGAACTGCTTCCCGCCACCACGGAGTCCGAAGCCGCGGACCAGCAAGAGAAGAAGGACGACGGCGAGGACAAGGGCGACGGCGAGGACGAGGGCGACGGACAAAAGAAGGACGACGGACCCGACCCCGTCGCCCCCCTGAAGCGCGCCGGCACCCCCGCCGAGGCCACCACCGACGAGGCCGAGGCCCCCGCGCTCGTCGGCACCGCCGAGGGCGACTTCGCCCCCGGCTGGAGCGTGCAGCAGACGACCCTCGTCACCGCGGGCGACGGCCGCGGCCTGTCCGGCGCGCGCTGCACGGCCCCGGACAGCGAGTTCTGGTTCGCCGGCGCCAGCACGATCGACGAGCGCCGCGACTACGTCCAGCTCACCAACCCCGACGACGAGGCCGCCGTCGTCGACCTTCAGTTGTTCGACAAGGACGGCCCGGTCGAGAGCGAGACGGGCAACGGCATCCAGGTCCCCGCCCGCTCCAGCGTCTCGGTGCTGCTCTCCACGCTCGCCGACGAGCCGTCGATCAACGTCGCGCTGCACGTCGCCGTGCGCTCCGGCCGCGTCGGCGCCGCCGTGCACGCCGCCGACGAGCAGGTCGGCGGCGACTGGCTCCAGCCCGTCTCAGAACCCGCGCCCGGCGCGGTCCTCCCCGGCATCCCCGGTGACGCCACCTCCGTACGCCTCGTCGTCTACGTCCCGGGCGAGGACGACGCCGACCTCGCCGTGAAGCTCGCCGGGCCCAACGGCTCGATCACCCCCGCCGGGTACGAGTCGATACACGCCAAGAGCGGCATGACGACGGCGATCGACATGCAGAAACTCACCCAGGGCGAGGTGGGTTCGCTGATCCTGGAGCCGGAGGACGGCAGCAGCACACCCATCGTCGCGGCCCTGCGGGTGACCCGGGGCAAGAACACCGAGCAGGAGATGGCGTTCATCCCCTCCGCCGCGCCGGTCGAGGAGCGCACCACCGCCTCGGGGAACTGGCCGAAGGCCGCGAGCCTGTCGCTCGCCGCGCCGGGCAAGGCCGTCGAGGTCAAGGTCACCGCGTCGCCGGGCAGCGAGGGCGGTGAAGCGGCGGAGGAGACGTACACGGTCAAGCCGCGCACCACGCTGACCATCGAGCCGCCGAAGACGTCCGGCACCGAGGGCACCTTCGCGCTCACCGTCGAGCGTGTCTCGGGCGGCGAGCTCTACGCCTCGCGGACGCTGGCGACGAAGGAGAGCGGCATCCCGATGTTCACGATCCAGACCCTCCCCGACGACAAGGGGATGGTCGAAGTCCCGGACGCCGAGCAGGACCTGGGCGTCCTCACGGACTGACGTACGGTGCCGCCGTCAGTCCTGGCCGTAGTGCGGATCGACCGACTCCGGGGCGACGCCGAGGAGTTCCGCGACCTGCTCGACGATCACCTCGTGCACCAGCAGCGCGCGCTCGTCGCGGTTCTTCGTGCGGATCTCGACGGGGCGGCGGTAGACGACGATGCGGTCCGGGCCCCCGCCGCCGGTGACGAGCCGGCCGAGCGGCACCGCGCCGTCGTCCTCCCAGCCGGCCGGGCCGTTGCCGCCGCCGGGGACGTCGAGGACGGCGAACTCGACGCCGGCAAGCTGGGGCCAGCGGCGTTCCAGCCGGGTGGCGGACTCGTGCACCAGGTCGACGAAGGCGTCCGAGCGGCTGACCGCCAGCGGTACCTGCGGCGGCGCCACGGGGCCCCGCATGCCGCGGCCATGACGGTCGCGGGTGCGGCCGCGCGGGCGCGGCGGGGGCCCTGGGGGCGGCGCCGGTCGTTCTGTGTGCTCCATCACCGATGAGCGTAGCCCGCGCCGGGCCCGCCGCAGACCATCCCGGGGCAACCCCGGGAATGTCGCGAAGTGAACGGTCGGCACAGGAATCGGCTCGCAGATGAACGGGCCGAAGTCCGCCGAAACCGGTTGGATTGACATGATTTGCAGCCAGGGCTGATCACTTGCAACGTCGTAGCCACCGCCGATGTGACCGACGTCGCAGGTCAACTCGGCCATACGCGACCGGCTTCGCACCGCACGGCGGGCGACACGGGTGGGTGACGCGATGGTGAGTCGTCGCGGCCCGCTCAGGAGTGCGGTACCGTCCAACGTCGTGAGCCCTGTACGTCGCTGTTCGCGCACCGCATGCGGCCGAGCCGCCGTCGCGACGCTCACCTACGTCTACGCCGACTCCACCGCCGTCCTCGGCCCTCTCGCGACGTACGCCGAGCCCCACTGTTACGACCTGTGCACGGAGCACTCCGAGCGGCTCACGGCCCCGCGCGGCTGGGAGGTCGTCCGGCTCGCGGTCCCCACCGGACCCGCGCGGCCCAGCAGCGACGACCTGGAGGCCCTGGCCAACGCCGTGCGCGAAGCGGCCCGCCCGCCCCGCGCGGCGGCCGACAGGGACGGGATGGCCGCCCCGCGCGCCGTGGCCCCCGGCGGCCGCGACGCCGACCCCATGGAGGTCGCGCGCCGCGCCCACCTGCGGGTGCTCCGCTCTCCCGAAGGCTGACCGCCGCCCGCCCGCCGGGCTGCTCCCGTACGGTCCCTGCCGCCCCGGCCCCGGACGGCGTGTGTCCGCCCCATCGCGTACTGTGCAAGCCTCAGCAGCGTGCGAAAGGGCGGTAAACCGTGACCGATCTCTCGACGATCGTGAAGGCGTACGACGTGCGCGGCGTCTTCCCCGAGCAGCTCGACGAGCCGCTCGTCGAGCTCTTCGGCGCCGCCTTCACCGAGACCACCGGCGCCGGCAAGATCGTCGTCGGCCATGACATGCGCCCCTCGTCGCCCGCGCTGGCCGCCGCCTTCGCGCGCGGAGCCGTCGCCCGCGGCGCGGACGCCGTCCTCATCGGCCTGTGCTCCACCGACCAGCTCTACTTCGCCAGCGGCCATCTCGGCCTGCCCGGCGCCATGTTCACCGCGAGCCACAACCCCGCGCGGTACAACGGCATCAAGATGTGCCGCGCCGGTGCCGCCCCCGTCGGCCAGGACACGGGGCTCGCCGAGATCCGCGCCAAGGTCGAGCGGTGGCAGGCAGAAGGGGCGCCCGTCCCGGTCGCGAAGCCCGGCAGCGTCACGGAGACCGACCTCCTCGCCGACTACGCGGCCCATCTGCGCTCCCTGGTCGACCTCGGCGCCATCCGGCCGCTGAAGGTCGTCGTCGACGCCGGCAACGGCATGGCGGGCCACACCGTGCCCAGTGTCTTCGAGCCGCTGCCCGTCGAGGTCGTCCCCATGTACTTCGAGCTGGACGGCACCTTCCCCAACCACGAGGCCAACCCGCTCGATCCGAAGAACATCGTCGACCTCCAGGCCGAGGTCCGCAGGACCGGCGCCGACGCCGGCCTCGCCTTCGACGGCGACGCCGACCGCTGCTTCGTCGTCGACGAGAAGGGCGACCCGGTCCCGCCGTCCGCGATCACCGCGCTGGTCGCCGCGCGCGAGCTGGAGCGCAACGGCGGCGGCACGATCATCCACAACCTCATCACCTCCTGGACCGTGCCCGAGGTCGTCAAGGAGCAGGGCGGCACGCCCGTGCGCACCCGCGTCGGCCACTCCTTCATCAAGGAGGAGATGGCCAAGACCGGCGCCATCTTCGGCGGCGAGCACTCCGCGCACTACTACTTCCGCGACTTCTGGAACGCCGACACCGGCATGCTCGCCGCGCTCCACGTCCTCGCCGCCCTCGGCGGCCAGGAGGGCCCGCTGTCGCAGCTCGTCGCCGCCTACGACCGGTACGCGGCCTCCGGCGAGATCAACAGCACCGTCGACGACCAGGACGCCCGGCTCGCGGCGGTCAGGGCCGCGTACGCCGGGCGCGAGGGCGTCACGATCGACGAGCTGGACGGGCTGACGGTCACCGGCGACGGCTGGTGGTTCAACCTGCGGGCGTCCAACACCGAGCCGCTGCTGCGGCTGAACGTGGAGGCGGACGACGCGGACACGATGGCGCAGGTGCGGGACGAGGCGCTGGCGCTGGTACGCGGCTGAGGCCGCGGGGCGCGGCAGGCGGGCCGGTAAGGGGCAGCGTCCCTAGGCGTACGGCCCTTACCCCCGCCCCGCACCGCCCTCACCACCGCCCGGACGCCGCCCGCCCCCGCGCCCGTCCACAGGCCCCGACGCGGGCAGGCGGGCCCGTACGCCCGGCGGTAGGCTGGCGCCTGCTGCTCGTACGCACAGCCGAGCCCAGCACCGCAGCAGCCAGCCGAAGGGGACGCACATGCCGGTCGACGCCAGCCTCCTGGAGATCCTCGCCTGCCCGGCGTGCCACGCCCCGCTGCGCGAGAGCAAGGACGGCGCGGCCGGCGGCGCCTCGGAGGCCCCCGGCGAGCCCGAGCTGCAGTGCACCTCCGACACCTGCGGCCTCGTCTATCCCGTACGCGACGAAATCCCCGTCCTGCTCGTGGACGAAGCCCGCCGCCCCGCCTAGGCCCCGCCGCCATGCTCGACGAGTCGCTGCTCGACGACCCCGGGGAACTCGCCCGCGCCGACGCCCGCGGCCTGCTGCGCAGCGCCGCCCAGGCCGGCGCCCAGATGCGCATCGCCGCCCGCCAGGCCGCCGAGTCCGACCTCGCCCGGGTCCGGCCCGACGGCCGCCCCCGCGCGGTGCTCGTCGCCGCCCCGGGACCCGTCGCGAACACCACCGCCGACCTGCTGCGCGCGCTGACCGCGGGCGCCAGCCCCGTCACCGCCCTGCGCCCCACCGGCGCCCGGCCCGAGCCCAGCGCCCTGAACTGGACGCTGCCCGGCTGGGCCGGCCCGTACGACCTGCTGCTCATCGCCACCGACTACGGCCGCGAGCCGGGCCTCACCGCGCTCGTCGAGCAGGCGTACCGGCGCGGCTGCACCGTCGCCGCCGTCGCCCCCCGCACCTCCGCGGTCACCGAGATCGTCACCTCCCGCGGCCTCGCGATGCCGCTGCTGCGCGCCCCCGGCGAGCAGATCGAGACCGGCGGCCTGTGGCCGCTGCTCACCCCGCTGCTCGCGCTCGCCGACCGCATCGACCTGATCGACGCCCCCGACGACGCCCTCTCCCGGGTCGCCGACCGCCTCGACATCGTCGCCGAGCGCTGCGGGCCCGCCATCGAGACGTACGCGAACCCCGCCAAGACGCTCGCCGCCGAGCTGGCCGAGTCGCTGCCGCTGCTGTGGAGCGAGGGCCCCCTCGCGGGCGTCGCCGCGCGCTACTTCGCCCGCCAACTGGCCGCCGTCGCCGGCCGCCCCGCGCTGCCCGCGACGCTGCCCGACGCGCTCGCCGCCCACGGCATGCTGCTGTCCGGGGCCTTCACCTCCGGCGCCGACCCGGACGACATCTTCCGCGACCGCGTCGAGGAGCCCGCCGCGCTCCGCGCCCGGATCGTCCTGCTGCACGACGAGTCCGCCGACACCGCCCGCACCCCCCGGGAGGCCGCCCCCGCGGCCCGCGAGCTGGCCTCCGCCCAGGGCACCCCCGTCAGCGAGCTGGAACCGTCCGACGGGGATCCCCTGGAGGCCGCGGGCGAGCTGATCGCCACCGCCGATTTCACCGCCGTTTACCTCGCCCTGGCTGCAGGTTCCGCCTGACCCGTACCAAGATGGCCGTATGGATCGCCTGAACAACACCGTCCGCCCGTACGCCTGGGGCTCCACCACCGCCATCCCCGAGCTGCTCGGCACCGACCCGACCGACGAGCCGCAGGCAGAGCTGTGGATGGGCGCCCACCCCGGCGCGCCCTCCCGCCTCGACCGCGGCGCCGGGCCCGTCCCCCTGGACCAGGTGATCGACGGCGACCCCGAGGGCGAGCTGGGCGCGGCGACGGTGGCGCGCTTCGGGCCCCGGCTGCCGTTCCTCCTCAAGGTGCTCGCCGCCGCCGCCCCGCTCTCCCTCCAGGTCCACCCCGACCTCGCCCAGGCCCGCGTCGGGTACCTCGAAGAGGAGGAGCACGGCGTCCCCGCCGACGCCCCCGAGCGCAACTACAAGGACGCCAACCACAAGCCCGAGCTGATCTGCGCCCTCACCCTCTTCGAGGGCCTGTGCGGCTTCCGCCCGCCCGCGGACGCCGCCGGCCTGCTCGACGGCCTCGGCGTCGACGGCCTCAAGCCGTACGCCGACGCCCTGCGCGCACAGCCCCAGGAGGACGCGCTGCGCGAGGTGTTCGCCGGCGTACTGCGTGCGGACCGCGACGAGCTGGCGGCCACCGTCGAGGCCGCGGGCCGGGCGGCGGAGAAGCTGGGCACCACCGACAGCCCGTACGCCGCCGACTACGCCGCCTACGGCGCCCTGGCCCGCTCCTGGCCCGGCGACCCCGGCGTCGTCGCCGCCTTCCTGCTCAACGTCATCAGGCTGCAGCCCGGCGAGGCGCTCTTCCTCGGCGCCGGCGTCCCGCACGCCTACCTGGACGGCGTCGGCGTCGAGATCATGGCCAACTCCGACAACGTGCTGCGCTGCGGCCTCACCCCCAAGCACGTCGACGTGCCGGAGCTGCTGAAGATCGTCTCCTTCACCCCGGGCGCCCCCGAGGTGCTGCGGGCCGGCCCCGACGGCCGCTACCCCGTCCCCGTCGACGACTTCCGCCTGTACCGCCACGACCTCGACGACGGCCCCGTCACCGTCGCCCAGACGGAGGGCGCGGGCCCGCAGATCCTGCTGTGCACCGACGGCAGCGCCGAGCTGACCAACGCCGCCGGCGAGCACCTGGCCCTGCACCGCGGCGAGTCGGCCTTCGTCCCGGTCGCCGACGGCACGCTGCACGCCACCGGCTCCGGCACGCTCTTCCGTGCCACCACGGACAACTGACCGCCGCCGGACGGATCTCCGCGCTCCGCCGCAGGTCGTCCACAACCGCGGCCGGCAGGGCTTGCGCCCACCGGCCGCGGTGCTGACAGAATGTGCCGCCGTGAAGGGCGCGGCCTCCCGCCGCGCCCCGCGGCGGCGGACGGAAGGGAACCGGCGGCACATGGCTGCAGGCGGCGGTACGAAGGCGATCCTCGCGGCGCTCGGCGCCAACTTGTCGATCGCGGTCGCGAAGTTCGTGGCATGGGCCTTCAGCGGCTCGTCCTCCATGCTCGCCGAGGCCGTGCACTCCCTGGCCGACTCCGGCAACCAGGCGCTGCTGCTCCTCGGCGGCAAGCGCGCCAAGCGCGCCGCCACGAAGGAACACCCCTTCGGCTACGGCCGCGAGAGGTACGTCTACGCGTTCCTCGTCTCCATCGTCCTCTTCACGGTCGGCGGCCTCTTCGCGATCTACGAGGGCTATCACAAGATCGAGGACCCGCACGCGATCGACCACTGGTACTGGCCGGTGGGCGTCCTCGTCTTCGCGATCATCGCGGAGACCTTCTCCTTCCGCACCGCCATCAAGGAGTCCAACGAGGTACGGGGCAGCCAGGGCTGGTGGCAGTTCATCCGCCGCGCCAAGGCGCCCGAACTGCCCGTGGTGCTGCTGGAGGACCTCGGCGCGCTCGTCGGCCTGATCCTGGCGCTCCTCGGCGTCGGCGTCGCCCTCGCCACCGGCGACGGCGTCTGGGACGGCGTCGGCACCGTGTGCATCGGCGTCCTGCTGCTGATCATCGCCGTCATACTCGCCATCGAGACCAAGAGCCTCCTGCTCGGCGAGGGCGCCAGCGAGGCCGACGTCGAGGCCATCAGCACCGCGCTCGTCGACGGCGACGCCGTCACCCGGGTCATCCACCTCAAGACCCTCTACCTCGGTCCGGACGAGCTGCTGGTCGCCGCGAAGATCGCGGTGCAGCACGACGACACCGCGGGCGAGGTGGCGCGCGCCATCGACGCCGCGGAGTCGCGGGTACGGGAGGCGGTGCCGGTGGCGAGGATGATCTACCTGGAGCCGGACATCGCCCGCGCACAGGCGGACAAGTAACGAGTCCGGGTCCGGCTTGAAAGCGGCCGCCGCGCCCCCACCAGGGGCCGGGCGTCTCACCGGTTGTCCGGTCCGCGGGATGGCCAGTTCCCGTTCTCCACATGCCCACGCGGCGAGCGCGGCCTGCGGTAGATTCGTGGGGCAGAGCCAGACGTCGCTGCTGATGGCGATCGGGTGGCCCGCCAGCGGGCCGGCCGAGGGGGAGAGAGGGCCTCCGGCGGACTGAGCCGCAGAGGGACCGGTGTGTCCGCACGCGTGCGTGCGCAGGGGCGCCGCGCGCACGTCCCGTCTGCGCTCAGGGAATCCGACCACCCTCAAGGAGTTGCGACGTGACTTCCACGACCACCGCCACGAGCCCGGACTTCAAGGTCGCCGACCTGTCCCTGGCCGCCTTCGGCCGCAAGGAGATCCAGCTCGCCCAGCACGAGATGCCCGGCCTCATGTCCATCCGCAAGGAGTACGCCGAGGCCCAGCCGCTCGCCGGCGCCCGCGTCACCGGCTCGCTCCACATGACCGTGCAGACCGCGGTCCTCATCGAGACGCTGACCGCCCTCGGCGCCGAGGTCCGCTGGGCCTCGTGCAACATCTTCTCCACCCAGGACCACGCCGCCGCGGCCATCGCGGTCGGCCCCGACGGCACCCCGGACGACCCCCGCGGCGTCCCCGTCTTCGCCTGGAAGGGCGAGACGCTGGAGGAGTACTGGTGGTGCACGGAGCAGGCGCTGACCTGGCCCGGCACCGACACCGGCGGGCCGAACATGATCCTCGACGACGGCGGCGACGCCACGCTCCTCGTCCACAAGGGCGTCGAGTTCGAGAAGGACGGCAAGGTCCCCTCGCCCGACACCGCGGAGAGCGACGAAGAGCGCGTCATCCTCCAGCTCCTCACCCGCACCGTCGCCGAGACCCCGCAGAAGTGGACGCAGCTCGCGTCCGAGATCCGCGGCGTCACCGAGGAGACGACCACCGGGGTCCACCGGCTCTACGAGATGCACCAGGCCGGCACGCTGCTCTTCCCGGCCATCAACGTCAACGACTCGGTGACCAAGTCGAAGTTCGACAACAAGTACGGCTGCCGCCACTCCCTCGTCGACGGCATCAACCGCGCCACCGATGTCCTCATCGGCGGCAAGACCGCGGTCATCTGCGGCTACGGCGACGTCGGCAAGGGCTGCGCCGAGTCCCTGCGCGGCCAGGGCGCCCGGGTGATCATCACCGAGATCGACCCGATCTGCGCCCTCCAGGCAGCCATGGACGGCTACCAGGTGGCGCGGCTGGAGGACGTCGTCGAGACCGCCGACATCTTCGTCACCGCCACCGGCAACAAGGACATCATCCTCGCCGAGCACATGCAGCGGATGAAGCACCAGGCGATCGTCGGGAACATCGGCCACTTCGACAACGAGATCGACATGGCCGGCCTCGCCAAGCTGCCCGGCATCGTCAAGGACGAGGTCAAGCCGCAGGTGCACACCTGGACCTTCCCCGACGGCAGGGTGCTCATCGTCCTGTCCGAGGGCCGCCTGCTGAACCTCGGCAACGCGACGGGCCACCCGTCGTTCGTCATGTCCAACTCCTTCGCGAACCAGACGATCGCCCAGATCGAGCTGTTCACGAAGACCTCCGAGTACCCGACCGGCGTCTACGTGCTGCCCAAGCACCTCGACGAGAAGGTCGCCCGCCTCCACCTCGACGCCCTCGGCGTCCGGCTCACCGAACTCCGGCCGGAGCAGGCGTCGTACATCGGCGTGCAGGTCGGGGGCCCGTACAAGCCGGACCACTACCGGTACTGAGCCCGGCACCACCACCACCGCCCGCCCGGGAACCCCCGGGCGGGCGGCCGCGCGTCGGGGGAGGGCACGCCGCGTAGGGTGCGGCACATGCCGCGCGGACGCTATTCCCTCTACGACCCGTACGACGGCACCCCGCTGGGCGACGAGCACTTCCACTGCGCCCCCGGCGCCTCCGGCTGGCGCTACACCGCCAGGACCACCGCCCCCGACGGCACGGCCACAGGCTCCGTGGACCTCACCATCGACCACCTCGGCCGCCCCGTCCGCCTCGAACTCCACGCCGCCGGCTGGCAGGTCCGCGGCGCGGCACTCGACGGCATCACCTGGGTCCGCTCGGACCCCACGGGCGAGCAGGCCCGCGAGGGCAACGCCCGCGCCCAGGGATTCACCGGGACCTCCCCGGCCTTCCTCATCGCCACCACCCGCCTCCTCGGGCCCCCTCCCACCCAGGCTCCCCAACGCCTCCGCCTCGTGGCCCTCACCCGCCCGGTCCTCGCCCCGCGCACGCTGGACCAGGCGTGGAGACGGACGGGGGAGGACACCCACGAGGCCGACACGGGGCCGCTGCGGGTGGTGAACTACCAGGTCAGCGACCTGGAAACGGGCGATCGGGGCGAGGTCCACCTCGCCGGCGACGTGGTCCTGGCGGCCCCCGGTGTCGAACTCGAAGAACTCGACACCCCGCCCAACTCCCTGGACGCCTGAGGGCGATTCGCATCGCCCGCGGTTGACCTGGTACTGTTCACGTCGCTCGAGCAGGAGAGCACGACGACTCCGCGACAGAGCACTCTCTGAACTGCCTGATCCGGAGCGGTAATTCGCACCGAAAAAGGTCTGGTAAGGTTCAGAACACCGAAGGGAAACGCCCGGAGAGGCCCGGAAGGGTTTTGAAGGTAGTGTCCGTTCTTTGAGAACTCAACAGTGTGCCAAGTAATCGATGCCAA